>DASYBT010000141.1:0-9840 GCA_036500585.1 Rhizomicrobium sp.
GCGATTTGCCCGGTGATTTGCTGCGGCGCTGAAGGGCTCGGCCCATCCCCCTCGCCGGGCTCCGGCAAAGGTTCCGGCGCCCGAAAGGCGGAGCCTTCGGCCTGGCCGGGCCAAACGGGGGCCCGGGCAGCGGCGTTGTAACTTCCTCACAGCCGCCCTATATAAGGCCCACGTGGTTCTGACGCAGCCTCAGGCGAAGCGCTTTTCCGTTGATCCGACCCGCTTCGCCGCGCGCCGAACCAGCCGAAAACTTCCGACACCTGATGCCCGTCTTACCCACGTCCGTATGGCGCGGTTGTCGCGCCTGCGGCACTCCATGAGAACTAGGAAGACCAATGGCAATCGGTACCGTGAAGTTTTTCAACACCACGAAGGGATTCGGATTTATCGCCCCGGAAGGCGGCGGCAAGGACGTCTTCGTCCACATCAGCGCCGTGGAAGCGGCAGGCCTGCGCAGCCTTAACGAAGGGCAGAAGGTATCGTTCGACATCCAGCCCGACGCGCGTGGCGCCAAGGCCGCGAACCTGAAGGCCGTCTAACATCAGCCTCGATGAGGGCGGCGGGTTTTTCGCCGCCCTCCATTTTTTACCGACGGCATTTGAAAGGAGGCAGCATGGCCGATACCAAGACGACATCGGACCGGAACGCGGCACGGGCGCGGGCGCAGAACCATTTCGCGGCGTCCGAACAGCGCGATTCGCTGGTGAAGGAAATGATCGAGGCCGAGCGGGCCGCCACTGCCGCCAAGACGGCGAAGCTGCGCGCGCTGCGCCTGGCGAAGGAAGAAGCCGATCGCATTGAGGCGGCGAACGCACCGCAGCCGGAAACGCCGGCAAAAACGCGTCGCAAGGCCAAGGCGAAAGCCTAATCGTTCTCGCCCGCGTTCCCGCGGGTGGACAATGCTGGCGCCGACATGCCGCCCGCCTCACACGATCTGCAACGTTTCGTCGATGCACAGGCGCCTGTGTATGCGCAAGTGTTGCGCGAGCTGCAGGATGGGCAGAAGCGGACGCACTGGATGTGGTTCGTGTTTCCGCAAATCCGCGGCTTGGGGCACAGCGCCACGGCGCAACGCTATGCGATTGAGTCGCTCGATGAGGCTCGTGCCTACCTGGCGCATCCCGTGCTGGGGCCGCGCCTCAATGAATGTTGCCGGCTGGTGCTGGATGCGGATGCGCGCTCCATCGGCGCGATGTTTCCGTATCCGGACGATCTCAAGCTGCGCTCGTGCATGACCTTGTTCGCGCATGCTTCCGACGAGAACGCGGTGTTCCGCGATGTGCTCGATCGCTACTTCACCGGCCGCGACGATGCGGCGACGCTCGATCTCCTGCGAGAGGGCTAGGGTCAGAGACATCGAACGAATGAATGACTCACGCGGAGTTCGCGGAGGTCGCGGAGGAGAAAGAGAGTCGGCGCGCGTACCGCGCGCCAAAAAGAACAATCGCGGACCGAGCGCAGGTTCCGAAACCGTGGCAGAAGAACTCCAAGTCCTCCGCGCCTCCGCGTGCGAAAATTCCCTTCGCGCCAGCGCGTGGATGGGTAAGGCGGAAGTGCGCTAGTCTCTGCTTCGCATGGATCAGATTCTGCAGAAGAGCAACGGGCTGCTGTGGGGCCTCGTGTTTCGCGACGGCCGCGGCGTGCGCATGACCGACGAGACCTATGACGAGCGCCTCTGCGAGCCGCACGATTGGGTGTGGATGCATTTTGCGCTCTCCGACCATCGCGCCCGGCGATTCCTGGAAGGCTTCGAGGCGCTTCCGGCAAAAGCCCGCGCGCTGTTGCTTGCCAGCGAAACTCGGCCGCAGATCCATCTGGGCAGCGGATGCGCCTTCGGCGTGCTGCCGGACATCGAGCGCGATTTCCACGGTCAGACCCTGGGGCTCGGCCACGTGCATTTCTGGTTCGATGCGGCGCACCTGATTACCGCGCGGCATCATCCCATGCGCGTCGTCGGCGAGGTGCGGGACGAGGCCGAAGACGGGGCGAGGCTCAAGAGCCCGACCGACGCATTCGTGAAGTTGAACGAGCAGTTTCTCGAGATTGTCGAGCAGCGCCTCGCCGTCATCGAGCACGGCCTCGACAGCATCGAGGACCGGCTGCTGACCGGCCGCGAGGATCTGGACCAGTCCGCGCTGGGCGGATTGCGGCTGGAGGTTTCGCGCTATCACCGCGCCTTTCTCGCCCTGCGCAATGCGCTCCATCGCGTGATCAATGCGCGCGATCCCCGGTCGGAGGACAACCCGGTCTGGCCCCATCTTCCGCACATGCTGCAGGAGGCGGAGGATTTCGACCGCGACGCCGGCGCGCTGCAGGAGCGCGCCAGGCTGCTTTACGAAGAGATGGATACGCGCATCGCGGCGGTCACCAACCGCTCACTCCGTACGCTGACGATTTTGTCCACCTTGATCCTGCCGGCGACGCTCGTCACCGGCGCGTTCGGCATGAACCTGCCGAACATTCCGTGGGCCAACACCCATGGCGGGTTCTGGTGGGTCGTCGGATTGTGCGTGGCGATCGTGGCGGGCTGCTATGCGGCGCTGCGGCGCTTCCGGATACTGTGAGCTAGATTGCGTGGCCGATGAGAATGCCCAGCCCGAACAGCACCACGGTGAGGAGCAGGTAGAGCAGGGTGGTGTCGCGGCCGGATTGTTCGGCGGCCTGGGTGAAGAGCGGACGGGTCAGCATTGAACACGCCTCATACTTTCACGACAATCATATGACAGTCTCATTAAGATTTCATCAATAATCTTCCCTGGTCGCGGACACATTGGTTTCCGCTAAGTATCTGCTTTCGTTGCGCTTATACCGGAACTCGGGCCCTAAGGCCCGATCCGGACGCTGCCCACCGTGTCATTTTTCTCTATGTAACAGAGATGATTCCCGCGGAGGTCGCGGAGAAACCGCTGGTCAACTTCGTGTCCTTTGTGTGCTTGGTGGTAAGAAATCAACCACGAAGATCACCAAGGACACGAAGGAAAATTCAGCGTCCTCCACCTGAAGATTCATACCTCCGGGAGGTAGGTTCACTTCTTCCCCATGCCCAGCTGCTGCTTCCAGACGCGGGAGGGGATTTCGTCAGTGAGGCCGGGCTCCAGCTGGCCGAGATGGAACGGCCCGAACTGCACGCGGATGAGTCGCGCGACTTTCAGCCCGAGCGATTCCATCAGCCGCTTCACTTCGCGGTTCTTGCCCTCCTTGAGGCGCACGTTCGCCCACGCATACATCCCCTTGGCGCGCTCGAGATCGGCGATGACCGGACCATATTTCACACCATCGAGGGTGCGGCCCCTGGCGAGTTCGTCGAGCTCGGATTGGGTGACCTTGCCGAACAGACGCACGCGGTACTTGCGCTCCCATCCTGCCGCGGGAAGTTCGAGCGAACGCGCGAAGGCACCGTCATTGGTGAGCAGCAGCAGGCCCTCGGAATTTATGTCGAGGCGGCCGACGGACACCACGCGCGGCAGCCGCGCCGGCAGTTTCTCGAACACGGTGGGGCGGCCCTCCGGATCGCGATGCGTGGTGACCAGTCCCGCCGGCTTGTGATAGCGCCACAGCCGCGTGGCTTCCGGCTCGGTCAGCGGCTTGCCGTCGACGGCAACGACGTTGTTCGGCCCCGCCTTGACGCCCTGGCCGGTGACCTTTTCGCCGTCCAAGGTCACACGGCCGTCGGCGATCAGCTTTTCGGCATCACGCCGCGAACAGATGCCGGCGCGGGCGATGATCTTGGAAAGGCGCTCGCTGGCAGCTTCCGTGTCCATGCCGCAGGGGGTACTTTGACGACGCGGCGGACGCAAGCGAGGTCGCATGTTCATCGCGGTTTATTGGTGGCGCGTTCATCCCGGCAAGGAGGAACAGTTCCGCAGCGCATGGCGCCGCGGCACAGAACTGATCAGACGGCGGTTTGGCGGGCTGGGCTCGCGGCTGCATCGCGCGGCAGATGGCCGCTTCGTGGCCTATGCGCAATGGGCGGACAGAGCTGCCTGGCAGCGTGCCGTTGACGCGCATTTCGATTATGGAGAGCCGGAAACCGCGCGGCTCTTCACCGATGCAATCGCCGAAACCACTCCCGACCGTCGCCCCGCCCTCATGATGGATGTCACCGACGATCTTCTGGAATTGATACGGGCGACATGACGGACGCGGATCTCATGCGGATGGCATTGGAGGAAGCGGAAGCGGCGGGGAGCCGCGGCGAGGTGCCGGTGGGTGCGGTGCTGGTGGGTGCCAACGGCGAAGTGCTGGCGCGCGACGGCAACCGCATCGTCGAGCTGCGCGACCCCACCGCGCATGCCGAGATGCTGGTGATCCGCGGAGGCGCGCGCGTTCTCAACAACGAGCGGCTGGTGGGCACCACGCTGTATGTGACCTTGGAGCCCTGCGCGATGTGCGTCGGCGCCATCGCCATGGCGCGGGTAGCGCGGCTGGTGTTCGCCGCGGAAGATCCGAAAGGCGGCGCGGTGCTGCACGGCCCGCAATTCTTCGCGCAGCCGACCTGCCATCACCGCCCAGTCGTGGCCCGCGCCGGCGATGCCGACGCGGCGGGGAAATTGCTGCGCGAATTCTTCCGCGCCCGCCGCGCTTAAGATCGGAGGACCGATGCCTCTAACTCCCCTCCCCCAACGAGGGGAGGGGTTGGGGGTGGGGGCAAAACAAAATTGATTGACGCGGAGACGCGGAGGCGTAGATCAACCCTCCTTTGAAAAGGGAGGGTCGGATCGCGGCAGCGATCCCGGGGAGGGATCATGCTGAAATTCTGATCCCCACCCGCCCCGCCAGTAAATCGCGCTTATTGCGCTCCTCGCACGTACCTGCATTGATTGCGCGATTTACAGGCGAGGTCGACCTCCCCTTTTCAAGGGGAGGTGATCATCATACGTCCGCGCCTCTGCGTGCGAGGCTCATGCGTCACCGGCGTGGAAATAGGCGATGCACGCGTTCGCCAGCTCGGCAATGGCGCGGCTATCGGTGATTTTCGTTGGCGCGCTCTTGTTGAGGACGCCCGCCACCATGAAGCCATAAACCATCTGCGTCATCACGCGGATCTTGAGGCTTGCATCGGCCACGCCGAGGGATTTCTCCAGCGCGCGCGCCAGTTCGTCGCGCAACGCGAACACGGTTTTCATCGCGTGCGGGTGCTCCATGCCGCGCTCCACGATGGCGCGGAACAGCCCCTTGTGGTGGCGGAAACTTGCAGCCGTTGCGGTGACGAAGGTGCGGATGGTCGCAGCCGCGTCGAGATCGCTGGTGCCGGCAAGCAAAGCGGCAAGTCCGTTGCGGGCTTCGCCGGCGAACGATTCGGCGATGGCGAAGAACAGCGCATCCTTGTCCTTGAAGCGGAAATAGACGGCGCCGACGGAACAGCCCGCTTCCTCGGCGATGTCGGCAAGGCGCGCGCCTTCGTAGCCGCGCTGCGCGAAAACGGATTCCGCAGCAGCAAGGATGCGCTCGCGGGTGGCGCGGCTGCGCGCCTGGGTCGCTGGAAGCGACCATCGCTCGATCGATTTGGCGTTGGTTCGGCTTGCGGACGGCATGAGAGCGTGCTATTTCGAAATCTGAATTCCGATTCAGATTATCGCGCGGGGCCCGCGAAAGTCAAACGAGGAGCAAAAATGAGCACAGTCGTTCCGGAGCCGGGGCAGGTGCAGGCGATGGCGGAGCAGGGGCCGGAAGGTCCCATCGTCATGGTCAATCTGCTGAAGTATCGCGCCCACGCGGCGTACCCGACCGATCGCGCCGAGGCGAAGGAGAACCTGTCGGGCCGCGCGGCCTATCAGCGCTATGGCATGGTGGCGCTGCAGCACGTGACCGGGCTTGGCGGTCGCATCGTGTGGGGCGGGCCGCAGAAGCTCGTGTTCATCGGCGACGGAGAGGCGAACGACTGGGACGACATCGTCTGCGTCTATTATCCGTCGCGCCAGGCGTTCCTCGGCATGACGCAAAATCCGGACTACCTCGCCGCGCATTACCATCGCGAGGCGGGGCTCGAACGCACCGTGCTCATCTGCTGCGGCGCCGGGATGGCGGCATAACATGGGCCGGAAGATTCTGTTCATCACCACCGATCAGCAGCGTTTCGACTCACTCGGCTGCAACGGCAACAAATTCTGCCGCACGCCGAACATCGATGCGCTGGCGAAGGACGGCATCAATTACCTGCGCGCCTACAACCAGAACACGGTGTGCATGCCGGCGCGCTCGACCATGCTGACCGGGCAATATGTGCGAACGCACGGCGTGTTCGCCAATGGCGTGCCGCTGCCCGACGATGCGCCGAGCGTCGCGCGCTATCTGAAGGACAAGGCGGGATACAAAACCGCGCTGATCGGCAAGGCGCATTTCGAGCCCGGCTTCGATCCGCAGGCGAAGTACACGGAGAACCGCCGCCAGCGCGACGGCGATTTCGGCCCGTGGCGCGGATTCGATTACGCCATCCACGCCATGCATATCGCGAATTTCAACGGCCGGCCGGTGGCGCATTACGGCTACTGGCTGCGCCAGAATTATCCGGAATATTTCAACAGCGCGCCGCCGCTCTTAAATGCGTCGCCGGGCGGCGAAACCGGCGCGCCGGAGACGGCCGACAATCCCATCCCGCGCGCGCTCGATTCGAGCGACTGGCTTGCCGATCTGGCGGTCGACTGGCTCGACAGACTGGACGCGAACGACGACTGGTTCCTGTGGCTCAGCTTTCCCGATCCGCATCATCCGTGGGATCCGCCGGCCGGCGAGCTGAAGCGCTGCGACTGGCGCGACCTGCCGCTGCCGGACGGGCATCCCGGCTCGCCCGACGCGATCCGCAAGGTGCTGGCGCAGAAGCCGGCGCACTGGCTCGCGTTCTACGAAGGCCGCTTGGCCAACATCGAAGGCGGCCCAATGAACTTCACGCCGCAACAGCTCAGCCACGATAACATCCGCGAAATCAACGCCAAGGTTCACGTGATGAACGAGTTGATCGACGAGGCCATCGGTCGCGTGATGGCGAAAGTGAAGGCGCGCGGCTGGGACGCCGAAACCGACATCATCTTCACCACCGATCACGGCGAGATGCAGGGCGATTTCGGCTTCGTCTACAAGGGGCCGTGGCATGTGGATGCGCTGATGCGGCTGCCGTTCGTCTGGCGCCCGGCGCCGAATGCCAATGTTGCGCAAGCTCAGGTTTCGCAGCCGGTGGAGCAGGTCGATCTCGCGCCGACGTTCTGCGCCATTGCCGGTGTCGAGCCCGCCGACTGGATGCAAGGCCGCGCGTTGCCGACATCGGACGACGGCTCGCGCCAGCGCGCGCTCTGCGAATGGGACAGCCAGTTTCCCGGCTACGGATTCCACTTCCGCTCAATCTATCGTGATGGCTACCTGCTCACGCGCTACGAGCCGTCGACGCCGGGAAAACCGAATGGGCTGGAAGAGTTCTGGCCGTCGATGGCGGCGGCCGGAACCGCGATCCGCTATGATGGCAGCGAAGGTGAGCTCTACGACCTGCGCAACGATCCGCATCAATGGGAGAATTTGTGGGACGTCCCCACCTTGCGCACGCTGAAGTCGGATATGATCGGCGATCTTTATGAAAATCTGCCGCCGGAACGCGCGCCGAAGCTGAAAGTCGAAGCGCCCGCTTGATCTGTCCCGCATAACTCTGACACGCTGGCTTCGGATCAATTGTCGGAGGGAGCCATGGCTCTGATCGTCTACGGTGCGCAGGTGTCGCCATTCGTGCGCAAGGTGCGCGTCATGCTGGCGGAAAAGGGGCTGGAATACAGTCTCGAGCCTTTGGCGCCATTTCCGCCAAGCGAACAGCTGCTTGCGGTTTCGCCGCTCGGCAAAATTCCCGCCTTCCGCGATACCGATCTGCCGGAGCCGAACACGCTCGCGGATTCAACCGTGATCTGCGATTACATCGAGCACAAATATCCCACGCCGCCGCTCTATCCCGCCGCGCCGTATGACCGGGCACGTGCGCTGTGGTTCGAGGAATATGCCGACTCCTTCGTTGCGGGGAATCTGGTGCGCGGACTTTTCTTCGAGCGCATCGTCAAGAAGATGCTGAAGATGCAGGCCGACGAAACGGTGTGCGAGAAGGCGCTCAGCGAACATATGCCGGCGGTTTGCGCCTATCTGGAGAAGGAACTGGGCGACCGCGAATTCCTGGTGGGCGACGCATTCTCCATCGCCGATGTTTCCGTGGGCTCGATGTTCGTCAATGTCGCGCATGCCGGCGAGGGGCCCTGCTCGGCAAGACTCAACACCTATGTCGCGCGCATTCACGCGCGGCCGTCTTTCCGTGCCGTGATCGAGGAAGAGACGCCGATGGTTCAGCACTTCCGCGCCGCGTAAGCCGATGCTGCGTCCGGATCGGCTCGCGGACGCTCGTACCGGCAAGGTGAGCTGGTTTCGTCTGCTCGCCTATGTCCTGCCGGCGCTGCCGCTGGCGGCCGTCGGCATGCCGATCGTGGTCCATCTGCCGCAGTTCTACGCCTCGCGCGAAGTGGGTCTGAGCCTCGCCGTCACCGGCGCCATCTTCGCCTTCTGCCGCATCGCGGATGTGTTCGTCGATCCGGTGATGGGTTTCTTCAGCGACCAGTGGCGCACCCGCTTCGGGCGCAGGCGGCCGATGATTGCGCTTGGCGCGCCGTTGTTCGCGCTCGGCATCTGGATGGTGTTCGTGCCGGGCGGCCATATCAGCGTGGCGCACGCCGTGGTCTGGCTGATGCTGATGTATGTGGGATGGTCGGCCACTATGATCCCGCATCTTTCCTGGGGCTCGGAGCTTTCACCGGACTATCATGAGCGCAGCCGCATCTATGGCTGGATTCAGTTCGCAACCGTCGCCGGTATGATGCTGGTGCTGGTGCTGCCCGCCATTCTCGAGCAGGCTGGGATCTCGCAGAAGGCAACGCAAATCATGGCGATGGCGGCGTTCGCAATCGTCACCTTGGTGTTGTCCGTTCCGCTTTGCCTCGCAGTCGTGCCGGAGCAGGAGGTGAAGCTCAAGACGCGCGCCGCCCTGTGGCCGACCTTGAAATTCGTGCTCGGCAACCGTGCCATGCGGCGGGTGATGGCGCTCGATCTGCTGGAGTCCCTCAACCAGGGCGCGCGCGGCGCGACGTTCTTCTTCTTCGTCAATCTGGCGCTGGCGCTGCCGCACTATTCGAACACCTTGCTTCTCACCTATTTCCTGAGCGGCGTCGTGTGCGTGCCGCTATGGATTGCGCTGGCGCGGCGCATCGGCAAACATCGCGCGCTGAGTGCGGCCTATGTTTACGGCTTGCTGGTCGCGCCGCTGGTCTATCTCATTCCCGCCGGCAATTTCGCACTTGCGCTGACGGCGCTGGCGTTGTCCGGCGTGAGCTACGGCGCGCCGGCCTTCCTCATCCGCGCCATGATGGCCGACGTGGCCGATGCCGATACCGTGGAGAACAATGCCGAGCGCGCCGGGCTGATGTATTCGTTCCTCTCGCTCACCAGCAAGTTCGGGCTTGGATGGTCGGTGTTCATCGCCTTCGGGATTTTGGGTCTGCTGGGCTTCGATCCGAAGGTTGCGCACCCGCCGGCCGTCGTTCTCGATCATTTGCGGCTGGCCTATGTGCTGGTGCCGGTTTTCCTGAGTGTCGCCTGCCTGCTGCTTGCGCTGGGGTATCCCATCGGCGAACGCGAGCAGCGCCGCATGCGCGATGAAATCGAGCAGCGAACCGGACGCATCAGCGCCTAGAGCATGATCTGATTACACGGAAGCGTATCCGGCGTTCCTGAGATAGTTGGCACATTCGGCTGGCGAGAAGAGATCGAGGAGCTGGCCGATTCGTTTCCAGGTCTGCTCGACGGTTCGCGGATCGGTCTTGCGCA
>DASYBT010000142.1:0-2812 GCA_036500585.1 Rhizomicrobium sp.
TTAAGGAAATCGAGGCCGCCGGCGGCGAGATCCACGCCCGCTCGCTCGATGCCCGCAAGGAGGAGGAGATAACCGCTTTCCTCAACGATGCCGACAAGCACGCGCCGATGGAGGTATGCATCTTCAACATCGGCGCTAACGTCAACTTCCCGATCCTCGACACCACCGAGCGGGTGTTCCGGAAAGTTTGGGAGATGGCGTGCTATTCCGGCTTCCTCGCCGGCCGTGAGGCGGCGCGGCTGATGGTCCCGCGCGACGGCGGCAACATCTTCTTCACCGGCGCGACCGCGTCGTTGCGCGGTGGTTCCGGCTATGCCGCTTTCGCCAGCGCCAAGTTCGGCCTACGCGCCGTGGCGCAGGCGATGGCACGCGAACTCGGGCCGAAGAACATCCATGTCGCGCACCTAATCATCGATTCCGGCGTCGATACGGAATGGGTGCGGCAGCGCCGGCTCGAGGCGCTCGGCCCCAACGCGCTCGACAATCCCGACTTGCTGATGCCGCCGGCCTCCGTGGCCGCGTCTTATTGGCAGCTCTACCAGCAACCAAAGAGCGCTTGGACGTTCGAATTGGAAATCCGCCCGTTCGGCGAGAAGTGGTAGGAGCAAGTCCGATGGAACTCGCGCTCTCGGAGGAGGATGCGGCATTCCGCGACCAGGTCCGCGCCTTCATTGCCGACAATTATCCTGTCGAAATGCGTGTTCCCAATCCGGAGACCGATCTCAGCAAGGAGCAGATGCTGCTGTGGCATCGCATCCTGCACAAGAAAGGTTGGATTGCGCCACTGTGGCCCAAGGAATATGGCGGCCCCGGCTGGTCGATCACCCGCCGCTTCGTCTTCGAGCAGGAGACGACCCGCGCAGGCACGCTGCCGCCGCTGGCGTTCAGCATCACTATGGTCGGCCCCGTCATCTACACGTTCGGCAACGAGGCGCAGAAGACGAAGTTCTTGCCCCGAATCCTTTCCGGCGAGGATTGGTGGTGTCAGGGCTATTCCGAGCCAGGTTCTGGCTCGGATCTTGCGACGGTCCGCACCAAGGCTGTACGTGATGGCGACCACTACATCGTCACCGGCCACAAGACCTGGACCACGCTGGCCCAGCACGCCGACTGGATCTTCTGTTTGGTTCGCACCGATCCGGCCGCGAGGCCGCAATCGGGCATCTCCTTCCTGCTGATTGACATGAAGTCGCCGGGTGTCACCGTACGTCCGATCATCACCATCGATGGCTCCCACGAAGTCAACGACGTCTTTCTCGAAAACGTCCGGGTGCCTGTCGCGAATCTCATCGGTGAGGAAAACAAGGGCTGGACCTACGCCAAGTTCCTGCTCGGCAATGAACGCACCAGCATGGCCGGAATCGGCCGTTCGATGCGTTACCTCGACAAGCTGAAAAAAATCGTGAAGGCCGAGATTGCGGCGGACGATCCGGCGCATCTCGAATTCGTACGCGAGATCGCCCGCCTCGAGCTCGACGTGCTGGCGCTGGAAGCGACCGAGCTGCGGGTTGTGGCCCAAATGGCGCGCGGGATCGATCCAGGGCCGGCGGCATCGCTGTTCAAGATCCGCGGCACCGAGATCTTCCAGGCCATCACCGAGCTGACGCACCGCGCCATCGGCAACTATGGACTGGCGGTCCGCGAGCACCCGATGAGCACCAATCATTTCATGCCTGGACCAGACTACGGGCACACCGCGTCGGAAAAATACCTGAATTCGCGCAAGCTCAGCATCTACGGCGGATCAAACGAGATCCAGCGCAACATCATGGCGAAAGCGGTGCTCGGTCTCTAGCAACGGCGCAAACGAGAGGATCGGATGGATATCCAGTTCACGGAAGAGCAGGAATTGTTGCGATCCAGCGTTCAACGCTTGTTGCGCGACCAGTATGAGTTCGACGCCCGCCGCAAGATCCTCGCCAGCGAGGAAGGCTTCAGTCGCAAGCAATGGACGGCTTTTGCCGAACTCGGCCTGCTTGCCGCGTGCTTCTCGGAGGACGTCGGCGGCCTCGGCGGCGGTCCGCTGGAGACCATGCTCATCATGCAGGAATTTGGCCGCCATCTCGTGGTCGAGCCGTTTGTTGAGACAGTCGTGCTTGCCGGTGGACTGATGGAGCAGCTGGGGTCGGAGGAGCAGAAGCAGGCCTTTATCCCGGATATCGTCCGGGGAACGACCGTCTGGACGTTGGCCTGGACCGAGAAAGGTTCGCGGTTCGATCTCGCCAACGTCACGGCCGCCGCGCGTCGCGACGGAAAGGGTTATATCCTGACCGGCGACAAGAGCGCCGTTATCGCCGCCCCATGGGCGGGCTATCTGATCGTGTCCGCCCGCACCTCCGGTCATCGCCACGACCGCGGCGGCGTGAGCTTGTTCGTCGTCGATCGCCGCGCGGCCAATCTCGACCTGCAGAGCTTCAAGACCATCGATGGCCGTCGCGCCGCCGAGATCAGCCTGCGCGGTGTCCGGGGACAGCTGCTCGGCAAGGAGGGCGAGGGCGTCGCTGCGCTGGAGGCCTGCCGCGACCGCGCCATCGGCGCGCTCTGCGCCGAAGCCGTTGGCGCGATGAGCGAACTGAATTCCGCGACGCTGGAGTATTCCAAGACCCGGAAGCAGTTCGGAACCACAATCGGCAACTTTCAGGTGCTGCAGCATCGGATGGTCGACATGTTCATCGCGCAGCAGGAGGCGCTCTCACTGATGCAGCACCTCACTCTTAGCCTCGGCGCCGGTGAGGCGGGCGTCTCGCGCCTTGCTTCCGGTGCGAAATCGAAGATCGGCTATGCCGGCCGGGCCATCGCCGATCATGCGGTG
>DASYBT010000143.1:0-3596 GCA_036500585.1 Rhizomicrobium sp.
GTCAATGCGGCTTTGGTCATGCTGTAGACACTCGCTCCCGGGAAGGCGGTGCGAATGGCAGTGTTGCTTCCGATAAGGATGATTCGGCCTCCGTCATTCATAGCCTTCCCAGCAGCCTGAACGCCGATAAAAGCGGCCCGGATGTTGATGGCAATCATGCGATCAAGATCCTCCAGGCTGTAGCTGTCAATCGTGCCTCGAATGAGGATGCCGGCGTTGCTGACGAAGACGTCGAGCGGCCCCAGCGTTAGGGTCGCTTCGAGCACAGCGCCGCGGAGCTCTTCGGCGGAGGCACTATTGGCTTTCAAGGGAAGCGCCCGGCCTCCCTCAGATTGAATTTCGTCTGCAAGTTTAACGGCCGCCTCTCTTGAACTCGAATAGGTGAACGCAACGGATGCGCCGTCCGATGCAAGTCGGCGGACAATGCCTGCGCCAATACCTTTCGAACCACCCGTGACGAGAGCTACTTTGTCTGCGAGCGATTGTGTTTGCACTGCTGCCATGGTTGTCTCCTAGTCATCGACGGTATCAGTTTTGGATTGTTCTATCCAGAATATACCTCACCCATGCTTATCGTGAACGTAGGCGCCGAGACCATTCGGAAACTGACCCACTACAGAACAAAGCAATCGCCTGATACCGGGGCCGCCGTGACACCTGGGCCGAGAAACCGGGGCCGAGAAGACAGGCACACTAGACCGTTTTCACAAATACCGTGTCCGCGAGCATCCGTGAAGAGCGGCTTTTCTTGAAGAAAGTGGGGCGCGAATATTGCCTCGACGCCTACACTTCTTATGAAGCGATCCAGCTGATCAGGCGGACGGAGGATAGCCATGGACTGGACACCGGGTGGGCTCAGCGGCGATGTCGAGGATCGGCGGAGCGAAGGTGGCGGCGGCATCGGTTTTGGCGGCGGACGCGGGCTGGGCATCGGCGGGCTGTTGATCCTGCTCGTCATCAGCCTGATTACCGGACGCAACTTCATCGGCGCATACCTGATGGGCAACTCGGGCGCGGTGCAGCAGCAAAGGCCGGCCGCACCGCCCTCGGCGGATGAGCAGCGCTCCGCGCAGCTGGTCTCGTTCGTGCTGGACGATGCGCAGAAGACGTGGAGCAGCATCCTGCCCGGCTACCGCCATGCCAAACTGGTGCTCTTCCGCAACGCCACCTACTCCGGCTGCGGGTCGGCGCGCGCGGCCACTGGACCGTTCTACTGCCCGCAGGACGAGAAGGTGTACATCGACCTGGGCTTCTGGAACGACTTGCGGCGTTTCGGGGCAGCCGGCGAATTTGCGCAGGCGTATGTGATTGCGCATGAGCTCGGTCACCATGTGCAGAAGCTGGTGGGCACGGAGGCAAAGGTGGAGCAGCTTCGCGCGTACAACCCGTCGGCAGGAAACAAGCTGTCGGTCGCGCTCGAACTACAGGCGGACTGCTACGCCGGCGTGTGGGCGCATAGCGGGGAGCAGAGAAACATTATTCATACGGATGACATCCGGCAGGGGCTCGAGGCAGCAGCGGCCGTAGGCGACGACCACCTGCAGAAAATGACGCAGGGCTACGTGGCACCGGAGAGCTTCACGCACGGAACATCGGAGCAGCGGATGGGCTGGTTCCAGCGTGGGCTCGACAGCGGCGACATGCGCGCCTGCAACACCTTCGGCAACGCCAGCTCGAACTGAGGTGCTTGCCGCACGGGCGGATGCGCCTTTGGCGCGGATAGTTGGGTTTCGCTCCGCTGTCGCTCATATCTGGATTTGTGGGCGGCCGAGCAATAACACTCCCTTTATTCCTTCGAGACTTGTCGCGAGTATCTCGCTTGCGAGAAGTCGCGCCACCTCCGAAGGATCGCCAAGGGCTATGCAGCGCGCAGCAGGCGTGCCGGCAAGAAGATGAGCGCGGCTACGAGGTCCAGCGCACCGTGCACCGCAATGCCCAACAGGCGGAACGGCAACAGCAGCAGCCACACGATGGGGTAGAGCACCAGCGCGAAGATCGCGAGCGGCCAGCACAGGATCAATAACACACACCAGAGAAGAAATTTGAGAATCACGGCGCTTCCCTCCCTGGTTTGGAATACGCGGGCCGTGGCGCAGAAGTTCCCTGACCTGCCGATTCGCCCTTCGGCGGGCCTGTCAGCTATGCTCTTCTGTTTGGCAATTTCGCTTCTGCAAGGACAGTCGATGGCATCCGCAAAGACCTATGGCAATTTGATTGGCGGCAAGTTCGTTCCCGCGACGAGCGGCAAGACCTTTGAAAATGTAAGCCCGGCGGACACGAGCGATGTTGTCGGCATATTCGCGTCATCAGAAGCTGCCGACGTGGACGCCGCTGTCCAGGCCGCGGCGACGGCCTATGAGACGTGGCGGCTGGTGCCTGCGCCGAAGCGCGCGGAGATCCTTTACCGTACCGGCGAGCTGCTGCTGAAGCGCAAGGAAGAGTTTGCCCGCGACATGACACGCGAGATGGGCAAAGTACTGAGCGAGACCCGCGGCGATGTGCAGGAAGCGATCGACACCGCCTACTACATGGCGGGCGAGGGGCGCCGGCTGTTCGGGCAGACCACGCCGTCGGAGCTGCAGAACAAATTCGCGATGTCGGTGCGCATGCCTGTCGGTGTGTGCGGCATGATCGCGCCGTGGAACTTTCCCATGGCCATTCCGTCGTGGAAGATTTTTCCGGCGCTGGTCTGCGGCAACACCTGCGTCATTAAGCCGGCGGAAGACACGCCGCTTTCGACTTTCCACCTGGTGGAGATGCTGATGGAAGCCGGGCTTCCCGATGGCGTGGTCAACATCGTCACTGGCTTTGGCCCCGAGGCGGGCGCGCCGCTGGTGGAGCATCCCAAGGTGCGCGCCATCTCCTTTACCGGTTCGAGCGAGGTGGGACGCATCGTGGGCCAGAACGCCGCCGCGCGATTCAAGCCGTGCTCGCTCGAGATGGGCGGCAAGAACGCGATGATCATTCTCGATGACGCGAATCTCGATCTGGCGCTCGACGGTGCGGTGTGGGGAGCTTTTGGAACATCGGGCCAGCGCTGCACGGCGACCAGCCGCGTGATCGTGGACAAGCGCGTGGCCGGCGAGTTCACTGCGCGGATCGTCGATCGCGCGAAGAAGCTGCGCGTCGGCAATGGACTGGAAGAGAGCGTCGAGATGGGGCCGCAGATCAACAAGCAGCAGATCGAGACCTCGACGCGTTACACAAAGATCGCGCAGGAGGAAGGCGCGGCGCTGCTGCAGGGCGGCGTGGCGCTGGCCGAAGGCGCGCACAGCAAGGGACACTTCTTCGCGCCGACCATCTTCGGCAAGGTGCAGGCGAAGATGCGCATCGCGCAGGAAGAAGTCTTTGGGCCGGTGCTGAGCGTGATTGAGTGCGACGGTGTGGATGATGCGATCCGCATCGCGAACGGCATCGAATACGGGCTTTCGACCGCGCTCTACTCGCGAGATGTGAACAAGGCCTTCCGCGCGATTCGTGATCTGGAGGCGGGCATCACCTACGTGAATGCGCCGACCATCGGCGCGGAGGTGCACCTGCCTTTCGGCGGTGTGAAGCAGACCGGCAACGGCCACCGTGAGGGCGGTACGGGCGCA
>DASYBT010000144.1:0-6061 GCA_036500585.1 Rhizomicrobium sp.
CTGCGCAAGACCGATCCGCGAACCGTCGAGCAGACCTGGAAACGAATCGGCCAGCTCCTCGATCTCTTCTCGCCAGCCGAATGTGCCAACTATCTCAGGAACGCCGGATACGCTTCCGTGTAATCAGATCATGCTCTAGGCTGGGCTGGCGGTGATCTGCGGCTCGTGCGCAGCACAGTAGACCGACTGCGCGAACTTCACCAGTTCCTCGGCGATAATCGGTGCGAAGCGGTCGGTGTAATGCCCCATGCTCGCGTTCATGGCCGCTTCGACACCATAGGCAGCCACCAACGGTGCGGCATCGAAAATCGGCAGGCCGAGGCCGGTCGCCGCCTGAATGACCTCTTCGCGGAATCCCGGCGGCCATCCGACCGGCCGCCCGTCCGGCATATAACGGAAGGTGTAGACGACTGCGCCGATGGGACAGTGCAGGAGATCGCGCAGCTTGCGAAAGCCGCCGGCGATGTCGCTCCTGGCGGCGCGGGTTTCGAGGATCAGCGCCCGGCGATAATCGGCCTTGTCATCGTCGGCAGGTATCAGTTGCACCAGCTGGCCGGCCATAGCCGTACGCATCCCCTCGTTCATTTCGAGCAGTCCCAGCCGAATCCACTTGTTGAAGATGCGCATCGCTGCGCGATTCTGACTCTGGATCGGTCTCAGTTCATCAAGAAGCCGGCTGCGGTTGGTATGCACACCGCGAAACGTGATTTCGACAGGCGAAGCAGGCTCGACAATCGCCACGTCCACCGCGCCGAGGTCGAGCGAATGCCCGCGGTCGCGTAGCGGCAAGCCGCTCAGCTGGCGCAACGATTGCGGGATCGATTTTCGCCCCTCGAGGATGTCAACAATCTCGAACATCTCGCCGAAGGAATGCACGATCCGGTAGCTGCCGGAATTGGCGAGCCGTAACTTTTCGCCGAGGTCCGGCAGCGCCCTTGTCGGCCGATGAATCAGGCAACCGCCCAGGAACAGGGCGTTGAGCGGCCGCGCCACGCCCACCCGGAATCAGCCGGCGAGTTTCGCGGCGATCAGGTCGACCAGTTGTCCGACATTCTCGGGCGCGGTGATTTCGTCGGTCTCGAAACGAATGCCGAATTCCGCTTCGATCGCCACCATCAGGCGGACATGGTTGGTGCTGTCCCATTCGGCGACGTCCTCGCTCGTCATGGAATCCGTCGGCACGAGCGTCTCGTCATCGAAGATGTCACGCATAATGGGCGTGAGCTTGGATAGAATCTCGTCTCGCGTCATGGGACCCCGTTCCGTGCGTTTGATGTTTCCTTAGCAGGCCGTGCGGCGGCAAAACAAGGCGTCACGGTTTGCGGCCGACAACGACGCAGGAAATCGCCAGCTTGCGTTTGCGGGCTTTTTCGAGCGTGGCGCCGGTCATCGGAAACGCATGCGACCCCACAACTTCGAGGCCGGCGCTCTCGACGAGTTCGCAGGCGTGCTCCGGGCTCTGGACCAGAAAGATATGGTCGGGGGCAGGGCTGTTGGCCGGCACATTCACCCAGATCGTGCCGCCGGGCCTGAGCCACGCACTCGCCGCCTTCAGCGCCGCGACGGGATCTTCGAGGTGCTCCAGAATTTCACTCATCACGATGCTGTCGTAGCGGCGGTCGCTGGCGGGAGCCTCGAACATGTTCTGCAAGGTCAGATCGGCGGGACGATCGACGCCAAGCGCATGCAAAGCCCTCCGCGTCTGCTCGATGCTCGTCGGGCTCACGTCCCAGCCGGAGATGGATGCCACGTTCGGCGATATGGCGGCGAAATAAAGGAACAGGCCATGCCCCGGTCCGATCTCCAGATGATCCGTCCCTTGCGGGCGGGATGGCAAGTACTCGCGCATGTAAGAGGAAATGGCGCAGGCGTGATTGTGCCAAATGACATTCGAGATCAGCAGTCCGTTCATGTAGCGCGCCATGAACGGCGCGTTCGCGTAGCACTCCTTTTCCGCCTCGGCAAAGGAGGAGAGGCGATAACGATTGTGACGGCGAAAGTGCAGTTCTTCCGGCAGCACAATTTTTTCGCAGAGGAAACGATAATCGTCGCACAATCCATCGAGGCCGCCCTCGACCTCAGGCGCAAGCTTCAGGATGCAGGCGGCGATCCGGTCGGAACTCGCGGTCACCTCCGGTGTGCGATCCGCAAAGCTCTTGTCCACATAATCGCTATGGTCAGGCCATCGCTCGACGAGGTGGGAGGTCAGCCGGTGCAGATTGGGATGGTCGGTGAGGTCGATCACAGAGGTTCGTCCGATCAGAGTTTCGAGGGCAGCCGCAGTTCAAACCGCCGGCCGGAATTCGTGTTGATGTCCGGGAGCTTCGATCAGTTCCACGACGAAGCGCAGCGGCGTCACGAAGAACTGTATGCGCTTTCCGCCATAGGCAATCGCGGGCTTCGGTTCCGAGGTCGGCGCCGAACCGCTGCTGCGCATGTGCTCAGCGCCGGCCGAAAGGTCTGTCACCAGATAGGCCACATGGTTGAGGATCGCCTTGCCCCCTGACAGGGCGGGATAGACCGGGCTGTTCTCATCCAAAGGCTCCAGCAATTCATAACAAACGCCGGCGGGATCGCGCCCGAACTGGATCAGAACGCCGTTGACGGGATCACGAAACTCCGTTGTCCAGTCGGCGATGCCGAGGACGCGGGCAAGCGATTGCCGCCCTTTTGCCACGGATTTCACCACCACGCCCAAATGGTCGAATTTCATTCCCGGAAGCATTGCTGCTTTCGCCTTGTTGCGCGCCGCTGTGCTTGTACGAATTGCAACGGCCAATGTAAAACCTGTCGCCCGGCACCGAGCGTGCGGCTGCCGCTTAACATCCGAGACCAGACATGCCGGAGAATATTCTAGCTTTGCCGTGGCTTTCGCCTGCCCCTGCCGATTTTTCCGCGCAGTGCCGGGCTGTGCCGGAAGGAGGCGACTTCGGCGCCGGCATTCAGCGGCTGGCAAGCATGCGCCTGAACGCTTCCCAATCGGCCAAGCTGGCGCGGACGATGCGCAAGCTGGGAGCCGCCGGGCACGACCTGTCGCCGCTGTCCGGCTTTCGTCTCGGCGTGCTGGCAAATGCCACCTTCGATCTCGTCATCGACTGCATCCCTGCGGCCGCAGCGCGGCACGGCGTGGCGGTCGAGATTATCCCGAGTCCCTACGATCAGGTGATGCAGCAGGCGCTCGATCCAGAGTCGGACATCAACCGGGCCAAACCGGACGCGGTCCTGATTGCCGTCGATCACCGTTGGCTGAAGGCGGATCGCGCCGATCTGACGACGGACCCGGAGGCGCGCGCGCTCTCCGCGTTGTCCAGTTTGCGCACGGTTGTCGACAATCTCGGCGCGCTCGGCGGGTGTCCTGCGATTCTGCAGACGGTCCCGGCGCCGCCGCAATCGCTGTTCGGCAGTTTCGACCGGCGAATCTCCGGCAGCGTGCGCGGGATGGTCGACAGGCTCAACCGCGGCATCGTGGAGATTGCCGAACAAACCGGAAGCTATCTCCTCGATGTCGCGGCGCTCGCAGAACGCGTTGGCACGGACGTGTGGTTCGACCCGGTGCACTGGGTCACCTACAAGCTGCCGTTCTCGGCCGAATGTTTCCCGATCTACGGCGAATTGCTCGGCCGGCTGTTGGGCGCGATCCGCGGCAAGGCGCGCAAATGTCTCGTGCTCGATTGCGATAATACCTTGTGGGGCGGCGTTATCGGCGACGACGGTCTCGAGGGACTGACCCTGGGGCAGGGCAGCGCGTTGGGCGAATCCTTCCTGTCACTGCAGCAATATGCGCTGGAGCTGCGCAACCGCGGCATCATGCTGGCGATATGCTCGAAGAACGATCACGAGGTGGCACGGCGTCCGTTCCGCGAACATCCGGAAATGGTCCTGAAGGAATCGCACATTGCGGTGTTCCAGGCCAACTGGCTCGACAAACCGTCCAACCTCGAAGCCATCGCGAAGACGCTGAATATCGGCCTTGATGCTCTGGTGATGCTGGACGACAATCCGGCGGAGCGGGCGCAAATCCGGGCGGCGCTGCCAATGGTGGCGGTTCCGGAACTGCCGTCCGATCCGAGCTGGTTCACCTGGTACCTGACCGCCGCGGGCTATTTCGAGGCGGTGTCGTATTCGTCGGAAGATGCGGCGCGGGCGGATTCCTACGCGGCTGACACAAGGCGCGCCGAAGTGCTGGAGCGGACGCGCGACCTCGGCGACTACCTCGCGTCGCTCGAGATGACAATTCAGTTCGCGCCATTCGATGCGCCCGGTCGCAAGCGCATCGCGCAGCTGATCAACAAGACCAACCAGTTCAATCTCACGACGCGCCGCTACACGGAAGCCGACGTGAAATCCATGGAGAATTCGGACTCCATGTGCACCTTGCAGGTGCGGCTTGGCGACCGCTTCGGCGATCTTGGCATGATCGGCGCGGTGATCTGCCGGCCGGCGGATACCGCCGACACCTGGGACATCGACACATGGCTCATGAGCTGCCGTGTGCTCGGGCGGCGCGTGGAGGAGGCGATGCTGGCGCGCGTGGTTGACGAAGCGCGCAAGCGCGGCGTGCGGCGTCTGATCGGAACCTACATCCCCACCGCGAAGAACGGCATGGTCCGCGACCACTATGCGAAGCTCGGCTTCGATCTGATCGAGGAGACCGACGGCATTCGCCGGTTCGCACTTTCGGTGGCGGATGTTCCGGCAGCCCGTCTGCCGTTCGTAGTCGTCGACCGCAGCTTTGAGAACGCGGCGGCCGCCTAGCGGGTACTGTCTCATGCCGAGTCCCCGCGGCTGTGACAAATCTGAGATCAAATCGACTTCGTTCCGTAAATTAACTATCGCCGATCCGCCAAGGAAGCGGGCTACAGACTCCGCAGTCCACCTTCGGATGGCCATGGCGTGCGAGCCTGCATTCCAAGTTTTGCGAAGGCGGGATCAATCGCACCTTGAGCAAACCCTGGAGGGGTCAGAATGAAACTTTCCCGAAATCTTCCGGCGCTGATGGGCGCCACCGCGCTGGCGCTGGTCGCCGGCTCGCACGCCTTCGCGAAGGACACGGCGACGCCGATCAAGCATCTTGTCGTCATCTATCAGGAGAACGTGTCGTTCGATCACTACTTCGGCACCTATCCGCACGCCACCAATCCGGTCGGCGAACCGAAATTCCACAGCCGGAAGGACACACCGACGAACATCGACACTGTGGAAAACGCTGGCCTTCTCACCAACAACCCGAACTTCACCAATCCGTTGAACGGCGCTGGCGCTGCCAATCCCTTCCGGCTCGATTTCACCCAGGCCGCCACGGCAGACCAGAACCATTCCTACACGCCCGAGCAGCAGGCTGAGGACAACGGCGCCGCCGACCTCTTCCCCCTCTATACCGGTAACGGCACCCCCGGCGGCGTTGGCGCATTCGGCACCACCGGCCAGGTGATGGGCTATTACGACGGCAACACGGTGACTGCCCTGTGGAACTACGCCCAGCGTTTTGCGATGAGCGACGCCGCGCGCACTGACGGTTATGGTCCCTCGACCCCCGGTGCGCTGGAAGTCGTTTCAGGCCAAACCAACGGCATGGATCTCGTTCTCGACACCAACAACAAGACGAGCTTCTACGTCGATGACGGCCAAGGCGGATACACGATGATCAACGACGTGGATCCGGCGAACGACGTCTGCTCCAGCACCAGCGATGCAGTGCTCATGGAAGGCAAGAACATCGGCGATCTGCTCAACCAGGCCCACGTCACATGGGGCAGCTTCATGGGCGGTTTCGACCTGACACAGACCGATGCCAACGGCACGACCGGTTGCGCACGCACAACGACGTCGACATATACGGGCGTGACGGAGGTCGATTACATTCCGCACCACGCGTGGTTCCAGTATTACACGTCGACCGAAAATCCGACCCATGCCCGGCCGACTTCGGTCGCGGCGATTGGGCACACCAAGGTCCCGGGCACGAGCACTGTCGATCCGGCCAATCATGAATACGACATTCATGACTTCTATGATGCCGTGAAGGCCGGCAACTTCCCGTCCGTCTCCTACATCAAGGCGC
>DASYBT010000145.1:0-14101 GCA_036500585.1 Rhizomicrobium sp.
CCCGAGAGGCAAAATTGCTCCGTGCGCTGAAGGTCGATCCCGCTCTGCAGAACGGCGTGTTCTTCCCGCCGCATGTGTTCACCATCGATTCGATTGGGCAGCTGAAGCGGGAGGTGTTCGGCCCCGTCCTGCACATCGTGCGCTATTCGGCCGGCCGCCTCGACAAGGTGTGCGACGCGATCAACGCCACCGGCTACGGCCTCACGCTCGGCATCCACAGCCGCATCGAGGACACGGCGAATTTTATCCGCGGGCGCGTGCGCGTCGGCAACATCTATGTCAACCGCAACCAGATCGGCGCGGTGGTGGGGGTGCAGCCGTTCGGCGGTGAGGGACTGTCCGGCACAGGGCCGAAGGCCGGCGGGCCGCATTACCTGCTGCGATTCGCGCTGGAGCGCACCTTCACCGTCAACACCACGGCCGCCGGCGGCAACGCCTCGCTGATGGCCGGCAGCCTGGACGACGGGATTTGAGCGACGCAATGCTGTTCAATCAGATGCTGATATCCCAGGGAATTACCCTGGAAAACACCCTGGTTCTAAGACACCGGCCCACTGAACCAGAACTCAACCGAATTTTTCCGATGCTTGTGGGCGAGCGGCCCGATCTCTTTCGAGCCTATGAGTCCGCGCAGAATGATAAATTAGAAGGCGCGATGGCCGGAATGATAGGTACTGGATACGTCGCATCGTTTATCGCGAACGGAGCTGGAAGAGCCCTTTATGTCGGGTGCTCGAAAATAGATGCGGCCCAGCCAATCACTTTTGAAGAGTACTGGGAGATGCCCGGCAATGTCGAACTTCGCTCATTGGGCATGAGCGGGTTTCGAGGGGAACGCCACACCATCCTGTGGTTCAATCTTGTGCCGCTAGACTTCTACGGGAACTGGAAGGGCAAGCTTATCGTCGGTTGGCCGCCACCCGAGCGATCATGGTGGCGGCGCGCTCATAAGAACGAATTTCCTGTACATGCTGTGCTTGAAGAAAGTGCCTTCGATGTTGCGATGAGGGACTGGAAAGAAATCGATCTTACATGGGCTCAACTTGCCGTGCTCCCTGCACGTTGGCGTGAGAAGCTGATAGACTGGCGGGCCATCTACTACATTTTCGATTTGTCCGATGGCAAAGGGTATGTTGGCGCGGCCTACGGCTCCGAAAATCTGCTCGGTCGCTGGCTGAACTATGCGGCATCGGGACATGGCGGCAATAGCCTTCTGCGCAAGCGCGATCCTCGAAATTTTCGCTTCTCCATTCTTGAGCGGCCTTCACCCGATATGGAGCCGGAAGATGTTATCCGGCTTGAGGCGAGTTGGAAGGATCGGCTGCACACCCGCGCGCCGCACGGGCTGAACGAGAACTGATTCCTCATCGCGGTGTGCGCCCGGTCGACGCACAGCATCTTCCCTTACAAGGGGGGAAGGGGAATGATAGGCAGCTGAGTCGCCGGGGAGTTTAGCGGCAAGTGGCGCACATCATCGTTTTCGGGAACGAGAAGGGCGGCTCTGGCAAGACGACCGCCGCCATTCACGTCGCGGTGGCCCTGGCGCGCGAGGGCAGGCGCGTAGGCGTCCTCGATCTCGATGTGCGCCAGAAGAGCCTGAGCCGGCATCTGGAGAATCGGAGCGAGTGGAGCAAACGCAGCAGCGCCAATTTGCCAATGCCGGAAGTGCTGGTGCAGGAACAGGCGCCGGATGCCGATGCAGTTGCCAGTGTGCTCGCCAGTACGGCGCCGCGGTTCGATTTTCTGGTTATTGACACCCCAGGTGCGGACACGCCGCTGTCGCGCGCCGCGCATGCTGCGGCGGACACGCTGGTCACGCCGCTGAACGACAGCTTCCTCGATTTCGATCTGCTGGCGCGCATCGATCCCGCCAACTTCGAGATCAAAGGCCCGAGCGTCTACAGCGATCTCGTGTGGGAGTGTCGTAAGCGGCGCCTGATGGCGCGAAAGCCGGCACTCGATTGGGTGGTCATGCGCAACCGCATCTCGTCCACCGAAGCCCGCAACAAGAAGCGCATGACGGGCGCGGTATCCTCGCTGTCAAGCCGGATCGGCTTCCGCGTGATCCCCGGCTTCGGCGACCGGGTGATCTTTCGTGAATTGTTCCCAATGGGACTGACCATGCTCGATCTGCCGCAGCCCGGGCTTGGCATTTCGATGTCGATGTCGCATCTGGCGGCGCGGCAGGAGGTGCGGGAACTCGTCCGCGCGCTGAAGCTGCCAGAACCCGCCCGCGCGGTGGCATGACTTTTCCCCCTCCCCTCGTGGGAGGGGGCGCGGAGCAAAGCGACGCGGGGGAGGGGGCGTGCGAGCATCACCCCTCCCCCAAATTCTTCGCGGCTCCGCCACTCGAATTTGCCCCCTCCCGCAAGGGGAGGGGGAATTGGTACTTGGATTTTCCTCGCCAGCAGACAACATCTAGGGCCGGAGGGCAGTCATGGCCAATCTGCCGAGCAAACGTTCGTCATCGACGGATATCGCGGCGTTCCTGAACGCAGCCGCGAAGACGCCTACGCTTTCGCAGGTAAAAGGCCGGCTCATTTTCGCCGTCGATGCGACGATGAGCCGCCAGCCCACCTGGGATATCGCCAGCGAAATCCAGACCGACATGTTCGAGGTGGCGCAATCGATCGGCGGGCTCGCCGTTCAGCTCGTGTATTTCCGCGGGCGCGGCGAATTCGAGGCGAGCGAATGGACGACCACGCCATCCGCTCTCGCGGCGCGCATGCGGCAGGTCACCACGCGCAGCGGCTTCACGCAGCTCCGCCGGGTGCTTGCGCACGCAACGGAAGAGGCGCGCCGCAACAAGGTTGGTGCGCTCGTCTATGTCGGCGATTGCTTCGAAGAGAATCCCGATGCCGTGGCGAAGGAAGGCGCGGCGCTCGCGCTGCTTGGCGTGCCGGCTTTTATGTTTCAGGAAGGCGACGACCCTGCCGCCGCTTCGATATTCGCCGAGATTGCGCGGCTCACCAAAGGCGTTCATGCGCACTTCAATGCCGGTGCCGCACAGAGATTGCGCGAATTGTTGCGGGCAGCAGCCGTCTACGCCGCAGGCGGCAGTCCAGCGCTCAAGGATTATGGCGAAAGGCTCGGCGGTGAGGTGAAACGAATCGCCGGCGCCATGGGACAGAAGCGCGGATGATCTCCGTCCTGCTCGGCGCGCTGGCGCTCGTCGTTCTTCTGTTTCTCGTTTATGGCTTCGTCGGCATCGATCCCAAGAAGCTGACCAAGGTTCTGCGCTACACCGGCGCGACCGCATTGCTGCTCGCCGGCATCGGATTGGCCGTGCTCGATCGTGTCGGCGTGGCAATGCTGCTGATCAGCATGTCGTATGGGATGTTCACCGGCGGCCGGATGTGGCCCGGGGGCTGGCCGCATTGGCATTTCCCGCATCCCGGCGGCGGCCCGCACGCGCCATCCGGCCAGACCACTCGCGTCTCGACCGATTGGCTCGAGATGGAGCTCGATCATGATACCGGCGCCATGCGTGGTCGTGTGCTGAAGGGGTCGCGGGCCGGCAAGTCGCTCGATGTGCTGTCGGACGATCAGGCGGTCGCATTCTATGCCGAAGCGGCGGCGGCGGACTCCGAGACCGCGCGTTTGATCGAGGCGTATCTGGATCGCCGGCTTGGCGCCAATTGGCGCAGCAAAGCCTCGCAACAGGAACCGCCACGCGGCCGCTCATCGGCCACATCGGCCATGTCGCGTGACGAAGCGCATCGCGTGCTGGGACTGCAGCCCGGTGCCACGGAGGATGACATCCGTGCGGCCCATCGCCGCCTGATGCTGAACCTGCACCCGGATCGCGGCGGTACCGACTACCTCGCAGCCAAGATCAACGAAGCCAAGGACGTGCTGCTCGGCTCATGACGACCGCGCCGCCGCGCTTGCGGCGGCGGGCGGTCCTCTGCATCAGGCGTCGAACCCGAAGCCGAGCAACCCCTTGAGGAACTTCGGACCTCGCTTGCCCTGCGGTGGATGCAGCACCAGTTCCGCAAACTCCACGTACTGTTGTTGGGCACGAGCCTGCGCATAGCTCAAAAGACCTGGAAGCGGCGCACGGATCTCATTGGGCACCAAGTTTCTGTGTAGTTCACTCAGCAGCTTCGGCACGCGCGGGTCTCTGGGATTGTTGTCGAGCTCCAGCCGTCCGCCTTCCGTCCCGTAGTCGTAGAATTCCAGCTCGAGCGATCGTAACTCGGGATCGCTGGTAAGTCTGTGCCAGCGCGAGTACGCGACAAGCTTCTCGTGCTTGGTGCGCAGGCCCACGATATGCAGCGGCGCATCGTTGAAAATGTAGTTGCCAAGGGTTAGCTCGTCCGTAACGAGCAGCGTGAACGGCCGGCCGGGCGCCGATGCCGACTTGAGCATCGGGATCATATCGTGCCGGTTGCCATAGATTTTCGCGTATTTGCCGGTCTGCCAGCTCGTGCTTCCGTTGTGGCCAAGGCTGACGAGGAGCCCGAACACATCCACCGAGGACGTCAGTTCATGCCGCTCTCGCTCGATATCGCCGGCAAACTGCCCGGTTGGATCGACAACGATCAGCGGCACATTGAAGGCCTCGTCGTAACCGGTGCAGACTTTGTTCGCCACCAGCCCGTGCGAACCTGCGTAGTCACCATGGTCCGACGTAAGCACGATGACGGTGTTTGCGGCCACGGAAGGCGGCAGGGCACCGACCACGGCGCCGATCTGCTGATCCACGAGACCCAATATTTGCGTGTAACTGTCGAGGCTGCGCTGCCAGTAGCTGAACGGCGCCATGCCGATGCCGTAGCCATCGACGCCGGGATAGGGAACAATCGAAAAGTCCGTCTGGCTGGAGTCATCGCTCACGCCACCCCAAACGAACTGGATAAAGGCGCGCGCCAAAACCTGGGTGGATGGTTTGTTGGCAGTGATCGTCGCCATGGATTCCCAATTGGGCGGCAGCGCCGGATAGCCGTAGGACGGCGGACTCTTGAGAATGTCATTGTCCCAGGAAACAACCGGCGGATAATCGGTTCCGTTGTTGTTGCAGTAATAGGTGAACGGCTGATAGGTGCTTTGATTGTCGAACAGACCGTTGAACGTCTGGAACTCCGTGCCGGCCCAGAAGAACTCATGGTCATGCGGATTTTGAAACGAAACCGTACAGCACCACGGTGCCTCGCCGGTTTGACGAGCCGATAGCCAATTCGCGGCCGCTGTGGAGATATCCGCATCGCTTAGGAACTCATGGGACGGATCGCCGACGGAACCCTGCAGATTGGCGCCCGTCGGATCCGGCAAGGTCGCTGCCTGCGTTTCGAAGCCGTACGGTTCGAGCGCGCGGTCCGTCCGGAGAAGCGAAAGGTGCCATTTGCCAAAATATGGCGTCTGGTAGCCGGCCTTGCGCAACAGCTTGCCGTAAGTTGGAAACAGCGGATCGAGCACCGGCGTGATGGTGACTTTTTCCTTCGGGTTGCTGGTGATCGTCTGCATCATCCAGGTCTGCTGCGAATAGAGCCCGGTGACCAGCACGCCGCGCGACGGCGTGCAGGCCGATGCCGCCGTGAAATGCTTGGCGAACTTCACGCCGTTCTGCCAGAGCCGATGTGTGTTCGGCATGAACTGCTGGAGGAACTGGCCGGCGTCCTTGACCGCGCCGGGGAAGACGGTTGGGAACCGCATTTCATCGACGACGACGAACAGGACATTGGGCCCGGTCGAACTGCTCCCGGCAAGCGCCCGCAGCGGGCTGGAAAGACCAAGTCCCACTGCACTCGCGGAACTTTTCTTCAGGAAATCGCGACGATCCATGATGATTCCCCCTTGGTTGCAGCAAGTGTCCGGGCCGAACTGCGCCACGCCGTCGCGGCGTGCGACGGGGCTTCACCTGCTAAACTTGCCGACGTGATAAATTCAGCAATGCGGCACCGCCGACAATGGCAAAATTTGGTCGTATTCCGATCACGGGCTCAGCAGACAGAGGATGAGCGGGTTACTTGCGGGCGAAATCGGCGGCGGACGGAAGCAGAGCTCTGGCGGGTTCCGATCCGAGATCGTCTCGTCCGCCGATGTCATGGATTTCCTGCGGCGTGCGGGATTCGCCGAGGCGTGCAACAGGGAGATAGCCGCGACGATCGAGGACTATCGCCGAACACCTCTGGTGAACCGCATCTTCAGCGACCGAGGACAGCATGTGATGGGCATGCTCGCGCAATATCTTCATCACGTGCCGCTCCATGGCGAACAAGACGCCGGGCTCACTGTCGGACGGTTTCGCACACTTTGTGGTCAGGTAGGTATCGCCAGTCCTGGTCGTGCCACCGCAATGCTGAACCTGATGCGCTTTGCCGGTTATCTTCGCCGCGTACCCTCATCATCGGATCGCCGCCGCGCGTTTCTTGAGCCCACGGAGCGCCTGCTCAGCTACCGCACGCAACGCTGGCGCCATCACTTCGAGGCCGCAGCGATGATTGCGCCAGAAGCGGGGCTGGCACTGCAGCTGTGGGATCGGCAGTGGTTCCGAACCGCTTTGCTGTGCGCGTTCGTCGAGACTTACTTACAGGGTTTTCGGTTCGTCCAT
Source organism: Rhizomicrobium sp. (assembly GCA_036500585.1). GTDB lineage: Bacteria > Pseudomonadota > Alphaproteobacteria > Micropepsales > Micropepsaceae > Rhizomicrobium. The sequence continues at coordinate 6,554 of DASYBT010000145.1, forward strand.
CACGCGCCGGAGTTGACCAATGTTTCCGAGAGCCTCTCCGGCTTTATGATCCTGCTGCAGATCAAGTTGGTCTCCGAGCATCTGCACGCGGCTGGCCATTCCGACTTGACCATCTCCAGCCTCGCATCGGATTGCTGCGCTTCCCGCACCCATGTGAGAAATGTGCTGGCTCAGGCCGCGGCGGACGAACTCATCAAGGCAAGAGCAAGTTCGAGGGATCGCATTGCCGCGCGTCCGATTTTGCAGGAGGCGCTTCACCGCTTCTATGCGGCAGCGTTCGCTCTTACTGTCCGCTGCGTCCGCCTGGCCGCGGATCGGCAGATCCCCGGTGGCGAGGCTATGCAGCTGCGTGCGGGTTGAGCTGAAGCCGGCGCGCCGTTCAGTGCGCCGTCATCGTGGCAGCGAAGCAGGTCTGGCCGCGTGTGGTGAGGGTCTCGCAGACGGCTCGCGCTTTCTGCTCCGGGAAAGGACCGAAGCGGGCGCGATAGAGTGTCTTTCCCCCCACGCCCTGGAACGGAACGATGATGCGCTGGGCCTGGCCCAGAATGTCGATCGAGCGCTCTGCATAAGCGGCCAGCTGTGCGCGCGCCGACGGCACATCGGCAAACGCGCCGATCTGGATTGCCCAGCCCTGCTGCATGCCGAGCTGTGTCTCCGCGGACTTCGCGATTTTGGCGGTGGTCGTGCCGGGTGAGGGGGTAGGGCGCACGGCTCCGCGCGGCAGGCTGTTGGAGGCGGACATCTCGCGTGGCAGCGGCATCACGTCGGGGACACTTTGCGGATGGTAGGCGGCCAGCACCACTTTTGCCGCATCGTCGCGCGGCAGCGGCCGCACGTCCGGGATTGTCTTCGGCATGGTTGCCGCGATGGTCATGTTCTGCTCAGGCCGCGGTAAAGGCTTGACGTTCGGAACAGGTTTTGGCGGCGTCGATGCGACCGCAACGGGTGGTTGTGACTTCGGCGCGGCGGCAGGAGCAGGAGCTGGCTGCTGCGGTTTCGGAGGAGCAGCAGGAGCTGTCGCAACGGTTGGCGGCGGTGGTGCTTGCGATTTGGTAGGCGGCGCTTGGCCGATCTGCGCCTGCGGCGTCGAGACGATGATGTTGCCGATCTCGTCGGTCTGCGATTCGGCGGTATCCTCGTCGAGTTCCTGTCCCTTTGGCGGTAGGGAGGCCATCTGCAAGCGCTGCGCGGACTGTCCGTTCAGTTCTGCCGTTGAGAACTGGAACCCGGCGATGACCGGCTGAGCATTCTCCGCTACCGCGACGGACTTCCAGGGCACATCGTTGCGGGCGACGAGCATCGGGTTATTGGCGATCTGCGCGAATGTTTGATCGAGCATGCGCATCATCTCCATGTCGCGCAGGTGCGCCGTATATCCACCCATCACGACGCCGATGATGTGCATGCCGCTGCGTACCACCGAAGAGACCAGATTGAAGCCGGACCCGTTGGTGTAGCCGGTCTTCATTCCATCTGCGCCGGCGTAGCGGCCGAGCAGATTGTCATGTCCGAGATGCACGCGACCTGCGTAGCTGAAGCTCGTCAGCGAGAAATAATGGAAGTACTGCGGAAAATCGTAGGCGAGGTGGCGCGCCAGGATACCGAGATCGGAGGCGGTGGTGATCTGGCGATTGTCCGGCAAGCCCGACGCGTTGTGATAGAAGGTGTCGCGCATGCCGAGTTCGTGCGCCTTCTGAGTCATCAGCTCGGCGAAATGCGATTCGGTGCCGCCGAGCGCTTCGGACGTTGCAACCGCCATATCATTGGCGGACAGCACCACCATGGACCGAATGGCGGTATCCACCGGGACAGAGCTGCCGGCCGGCGCGTACAGCTTGGTAGGCGACTGTGATGCCGCGTGGGTCGAGACATAGATGGGCGTGTCCATCTTCACTTGTCCACGCTTCAGGGCATCGAACAGGAGATAGAGCGTCATCATCTTCGTCAGCGACGCCGGATGACGCTGCGCATACGCGTTCCGGGAATAAAGAATCTTCCCAGTTTCCCCGTCGAGGACCAGTTCGGCGTCTTTGTTGGGATCCGTTGGGCTGCGCCAGCCGACGGCCCGACGGGCCACTGCCCGATGGCTGGCTGGCCGGCCGCCCCAGTGGCGGACCCACTGGTGATGCCGGCTATGGGCAAGGGCAGGGAAGGCGAGCATCGTCAGGGCCAGGCAAACTGGCGAGAGGAAGGCAATCAGCCGCGCAAACAATACTTTCACGGCACGCGGTCCCTGCATGCAAGACACCCAACAGATTCGGTTACCGCCCCCGCACGCGAACCATGTGACGAAATTGTGCCGGTTGCAAGGGTTTCGATCCGAATCCACGTTATGCTGCCGGTGTTTACGTATGGTTAATGCTTTGCCGCCATCCGTAGTTTTCCATATGTTAAAGCCATTGCCGGGCCCGCGGTTTCCGACCCTCTTGACAGCACTCATGGTGCACTGCATATAGGTTATGTTGCACTGCAACATGGGTCGCATGGTGCTGGCCCGGCGGTGCTCATTGGATGAGGAAATCCCATGGCAACGAAGACCAAATCGGCCGGCATCAACGAGACGGCTGAAACTGTACTGACCAACGGAACTGAAGCCTTCAAGGACGGCTTTGCCAAGGCCGCAAAGGCCTACGATCACTTTCTCGGCTTCGGCAAGGAAACGGTCGAGGCTTATCTGAGGGCGGCGAACGCTGCCGGCAAGGGCTTCGAGACCTACCAGAGCGAGATGTTCGCGTTCACGAAGCAGTCCCTCGAGGATTCGCTTGCGGCGACGAAGGCCGTTCTCGGCTCCAAGTCGGTGCACGAGGCAATTGAGACCCAGAGCGGCTTCGCCAAAACCGCGTTCGACACCTATGTCGGCGAGGTCAACCGGCTGAACGAAATCGCACTGTCGACGGCGAAGGAAACCTTCGAGCCGATCCAGGGCCGCATCCAGGCGTGGGTCGAGGTCGTGCAGAACACGCGCGCCGCCTAAAGCGCGCTATTGCGTGGTTGAATCGTTCCGCGTCCCCTCCCCCAATAGCGGAACGGTTGAAAGAAAGGGCTCGGGAATTATATCCCCGGGCCCTTTCGCTTTGTCGCGCCGCAATGAATCTGCTGCAATGAAAAGGGCAGGGCCACTCGGCGCCGTATCCGCGGGTTTGGCCCGCTGCCGCCGATTTGATGCGCAAACCGGCGGGCGCGCGCTCGCAGCGCTAGGGGAACACAAAGAAACGTGATTATACTCTGACTTCCATGAGCGACAGGCGCGACGACAAAACGGGCAACGGCTCCGGCACGGGCATCGTCACCAAAACGCGCCCGAAGACCAAGAAGCCCAGCCTCTATAAGGTACTGCTGCTTAACGACGACTACACGCCGATGGAATTCGTGGTGCTGATTCTCGAGCGGTTCTTCAACAAGAGCCGCGATGAGGCGGTGCAGATCATGCTGCACGTCCACCGTCATGGTGTCGGGGTGTGCGGTGTCTTCACCTATGAGGTGGCGGAGACAAAAGTGGCGCAGGTCATTGAATTTGCCCGCCGCCATCAACATCCTTTGCAATGCACCATGGAGAAGGAATAGGCTCAACGGATGCCATCGCTGTCGCGCAGTCTAGAACAGGCCCTGCATCGCGCCATCAAGCTCGCGAGTGACCGGCATCACGAATACGCGACCTTGGAGCATCTGCTTCTTGCGCTGGTGGATGACGGCGATGCGCAACAGGTGATGAAGGCCTGCAACGTCGATATCGACGCGCTCCGCCTGACCTTGCGCAAATACATCGATGAAGAGCTGCAAACACTGATCATCGAGGATGGCGAGGACGCCAAGCCGACCACCGGATTCCAACGCGTGATCCAGCGCGCCGTGCTGCATGTACAGAATTCCGGCCGCGATGAAGTGACCGGCGCCAACCTCCTCGTCGCGCTGTTCACCGAGCGGGAGAGCTACGCCGTCTATTTCCTGCAGGAGCAGAACATGACGCGGCTCGATGCCGTGTCCTACATCAGCCACGGCATCGCCAAGCGGCCGGGCATGAGCCAACAGAAGACGGTTCGCGGCGCTGACGAAGACGAGGACGGCGAGAAGGTGGTCAAGCAGGGCAGCGAGGCGCTGGAAGCCTACTGCGTCAACTTGAACGAGAAGGCAAAGCAGGGCCGCATCGATCCGCTGATCGGCCGCGATGCCGAGGTCGAACGCACCATCCAGATCCTCTGCCGCCGGCAGAAGAACAATCCGTTGTTTGTCGGCGATCCCGGCGTGGGCAAGACAGCCATAGCCGAAGGCCTGGCGCGCAAGATCGTGAAGCACGATGTGCCGGAGGTGTTGCGCGATTCCACCATTTACGCGCTCGACATGGGCGCACTGATCGCCGGCACGCGCTATCGCGGCGATTTCGAGGAGCGTCTGAAGTCGGTCGTGAAGGAGCTGGAGGGCATCAAGGGCGCCATCCTGTTCATCGATGAAATTCACACCGTGATCGGCGCCGGCGCGACATCCGGCGGCGCGATGGATGCATCGAACCTGCTCAAACCGGCGCTGCAGGCGGGCGTTCTGCGCTGCGTCGGCTCGACCACCTACAAGGAATACCGCCAGTATTTCGAGAAGGACCGCGCACTGGTGCGCCGCTTTCAGAAGATCGATGTCGCCGAGCCGACGATCCCCGACGCGATCAAGATTCTCAAAGGCCTGAAGCCCTATTTCGAGGAGTATCACAAGGTTCGCTACACCGCCGAGGCGATCAAGACAGCCGTCGAGCTCTCGGCGAAGTACATCAACGACCGCAAACTGCCGGACAAGGCGATCGACGTGATCGACGAAACCGGCGCCTCGCAGATGCTGGTGCCGGAATCCCGTCGGAAGAAAGTGATCGGCGTCCGCGAGGTGGAAGAGGCCATCGCCAAGATGGCGCGCATTCCACCGAAATCCGTCTCAAAATCCGATGCGGAGCAGCTGCGCAACCTGGAAGCCGATCTGAAGCGCGTGGTGTTCGGCCAGGACGACGCGATCCATGCATTGTCCTCAGCCATCAAGCTGGCGCGCGCCGGGCTGCGCCAGGCGGAAAAGCCCATCGGCTGCTACCTGTTCTCAGGACCGACAGGCGTCGGCAAAACCGAAGTGGCCAAGCAGCTCGCTTCCATCATGGGCGTGGAGCTGCTGCGCTTCGACATGAGCGAATACATGGAGCGCCACACGGTGAGCCGGCTGATCGGCGCGCCGCCGGGCTATGTCGGCTTCGATCAGGGCGGCCTCTTGACCGACGGCGTGGATCAGCATCCGCATTGCGTGCTGCTGCTCGACGAAATCGAGAAGGCGCATCAGGACCTGTTCAACATCCTGTTACAGGTAATGGATCACGGCAAACTGACAGACCACAACGGCAAGAAGATCGATTTCCGCAATGTGGTGCTGATCATGACCACGAATGCCGGCGCATCGGACGCCGCCAAGGAAGCGATCGGCTTCGGCCGCGGCAAACGCACCGGCGAAGACGAGGAAGCAATCAAGAAGCTGTTCACGCCGGAATTCCGCAACCGTTTGGATGCGACGATCGCGTTCGCGCCGTTGGGGCGCGACACCATCGACCTGGTGGTCGAGAAGTTCGTGCTCGAGCTCGAAGCGCAGCTCACCGATCGCGACGTGACCTTCGACCTCACGCCGGAAGCAACCCGCTGGCTGGGCGAGAAGGGCTACGACGACGCCTTCGGCGCGCGACCGCTGGCCCGCGTCATCCAGGACCACATCAAGAAGCCGTTGGCGGACGAGATCCTGTTCGGCAAACTCAAGGGCGGCGGCACGGTACGCGTGCTGCTCGACCGCGAGGCCGATAAGCTCGTCTTCGAGTTCATCACAGATGCGGATGCCGCCGCGCGCCGTGCCCCCAAGGCCCTGCCGCCGCCGAAGAAGCCGAAGGCGGAAGAGAGCGTCTGACGCGGCTTCGCCCGTTGCGGCACCGCGCGGGTTCGGGCAAAGCTCGCAGCTATGAAGCTGGGGCGATTTGCGTTTCCGTTCGTCTGCCTGGCGTTGGCGGCATGCGAGCAGCCGTTCGAGGCTGAGACCGTGCGGCTCGTCAACGATACCGCGCAGCAGGTCATTGTCACGGCAGGTGACGATGTCGAGGTGATCTATGCCGGTCGCGCGGCCGAGTTTGCCTTCCCCGATCCGGAAGGGGTGAACGGCGGCGAGCTGCTGATCGAAACGAAGGGCTGCAAATTCATCTACCAGCTTCCCTGGCCGGCGCAGGATTATCCGTGGAGAGGCATTTCCGGCGGGTTGCTGGCGCTGCAGATGGAAGGCGATTTCAAGCTCTATGCGATCCGGCCCTCGGCGGGCCGGCCTGAGCGCTTCACCGACTTCTCGAAATTGCAGACGGGCGATTTCCCGGTCGCACCCGAGCAGCAGGATTGCGAGCGGCCGTAGCTGACGCCGGCTCCTGCGGCCCTGATTTCTCAGGGCCGCAGGCGCGCGACGGTCGTTTCGTCAGCCCTTCACGCCAAGCTTGCTTGGCGGATGTGCGTTGGCCGCAGTGTACGGGTTCGGATAGCGAAGCACCTTGGAAAGGTCCTTTCCGCGAACGATGCCCGCCGAATGGTAGGCTAAGCCCCACGAATCGATCGACGACATGTCCGGGAAGATGCAGCTCTCCAGGACATCGCTTTGATCGCTTTCAAGAACCCAGCCGCCGCCGGCCGCATTGATGCCGCCGAACAGGTCGGTTCCTCCCAGCAAGGTGCAGTAGCAGGAACCGGGATTTCCGCTGCATTGGCCGAGCGGCGTTTGCGAATAATAAGCGAGCGCGGCCAAGGTCGGCTGGTCGGTGCTCAGGGTTGTGAGCAGCACGTTGATTTGGCTGCCGTCGCTTTGTGATGTGAACTGGCAGAAATCCGCGCTGCCGGAAAGCACAAGCGGGGTTCCGCCATTGGTGTTGTACTCCGGTTGGCGCGTCTGCACGATGCCGCCTTTTCTGACACAATAGTTAGCGCCGCGCTCGCGCACGCTGGCAGCCTGCGCCGAAGTCATCATGGGAATGCAAAATAGAATTGCGGCTGCGAGAGCCGCAAGCAACGAAGTCAGTTTCATGATTGTCTGCCCCTGGTGAGTTTTCGCTCCGGCGGCAGGTAATCACGAATATCGAGGTGTGGAAAGCGGAGATGCGCGAATTGCCTATAGGGCGGCGCGGATTTTCGCCGCAACCGGCTCCAGTTCTTCCTCCGATTTCATGGCGCGGCCGTGCAGCTTCAAATCCAGGCCGTGCTCGCGCGGCAGGATGTGGAAATGCACATGCGGGATGGACTGCCCGGCGGCGCTTCCGTTCAGCTGAACCAGCATCACCCCCGTGCAATTGAGGCCGCGTTTTACCGCCGTGGCGACCTTCTGCGTGGTGCGCATCACTGCCGCCGCTCCATCTGGCGACAGATCGAAAATCTCCTCGGCCGGTTCTTTGGGAATCACCAGGGTATGGCCTTCGATGCTGGGCATGATGTCCATGAATGAGAGCGTGTGCTCGTCCTCATAGATTTTCACGCACGGCAACTCGCCGCGCAGGATTTTCGCGAAGACATTGTT
>DASYBT010000146.1:0-2402 GCA_036500585.1 Rhizomicrobium sp.
GCAGCGCTCACCGCGCTGATCGTGCTGCCTCTAGTGCGGGCCTATCATCCGCCCGGCGTCGCTTTGGCCATGTATCCGGCCCTGCTGCATCCCGGCTTGTGGTTCGCCGTTCAGGTCGTGCTGCCGTTCACGCTCGCCGCGGTGATCTCCGCCGCAGTGATGAGCCGGCTGCTGCACAGCTGGCCGCGATATCCCGCACCGCTCCGAAACGAAATTGCCGCGCGATACCGCTCAACCATCGAGCCCTGCGGCTGAAAGGCAGGGCTCCACTGAATTCGCCATTGATTGAGGCACGTCATGAACAAGCAACCTTCTATCCCCTCCTCCCAGGCCGAGGTCCATGTGCCTGAGCCGACCGACATGCCCGTGTTCGCCCCCTATGATCCGCCCGCAGGCGGTTGGGGCGCCCTGCGAGCAACCGCAAGAGCGCTGCGCGAGCAAAGCATCGTGCTCAAAGGCTCGAAGGCGCTGCTGTCGATGAACCAGCCGCACGGCTTCGACTGTCCCGGTTGCGCATGGCCTGATCCGCGACACACGAGCTCGTTCGAGTTCTGCGAGAACGGCGCCAAGGCCGTCGCGTTCGAGCTGACCAAACGGCAAGTGACGCGGGAATTCTTCGCCACCCACACCGTTTCTCAGTTGGAGCAAGAAAGCGACTATTGGCTGGAAGAGCAGGGGCGCCTGACGGAGCCGATGCGCTACGATCCGTCGACGGACCATTACGTGCCGATCAGCTGGGAGGATGCGTTCGCCCTGATCGCGCGCGAACTCAACGCTCTCAGCGACCCGAATGAGGCTGAATTCTACACCTCGGGGCGCACCTCGAACGAGGCGGCGTTCATGTACCAGCTGTTCGCGCGCCGGTTCGGCACCAACAACTTTCCAGACTGCTCGAACATGTGCCACGAGGCGACCAGCGTCGGGCTTCCCGAAAGCATCGGGATCGGCAAGGGCACCGTGGTGCTCGAGGACTTCGCGCACGCCGATGCGATCTTCATCCTCGGCCAGAACCCCGGCACCAACAGCCCGCGGATGTTGACTGAGTTGCACGGCGCGTCACGCCGTGGCGTGCCGATCGTGGTGTTCAACCCCTTGCGCGAGCGCGCGCTCGAACGGTTTGCCGCGCCGCAGAATCCGGCCGAGATGCTGACCTTCGGCGAGACCAGAATCGCCAGCGAGTACTGCCAGGTGCGCGTCGGCGGCGACGTCGCGGCCCTCAAGGGCGTGATGAAGCTGGTGCTGGAGTCGCATGACGAAGCGCTCCGCAACGGCGGTGAGCCGGTCCTCGATCTCGACTTCAATGCGCAGCACACGAATGGCTTCGAAGCGTTCGCCGACGATCTCCGCAACACGAAGTGGGAAGACTTATTGGAGGCCAGCGGTCTGTCGCGCGAGCAGGTCCAGCGCGTAGCGGCCATCTACATGCGGGCGCGCGCCGCCATTGTCGTGTACGGCATGGGGATCACCCAGCATCGGCTCGGCACGGCAGCCGTTCAGCAGATTGCGAACTTGCTGCTGTTGCGCGGCAATTTCGGCAAGCTGGGAGCTGGGATCTGCCCGGTGCGCGGCCACTCGAACGTGCAGGGCGACCGCACGGTCGGCATCGACGAGAAGCCCAAGCCGGAACTCTTGGACAGATTGGCGAAAGTGTTCGGCTTCGAGCCCCCGCGCTCTCATGGTCATAATGTCGTCAACGCCATACACGCCATGATTGATGGACGCGCCAAGGTGTTCGTCGGGCTCGGCGGCAATTTCATCAGAGCCGTGCCGGATCGGGAAGCAGCGGAGCCGGCGATGCGGGGGCTACGGCTAACTGTCGGCATCAACACCAAGCTTAACCGCGGCCACTTGGTGCATGGCGAACAGGCCCTGATACTGCCATGTCTTGCGCGAAGCGATATCGACATGCAGTCGGGCGGTCGGCAGGCGGTTACCGTCGAAGACAGCGTGTCGATGGTGCACGCATCATCTGGTCTCGTACACCCGCCGAGCGAGCACCTGAAGTCGGAAGTTGCGATCGTCTGCGGCATGGCGAAAGCGACGCTTGCCGATTGCGGCATCGATTGGGATTCCTTTGTCGCGGACTACAATCGTATCCGCGACAAGATCGAAAATGTTTTCCCAGACTTGTTTCATGATTTCAATGCCCGCATCCGTCAGCCGGGCGGCTTTCACCTGAGGATCCCGCCGCGTCAGCGGATCTGGAACACCGCGACGGGGCGAGCCAACTATCTGGTGTTTGCAGGGATCGACGAAGACCGATCGCTCTTCGATCCCGCAATGCTTCGGCTCACGACGATCAGGAGCCACGATCAGTACAACACGACCATTTACAGCCTCGACGACCGGTACCGCGGCGTGTTCGGCGGCCGCATGCTCGTGTTCATGAACGAAGGCGACAT
>DASYBT010000147.1:0-14109 GCA_036500585.1 Rhizomicrobium sp.
ATCGCAATTCTTTTTCTGCGCAATCAGGTACGGCCGATCGAGCGGCTGGCGGTGGCGGCGGAGAATTTCGGCAAGGGCCGCGCCGTGCCGGATTTCAAGCCTTACGGTGCGAGCGAAGTGCGCCGGGCCGCGCAAGCGTTCATAGACATGCGCGAACGCATCGAGCGCTATCTCCAGCAGCGCACCGACATGCTGTCCGGCATCAGCCACGATCTGAAAACACCGCTCACGCGACTGAAGCTCGAGCTCGCCATGATGGGCGACGGCGCGGATGTGAAGGCGCTGCAGCAGGACGTGTCGGAGATGGAGCACATGCTGGACGAATATCTCGATTTCGCGCGCGGCGAAGGCGGCGAGGAAAGTCAGATGCTCGACCTCGCGCCGCTGGTCGCTGAATCGGTGGCGGCGGCGGCCGGCGCGCGCCGCGCCGGAGCCGACGGGCTGACCGTAAACACCGAGTCAGGCATCACGATTTCGGCCAAACGAAACGCGCTCAAGCGCTGCGTCACAAACCTGATCGATAACGCGCTCAAGCACGGCGAGCATGTTACCGCGTCGGCGCGCCGCATCGATCATCATGTGGAGATCGTCATTGACGATGACGGTCCCGGCATTCCGGAGGATTTGCGCGAGGAAGCGTTCCGGCCGTTCCGCCGTCTCGATCAGGGCCGCAATCTGCAGTCAGGCGGATCGGGTCTCGGCCTTTCAATCGCGCGCGATATCGCCCGCGCCCATGGCGGCGAAATTGCGCTCGACACCAGCCCGACCTTGGGCGGCCTGCGCGCGACGGTGCGGCTGCCCGTCTGATGCCGCCCTAAGACGTCACAATTTTTTTCACCCTCCCCTTGAGGGAGGGTCGAACGAATGACGCCGCACTTGATGCGGCGGAATTCGTTCGGGGAGGGGTTATGCCGCCGAATTGTGGAATTGACCCCTCCCCGAAATTTGCTCCGCTTCGCTCTTGCAAATTTCGACCCTCCCTCAAGGGGAGGGTTTGTCGTTGGGACGCCCGAACAAGAATCCGCCGCGGCGCAGATCGGCGTCGAGCCGCGCCATGGTCGCGGTCATTTCGCCGTCATCGTCCAGCCACACCGGAATGGCGCGCGCGAGAATGCCGGCGAACGCCAGCGCACGCGCCGGCAAGGATGCACCGGTATCGGCTTCGGCCAACGTCAGCAACCAGCTTGCCGCGGCGACGATTTCGCCGCGCATCGAAATCAGCGACAGCGGATCGTGGCGCAGATCTTCGGTGAGCGTCCGCACCGCGGCGGCGCGGGGCCGCAGCACCTCGAACCAGGTAAGCGCGACATCGAGCAGCCGGTCGCGTGTATCCGCCGAGCGGCGATCGGGATGATACGTCTTCGCAACGTCCGCTCCGACGCGGCGGAGAATCAAACCGAGCAGCGCTGCCTTATCCGGTGCCGCGCCTTGCAAAGACGCAAGCGGCACCCTCGCCGCGCGCGCCACTTGCGCCAGCGTAAGGTCGGACCAGCGCGTCTTCGCGAGCAGCTTCAGCGCCGCATCGGCGAGCTTGGTTCCGGGACCGGCGGCAGGCATGCGCGAAGCATCGCGCGATCCGCGCCGCGGCTCAATATCCCGGCGCCGGCTGCCACAGGCTGAAGATCGTGCCCTGATCGTCGGTGCAGGTGGCGTTGAGGCCGGAGGGCGATTCACCTTCTTCGCGCACCTCGCCGCCCAATTCGGCCACCTTGGCTTTCGTCGCCGCGATGTCATCGACGCGAAAGTAGAGGAAGTGCAGGTCGCTCGGCCCGCCGGTGCTGATGCCCAGCGGAAAATTCGTATTGCCGACATGGGCGCCTCTGGCGCTCGCGTGCTCGAACGTCCAGCTGAACAGCGCGCCGAAGAATTGCACGGCGCGGTCCACGTCCTTGACCGGCAATGTCACATAGCCGAGCTCGATGGCCATCTCGCACCTCCTTATCGTTGCAACAAGGTCCACACATGACCGGCGGGGTCGGCGATGCGGCAGCGCCGGCCGCCTTCCGTCGACGGCTGGATGCCCTCCTTCAGGGTGGCGCCGGCGCCGAGTGCGCGCTGCAGCGCGGCTTCGAGATCGGGAACCTCGATCCAGAAGATCACCGACGTGCCGCCGAGCGCCGACGGATTGCGCACGCCGATCGCTTCCATTGATTGATATCCGTCGGCGAGGAACAGCGACTGCCCGTTAATGCGAAATTCCGCATGGCCGATCTTGCCGTTCGTCGGGTCGACCCAGCGCTCGATCTCCTCCGCGCCCAGTCCCTGCACGTAGAAATCCAGCGCAGACGCGGCATCGCACGCCATCAGATAAACAACGATCGCAGGACGTTCGGGCATGCTGCACCTCTTCGCCCCAACCTAGCGCAGCCTGACGCCCGCGGGATTGTACAAATTTCCTTGGTGGCAGTGAAAGAACGCACCCTCCCCTTGAGGGAGGGTCGAAAAATCTGAGCGCGCTGCGCTCAAACAGCAGAGCGACAACGCACATGAGCGCGAAGATTTTTCGGGGAGGGGTTTGGCCGCTGATTGTGGAATTGACCCCTCCCCGAAATTTGCTCCGCTTCGCTCTTGCAAATTTCGACCCTCCCTCAAGGGGAGGGTATGGATCGCAGTGCGTCACTTCGGGCGGCTATTCCGTCAGCGGCACGTGCTGCAGATAGGGACCGCGGCGGATGAGATAGTCCGTTGGCGTCAGCCCGGAGAACTGGCGGAAGTCGCGGATGAAGTGCGATTGGTCGAAATACCCGTGCCGTTCGACCACATCGCCCCAATCGACGTGCGGCATCTCGTGGATGCGCGAGATAACGCGCTGGAACCGCGTCACCCGCAGGTAAAGCTTGGGCGTGAACCCGACCGCATCGGTGAACAGCTTGATGAAACGCTTGTGGCTGACGCCGGCGGCGCCCGCGAGACCCGCCACCGTCACGCGGTGCGGCGCGTGTGCCATGCGCGGAAGCGCTTCTGCCACCACCGGATGGTGCTCGAACGCACGCGGTGCTGCCGCGATCAGCGCAGTCTGCAGAATCTCAAATTTGTCCTCCGGCGTCGGCGCCTGCACCAGCCGCTGATGCAACCGCTGGGCTTCCGTCGGATGCCAGACATCTTCCAGCGACAGATGCGCATTCTCGAATTCGCACGATGGCTGCTTGAAGAAGGGAAACACGCCGCCGGGGCGGAACTGCGCACCCATCATGTGCGGCTGGTGTGCATTGATGGCGAAGGCGGCCGAATGCGTGCCGCACAGGGCAATGCCTTTCAACCTGTTGCATTCGGCGAAGCGCTCACCGCCATACCAGGAGAGCCGGTCAGCCTTCAGGTTGACGAGCAGGCCCATGCGGCCCGACGCCATGATGGTGTCCTTGGCGTGGCCGGGCGCCTCGCCTTCCCAATACCAGAAGTTCGCGATGAAGCGGTCGAGCGGCGCCGGCGGCGTTGCGGTGACATAAGCGGGCATGCCGCAAGCATGCTCCAATTGGGCCTATCTCTCAACGCGGGCGTCGGCCCGCTATTTCACCAAGTAGGCCGCTGTATCTTCGCTTGAAATCCTTTTCATCGATTGTGACCGCAGTTGGCAAGGGACAGGCGCCAAGATCAATACTGTGTCCATCGAGATAGTTGTCGATGAACTTACCTTGCACGATCAAAGTCCTACCCTTGAGTTGATCTTGGTGTTGGTAGAAGAAACCCGGATTTGCGATTGTCAGGCAATACTTCCTGTACAATTTCGCATCGAATCGTCCGCCTGCATCGACTTTGCGAGCAAATTCTGCGTCTAACTGCCGAGATTCGTAGAGTACATGACCTTCCGGCGATAGCTTGACAAAACCCCGAACCAGAACGTCTTGTCCGTTATAGCGAGCCGGATCGCTGTTTAGCGCGCTCGGACTAAGGAGGCGGTCCGCAGCGCTTGGCCACGAGCAACACGCAGCCGAGACACTTGCAAATATAAGCCAACATACGGTCCGCGGCATCGTCATTGCAGTTGGAATAGCTTCGTTGGGATCAGGTTATTCTGCGCAAGAATTGTCGCTTCCCCACGACAGGAGCCAGCGCCGCACCTGCTCATAAGGCGTCACCCTTCCAGCCTTCGCATCCGCCAAGCCTTCGTTCACCGCTGCGGCGAACTCCGGATCAATCTCATGCTCGTCCCGGTGCAGGGACTTCGAAACTGCTTTCATTTGGCCATACTATCCCAAGACCCGCGGAAATGCACCTCAAGAGCCGAGTTGCTTGGCCCGTGCAGTGGCGGCGCGGATGGCGCGTGTCATCAAAACTTCAAGGCCGTTCTTCGCCATGAGAACATTCAGTGCGGCTTCGGTGGTGCCGCCGGGGCTGGTGACATCGCGGCGCAGATCGGATGCAGGACGCTTGTCTGCGTCGAGCAACGCTCCCGCTCCCGAAACCGTGGCCCGTGCCAGCCGTTCGGCAGTGTCGCGCGGCAGGCCCTCGGCGCGCGCGGCGGCCGCGAGGCATTCCACCAGCAGGAACACGTAAGCCGGGCCGGAGCCCGACACCGCCGTCACCGCGTCGATCATCGGTTCGCGCGCAACCCACAGGGTTTCGCCCAGCGCCGACAGCAAATCTTCGGCAAGCCTGCGGTCGGCGGCGGTTGCAGTTTTCGCCGCATAGAGGGCGGAGATGCCGCGGCCGATCTGTCCCGGCGTGTTCGGCATGGCGCGGATGATTCGCGCGTCCCTGCCCCACGCCTTGAACATGCTGCGCGTGTTGGTGCCGGCGGCAATCGAGATCATCAGCGCGCCGGATTGTGCAATGGGCGCAAGACGCGCGGCTTCCGTCTTGAATATTTGCGGCTTCAGAGCAACGACGCAGGCGCGCACGCGCTGCGGCGCCGCTTCAACCGAATCACAAAGTACAATGGATTTGCCGCGCGCGAGCTTGCGCAACTCGGCCGACGGATTCGGCTCGACCACCGTAACCGGCCCGACGCGCTTACCGACCCAGCCCTTGAGCAGAGCCCCGCCCATGCGCCCTGCGCCGACTAACAGAATCGCCTCCCCCCTTGAGGGGGAGGCAGAATTCTTCGCGCGTTTCGCGTGAAGAATTCGGTGGGGGGTCACTTTCCCAGCCATGACCCCTCCCCGAAATTTGCGTGCGCAAATTTCGACCCTCCCTCAAGGGGAGGGTAAGAAGTGGTCATCACGCCTGGCCCTGGCACTCCAGCAATGCGGCGGCGACGGCTTCTTCCGCCGACTTGCCGCCCCACAGCACGAACTGGAACGCCGGGTAATAGTGCTCACAGGATTCCACGGCGAGATGCAGCAAGGATTCGCATTGCGCCGGACTGGCGCTCGCCTCGGGGAAAATCATCGCATGGCGGAACACCAGGCACCCTTCGTCCGGCAGGAGGTCGAAGTGCCCGATCCACAGCTTCGCGTTTACGTGCATCAGCAGCTTGGCGATTTCCGTCCGCTGCTTGCCGTCGACGCGCATGTCGAAGGCGCTGGAGAGATGCAGCGACTGCAGATCGTCACGCCAGGTGAAGCAGAAATGATGGTCGCACCAGCGCCCGCCGACGGAGAGATTCAGCTCGTCCCGATTGCTGCGCTCGAACGGCCAGCCGTTCTCCTCCACCGTGTGCTCGAGGATGTCGATCGGGTGGGGGACGGCAACGGGTTCGTCGATATGGGCCAGGGACATTGAGCGGACTCCCCACTGGCGCGAAAGCGGCGCCGACGCAAAACGAAGCAGTTGTGTCTCTACCTGACACAACATTTTGGGGGGTGACAAGAGTCCCGCCCCAACTCCTTCTGGACGAGGCGCAAAACCCACAACCTTCGACAGGTGTGTTCTAAGCCTGTGGATTCTTCGTCGGCAAATGCGCTTCAAGTTCCGTTAACCGTGATGCGAGGCGCTCATTCTCGGCGCGCGCCTTGGCGGCCATCGCCTTCACGGCCTCAAACTCTTCGCGGGGAACAAAGTCCATCTCGGCCACGAGATGCTCAAGGCGCTGCTTCACAAAAGTGTCGATTTCCGTCTTGAGCGCAGATGCCGCGCCGGCGGCGTCGGTGAAGAAGCGCGCCAGCCCATCGAGGAACGGGTTTTCGGTTTGCATGGCGTGAAGATTATCAGACCGGATGGCGCGTGGCGAATTGCGACTAGAATCACCTCCCCCTTTGTGGGGAGGTCGGCGACCCCGCACTCGATGCGGGGGAGCCGGGTGGGGGGGCGGTGATCACGGCGCCGCGGCCCCCCACCCGAAATGCTTTTCGCTTCGCTCAAGCATTTCGACCTCCCCACAGTGGGGGAGGTAACGCGAGCCGCCAATGCCGACTGCCGATTGCCTTGTCGCGGAATCTGCTATTCGGTATTCGGCAACCATGCCGCCCATCGAAGCCGTCCTGCCCTACCCGCGCATCGATCCGGTGCTGATCAAGCTCGGGCCGATCGCCATCCGCTGGTACGCGATCTCCTACATCGCGGGAATCCTGTGCGCCTGGTGGTTGATCGCGGCAACGCTGCGCGACAAGAACCTGTGGAAGAATCCGCCGTTCAACGGCAAGCCGCCGGCCACCATGGACGACATCGGCGATCTCGTGGTGTGGGCGACGCTCGGCATCATCCTCGGCGGCCGGATCGGCTGGGACATTTTCTACGGCACCATCCTGTGCACGACGACGCCGGATGCCGCGTTCTGCGGCGGCCTGCCGTATGCGTTCCTCACCCATCCCATTCGCCTCATCGCGGTGTGGGAAGGCGGCATGTCGTTCCACGGCGGCGTGATCGGGTTGTTCGTCGCCATCTGGCTGTTCTGCCGCAAGCGCAAGCTCGATCTTTATATGATCGGCGATCTGGTGACGAGCGTGGCGCCGATCGGATTGTTCTTCGGCCGTATCGCCAATTTCATCAATGGCGAATTGTGGGGACGGCCGACCAATGTGCCGTGGGCAATGATCTTTCCGCGCGCGCCGGATCAGTTGCCGCGCCATCCCAGCCAATTGTACGAAGCGTGCCTCGAAGGCATCGTACTCTTGATCATTCTGCAATTCTGCTTCCGCGTGCTGCGCTGGCATGAGCGGCCGGGATTGATCTCGGCCACTTTCTTCTTCGGCTACGGACTGTTCCGCTTCTTCGTCGAATTCTATCGCGAGCCGGATGCGCCGTTCCTCGGCTGGTTCACCATGGGCATGGCGCTGTGCGTGCCGCTCGTTTTGGCCGGCGTGATCGTCTACTGGCTGGCGCTGCGCCGGCCCAAGGCCGCACCTGCGAAAACCGCGTGAATGCGCTTGGCGAGAAGATTGCTCGGCTGCTCGCGGCCAACGGCCCGATCTCGATTGCCGAATACATGGCAATAGCGCTGCAGGATCCGGAACACGGCTACTACACGACGCGCGATCCGTTCGGCGCGTCCGGCGATTTCATCACCGCGCCGGAGGTGAGCCAGATGTTCGGCGAGCTCATCGGTTTGTGGATGGTGCAGGCGTGGCGCGACCAGGGTTCGCCGGCGCCATGCCGCCTGGTTGAACTCGGCCCCGGCCGCGGCACTCTGATGGCCGATGCGCTGCGCGCCGCGAAGCTCGATCCGCAATTCCTCGCCAGCATCGAAGTGGTGCTGATCGAATCGAGTCCCGTGCTTCGCGACGTGCAGAAGACAACGCTGGCGAATTTCGGCAAGCCGATCCGCTGGCTCGACCGCTTCGACGAAAGTCTCAGCGACAAACCGCTCTTCCTCATTGCCAACGAATTCTTCGACGCGCTGTCGATCCGCCAATTCATCATGGCGGAGCGCGGCTGGTGCGAACGCCTCATCGGCCTCGACACGAGCGGCGCACTCACTTTCGGCCTGTCGCCGCAGCCCAGCGCGCTCGCCATTCCGTCAGATCGCGGATTGCCGGACCTCGGCGCGGTATATGAGGTCTCGCCAGCCGCCGAAGCACTCGTCGAGCAAATCGCGCACGCAATTGCCGTGGAAGGCGGCGCGGCGCTGATCGTGGATTATGGCTATGGCGACGGGGCCGGGTTCGGCGACACCTTGCAGGCGGTCTCCCGACACAACTACGCAAGCATACTCGATGCACCGGGCGAGGCCGATCTGACCGCGCATGTCGATTTCGCCGGGCTTGGCCGCGCCGCCGAATGCGCTGGCGCCAAGGCTTACGGTCCCGTCGAACAGGGCGAATTTCTTTGTCGCCTTGGCATCGTTGATCGCGCGCAGCGGCTCGCAATGGCGAACCGCCGCGGCAGCCGCGGCCTCGGCAAACAGCCGGAACTGAAGCGTCAGCTCGACCGCCTCATCCTGCCCGGCCAGATGGGCACCTTGTTCAAGGCCCTGGCGATTGTGCACAGGGCCGCGCCGACACCGGCGGGATTTTGACGTGCCGATTCCCCTCCCCCAACGAGGGGAGGGGTTAGGGGTGGGGGGCGCAACGAAAAATCCCCCCACCCGGAGCATTTCTTCGAAATGCTCCGACCTCCCCGCGTTGGGGGAGGTGAGCTTGAGGATCAAGCCGGCAATGACGTAATGGGTATGATGCTGATTCTACGATCGGACAATCTACAGACCGAACGCATCGCGCATGGCTTCTTCGGGCGGACAGGCGGCGTGTCGGAGGGCATCTACGCGTCGCTGAATTGTGGACCCGGCTCCGGGGACGAACGGGCCAAGGTAATCGAGAACCGCCGTCGCGCGCTGGCCGAACTTTCGCGAAATCCGAATGCCAAGCTGCTCACACTGCATCAGATACACAGCGCACAGGCGGTGACCGTGCGCGCGCCGTGGGAGATTGGCGAAGCGCCGCGCGCCGACGCGATGGTGACCAACCAGCCGAACCTCGCGCTGGGCATCCTCACCGCCGATTGCGCGCCGGTGCTGTTCGCCGATGCGCAAGCACGCGTGATCGGCGCCGCCCACGCCGGCTGGAAAGGCGCGTTCGGCGGCGTCGTCGGATCGTGCATCGCCGCGATGGAATCACTTGGTGCCAACCGTGCCAACATCGCCGCCGCCGTTGGCCCATGCATCTCTCAGCCGAATTACGAAGTGGGCGACGAATTCACCGATCGTTTCCGCGAAGCCGATCCGGCAAACGCACGCTTCTTCACCCCCAGCGACAGGCCTGACCATTTCCGCTTCGATCTGTCAGGCTATGTGGCGTCACGCCTCACGGTCTCCGGAATCGAGAATGTCGAAACTGTCTCCGCCTGCACCTACGCGCGCGAATCGGAATTCTTCAGCTACCGTCGCGCCACCCATCGCGGCGAACCCGATTACGGCCGCCAGCTCTCCGCCGTGGTGCTGACATGACATCGCTCCTCAAGCCGCTTGGCGACAATTTCTGGATCGCGGAAGGCCCTGTCGTCTCCTTCTATGGATTTGCCTACCCCACGCGCATGGCGGTGATCCGGCTTGCCAACCGCGACCTGTTCATCTGGTCGCCGATCGGGTTGAAGCCGGCGTTGAAGGCGGAAGTCACGGCCTTGGGTCCGGTGCGTTATCTCGTTTCGCCCAACAAGCTGCACTACCTGTTCCTGCTGGAATGGAAGGCGGCGTTTCCCGACGCGCGCCTCCACGCGTCGCCCGGCCTTGCCAGAAAGCGCCGTCGCATCGCCTTCGATGCAGAGTTGGGCAATCAGCCGGAGCCGGACTGGGCCAAGGACATCGACCAGGTCCTGTTCGGCGGCAGCTGGGCGATGAACGAGATCGTGTTCTTCCACCGCGCCAGCCGCACGGCCCTGTTCGCCGATCTGATCGAGAATTTCCATCCGCACTGGTTCACCGGCTGGCGCGAGCTGGCGGCCAGGCTCGACGGCATCGTCATGCCCCATCCCGGCGCGCCGCGCGAATGGCGACTCACCTTCAACCGCGAGCGCGCGCGGGCAGCGCTTGCCCGAATCCTCGCCTGGCAACCCGAGCAGGTCGTGGTGGCGCATGGCGAGATTGTGCGCACCGGAGGCACCGCCTTTATCCGCAAGTCTTTTCGCTGGCTGGACTGAAGCAGCCAGCGGCTTGGTTTACGCACCCGACCCGCCTTGCTAGAAGCGGGTCGTTCACCGAAGCGTCACGAAGGGCGGCATGAGCGAGACCACCAGCGGCACGCGCGGCATGAAGCTGCTCGCCGGCAATTCCAACCGCGAGCTGGCCGACAAGATCGCGGCCTATGTGAAGCTTCCCTTCACCAAGGCGGTGGTGCGCCGCTTCGCCGACATGGAAGTGTTCGTCGAGGTGCAGGAGAACGTCCGTGGCGAGGACATGTTCGTCATCCAGTCGACCGGCTACCCCGCCAACGACAACATCATGGAGCTGTTGATCATCATCGATGCGCTGAGGCGCGCATCGGCCCGGCGCATCACGGCGGTGATCCCCTATTTCGGCTATGCCCGGCAGGACCGCAAAGTCGGCCCGCGCACGCCGATCTCGGCCAAGCTGGTCGCCAACCTGGTGACGGGAGCCGGCGCCAGCCGCGTGCTCACGGTCGATCTGCACGCGGGGCAAATCCAGGGATTCTTCGACATCCCCACCGACAATTTGTACGCCATGCCGGTGATCGTGCGCGACATCTATGACTATCTCGGCGGCGACAATCTGATGGTGGTGTCGCCGGATGTCGGCGGCGTCGTGCGGGCCCGCGCCCTGGCGAAGCGACTGGGTAGCGACCTCGCCATCGTCGACAAGCGGCGCGAGCGGGCCGGCGAATCCGAAGTGATGAACATCATCGGCGACGTGCGCGGCCGCTCCTGCATCCTGATCGACGACATCATCGATTCCGGCGGCACCATCTGCAACGCCGCCGAAGCGCTGCTCGAGAAAGGCGCCAAAGATGTATGCGCCTATGCCACCCACGGCGTGCTCTCCGGCGGGGCGGTGGCGCGGGTGGCGGGATCGCATCTGAAGTCGCTGGTGGTGACGGATTCGATCGGCGCCAGCGAGGAGATGAGCCGCTGCGGCAAAATTCGCCGCATCTCCATCGCGCCTCTGATCGGCGAAGCCATCCGCCGCATCAACCACGAAGAAAGCGTCTCAAGCCTGTTCGATTAGACCATCACCCACCGCGCGTATCCTCCCCAATTTGGCCGATATTGACAAGCGACCATTGTCACTATACAAGTGAACATGATCCGGCGGATTCGTCACCGCGGCCTGCGGCGCCTCTATGAAGACGACGATCGCCGCGGATTGAATTCGCAGCATGTCGAGCGAATCGAGCGCGTGCTTGCCCGTCTAAGCCGGGCATCGCAGCCGGAACACGTGAACCTTCCCGGCTGGCGCTTGCACGCATTGAGAGGTGACCTTTCTGGGTACTGGAGCGTCACTGTCACTGCGAACTGGCGAGTCATATTCCGGTTCGAGGACGGCGACGTTACCGATGTGAATTATGTGGACTACCACTGAAGGAGTTGCGCATGCCAATGAGGAACCCGCCGCATCCCGGAGAGTCGGTGCGCTATGATTGCATCGAGCCGCTTGGCCTTAGCATCACGGAGGCGGCACGCGCGCTTGGCGTCACCCGGCAGGCCTTGAACAATCTGGTGAATGGCAAGAGCGGTATTTCGCCCGATATGGCGATTCGCCTCGACAAGGCGTTTGGCGGCGGAGCCGAGATATGGCTGGGGATTCAGATGGACTACGATCTCGCCCAGGCGATGAAGCGCGCCGGCTCCATCAAGGTAAAACGGATCGCGGCATGAGGCAACGGGGCGTGATGCAAACTGCGTCGCCTGCGTGGGTCGACTGGATACCGTTTTCCATTCAATCCGTCTGAGGAGAAGCGACCGCCTCGTCTGCAGCGGGAGTTTCGCTCGTGCGGACATCGTCCGCGTCCGGCGAGAGCAATGCACCCATGCCGCGCGCGCGAAGTATCCCCGCGACGAGATCGACATCGCACTTGATAAGGTCCAGCTCGCGCGTCATCTCTCGCACGCGTTGACCCTTCTTGGCCATTTCTTCGGATGCATCGACCACATTCGTGCGCTCGGTAACTCCGCCCTTGCTCGTCACAAAAGTATGTGCGCGTTGCCATTGCAGGCGGCCGCGTTCCGTGTCGCGTGCGAATTTCTGCTCGGCGTACGCACGGCGGACCTTATGGTAGGCAAGGAGTAGCTGCTTGTCCGAGATTTGCCACAGCGTTTCGACCGGGATGTCCATGCGGCGGGCCGGCGTGCGGCTATTCCGCCGCTGCGGCTGCCAGCACCCCAGCGTCGCGCATCTGCATGTACAGATTTATGGAATCGACATCGAAACCGTTGGGCCAGGTGAGTACGCCCGACTCGACGAAAACGCGGGCGAAGTAGTCCGCCGATTTCAGCGGTTCCAGCATCGGCCCGGGCTGCGCGATCATGTCTATGAAATCGCGCACGCCTTCGCTGCCGTCGGTGAAGCATACCCACAGCCGATGTCCGCCAAGCGTACGCACGCGCAGAACGTCGACCATCGGGAACTCAGCCTTGTCCATCGGAACCCGCAATCCGCTCCAATTCCTCGTGCTTCATGGCACGACGCCAATTTTCCTCCAATTCGGCACGACGCGCCAGTGCCCACTCGCGCACCATGCGGCGTGCCGTCGGCGGCAGCGCGCCGGCGATGATCTCGCCATCCTCTATCCGCACCAGTGCTCGCGCGCGACCGGAGCGCATGGAAGTGCGGCGGGTTGTGATCGTTGAAGAACATCGAGAAGATGGCGATGCCGTAGAAATAGGAAACAGTCGGCATCGCCCGTACCTAGTCCTACCCCGCGCGGGCGGGATGGCGCTTGACGAAGCTCTCGAGCTTTTGCGGCAGCTGGGAGACGCCGTATTCGCGGTCCCATGCGTTCACCGCCTCCGCCATGATCTTCTCCTGCAGGTCCGGCGGCAGCGCGCTCCAGGTCGCGAGCACGGCGCTGCCGAGGCGGCGCACATAGCATTCGTCTTCGCTCGGATATTTGAAGCCGCGTCTGGCCTTGTACGGCGCGGGCGGCTTGGGCGGCGGCTTCGGGGATTCGCTCATGGCGACCTTCTTGTTGTTGGTGGGAGATTATTTCCCGCCGCCGCGCTTCTTGCGGGCGGCATAGCGGGCATCGCGGGCCGCCTTCTGGTCGATGAGGATCTGCGCGAGCTTGGCGCGCTCCTCTTCCTTCTTGCGTTCGCGCGCTTCGACCTCTGCGCGCTCGGCGGCGAGGCGGGCTTCTTCTTCCGCCGCGCGTTGTGCTTTCAGCCGCTCGGCTTCGGCGAGTTTCGCGGCGGCGGCTGCGGCGCGGCGCTCTTCCCGCGCGTCGGCGACGGCGCGGCGGGCGGCGTTGCGCTCGGCGGCGCCGGCTTCATTGGCGCGCGCCTTGGCGCGGACGCGTTCGAGTTGCGCCTCGCGGGCTTTCGCCGCTGTGTTCAGCCGGTCGGCAAAGCTGGAATCGTTCAGGTCTTTCATTTCTTCCTTCCGTAGATTGCAGACGGCCCGCCCGTGACAGCCGCGAATTCCAAGCCGCGATTTTCCGCGCTTCGATCAGGCACCCGAGAACCGCCGGCTCAGTTGTCGAGGAACGAGCGCAGCTTGCGGCTGCGGCTCGGGTGCTTCAGCTTGCGCAGTGCCTTGGCCTCGATCTGGCGGATGCGTTCGCGCGTCACCGAGAATTGCTGGCCCACCTCTTCCAGGGTGTGATCGGTGTTCATGCCGATGCCGAAGCGCATGCGCAGCACGCGCTCTTCGCGCGGCGTGAGGGTGGCCAAAACGCGCGTGGTCGTCTCGCGCAAATTGGCCTGGATGGCCGCATCGATCGGCAGCACCGCGTTCTTGTCCTCGATGAAATCGCCGAGGTGGGAATCCTCCTCATCGCCGATCGGCGTTTCGAGACTGATCGGCTCCTTCGCAATCTTCAGGACCTTGCGCACCTTCTCGAGCGGCATGCCGAGGCGCTCGGCCAGTTCTTCCGGCGTCGCCTCGCGGCCGATCTCGTGCAGCATCTGGCGCCCGGTTCGCACCAGCTTGTTGATGGTCTCGATCATGTGCACCGGAATGCGAATGGTGCGCGCCTGATCGGCAATCGAACGGGTGATCGCCTGCCGGATCCACCACGTCGCGTAGGTGCTGAACTTATAGCCGCGGCGGTATTCGAATTTGTCCACCGCCTTCATCAGGCCTATGTTGCCTTCCTGAATCAAATCCAGGAACTGCAATCCGCGGTTGGT
>DASYBT010000148.1:0-31254 GCA_036500585.1 Rhizomicrobium sp.
CCTCCGATCCGAGATCGACGTCGCTGGCCAGAACAACGTCGGAGCGCCCTACCACGGCACGCCGAACTTCGATGGTGATCGGTGGCTCAGCCAAGTGGATCCGAACGGACCCGAAAAAATCATCTGTAGTACGCCCGCGAGTTTCGCGCCGGAGACGCTTCCGGCCTTTTTCGATCCTTTCCGGGTTCGCGGAACGACGGACACGCTGACATCGGACCGGACCTCCGCAGCATTTGCGACCGCGACACCGGCGACGATTAGTTTCAACTATAACGGGCTCACAAAAACCCGCACCGACGCCTTTCAGATTGCGGTCGGATACGACTTCCTGAATGCGAACCCAACGGCGGTGAAAAACGACAACTCGCTGGTCGGCTATGTCGCCGGCAATCGCAACGTCACGATTACAGCCGGCTTGCCTTCGAAGTTCAGCGTCGAATATGCCGACCTGGGGTTGATCTGGGGGCACACTTACAATAGCGACAACTTCGTAAACATCATCTCCGCTTCACCTCATTACTTGATTGACACGATGGACGATTCGCGCCTGTTCGGTATCCATGCCGTTGAGCAGCCCATCTTCCTGAACCAGAACCTTCCGCTCAACTACTACTGGTTCATCCGCGCCGGTCAGGACCATCCGGACCAATACGTCATCGCCATCGGACCGCTTTGGGATTTGCGCGCCGACGCCGACTTCTACACCGACCGCGGCAATCAACCGTCCACTAATCTGGATTATTTCCGTCTGGGAAGCCGCTTCGGCGTGCAAGCGCAGATTCCGATGCTGCGCTCGACCATGAGTGTCGCCGATACCTGGATGTCTGGATTCAGCGGTGGCCAGAACCGACTGAACGATCTCCAAGCTTTGTGGACAGTTCATCTGGATCCTCAGCAGCAATACTTCGGACTGTCGTTTGGCTACAAGATCGGCCGTGTCGAGGCCACGGGGCAGAGAGAGCAATCCTGGCTCGTGTCGCTGACGGGTAAGTACTAGTCCGCAAGCGATCTTGGGTGAACGACCAGACCTGCCGACAGCATTGTATCAGCAGCGGGCAATTAGGCCGAATTGCGCTTGCCTTGGCGCAAAGATATGCTATCTTTGCGCCAAGAGGCGTTGCGAATCGGCGGAAGGGTGGCTGAAGCCGCGAAAATTCGCCGGCAGCGGGACAAATTCGCCGGGCGCCTTATCGACAAGGTTTTGGAGTGAACGCCTGCGCGGCCACGGGTCTCGCGGACCGGAGAGATTTGCGATGAAAGCAACCCATGCAAGCGGCCGACGGCAAAGCGTGGCACTTCTTGAAGCCGAATGCGTCGACGGCGTGGGAGCCGCAAGATGTGGTGGTCAGATCCGACACGGACGGTCGCACATCGAGAGCACCGGCGAGATGCGGTGGCACATCGTGACTTCAAATGCATCTCAGCGAGGGACTCGCGAGATGTGGTGGTCGTTCCCAGGCACAAGCGGTGGCATATCGTGACTTCGACTGCTGCCAAAATTTTGGCATACAATATCTGGTGGGAGGTGACGCGAAAAATTCGAAAAACAACCCGGCCCTGCCGAATTGCGTGGCGCAAAATAAAAACGAATGCGCGGTGTGGAATTGGAGGGGCGCGGCGATAATTGCTGGTGGCAAACGTCAAACGAATAGGAGGATGTTGTATCGGACGAGCAGCCAGCCGCCAAACATAGCGGGTCGGCGCCTCTCAGGAGCCGTTACAGCATCCGCGGAATGACCCGGTTGGGCGGGCGGTGGCCGTCAAGGAAGCTCTTGATGTTGACGATCACCTTCTCGCCCATGTCGAGGCGGCCCTCGAGGGTGGCCGAACCCATGTGCGGCAGCAGCACCACGTTCTTCAGCCGCAGCAGCTTGGGATCGACCTTGGGCTCGTGTTCGAACACGTCGAGGCCGGCGCCGGCCAGTTCGCCCTTCTCCAGCATCTTCGCCAGGGCACTCTCGTCGATGATCTCGCCGCGCGCGGTGTTCACGATGGTGGCGGACGGCTTCATCACCTTCAGCCGCCTGGCGGAAATGAGATGATAGGTCGCCGGCGTCGAAGGGCAGTTGATCGATACGATGTCCATCCGCGCCAGCATCTGGTCGAGGCTGTCCCAGTAGGTGGCGTCGAGCTCGCGGGCGATCTCCGGCGAGACGGGTTTGCGGTTGTGGTAGTGGATCTGCAGCCCGAAGGCCTTGGCGCGCCGCGCTACCGCCTGGCCGATCCGTCCCATGCCGACGATGCCGAGCCGCTTGCCCCACAGCCGGTGGCCCAGCATCCAGCACGGCGACCAGCCGGTGAACTGGTCGTCCTCCAGCGCGCGCGCCCCTTCGACCAGGCGGCGCGGCACGGCGAGGATGAGCGCCATGGTCATATCGGCGGTGTCTTCGGTCAGGACGCCCGGCGTGTTGGTGACGGTGATGCCGCGCTCGACCGCCGCCTTCACGTCGATATTGTCGACGCCATTGCCGAAATTGGCGATCAGCTTCAGCCGCTCGCCGGCCTTGCCGAGCAGCTTCGCGGTGATTTCGTCGGTGACGGTGGGGACGAGCACGTCTGCCGCGCGCATGGCGGCGGTGAGTGCCGCATCGTCCATGGCCGTATCGTCAAGGTTGAGCCGCGCGTCGAACAGCTCCCGCATGCGCGTTTCGATCGCGTCGGGCAGCTTGCGCGTGACGATAACGAGCGGCCGCTTTGCCGCCATGTCCCGGCTCCCTTTTGCCCCGTTTTGGTCTTAGCAGATGCGCTGCTAGGCTCAAACGGAAAGCTATTCCAGGAACCCACTGTGGCGGAATCCGAATACGATGGCGCGGCCGTCGACGTACCCGACGCGCCGGCCGCAACCGCCGCAATCGAAGCGGAAGGTGTGGCGCGCTGGCTCAGATCGCCGCCCGGCGAATCCGCCATCGGCGGGAGGATTGCCAGCCCGCTCGGTCAGGTCTCGTGGGCCACATTCGAATGGGCCCGCAACCCGTATGTGCTGCTGATTACGATCTACCTGTTCTCGCCCTATTTCGCGAACGAGGTGGTGGGCGATCCGGTCCGCGGGCAAGGGCTTGCCGGCTCCATTCAGGCCTACAGCGGCATCATCATTGCCCTGCTGGCACCGTTCCTTGGCGCAATTGCCGATTGCGGCGGGCGGCGCAAACCGTGGATCGCGCTTTACACGGTGGTGATGGCGGCGGTGATGCTGCCGATGTGGTTCGCCATGCCCCATTCGACCGGATGGTCGCTGTTTTTCGTTGGTGCGCTGATTGCGGTGGCCAATGTGGCGTTCGAATTTTCCGCGGTGTTTCACAACTCGCTGCTGCCCACCATCGCCAGCCCGCGCGGCGTGGCGGGATTGTCAGGCCTGGGTCTTGCGCTGGGGAGCGCCGCGGGCGTGCTGCTGATGCTGTTCATGCTGATCGCGTTTGCACTGCCCGGCCACGTGTCGTGGAGCTTCATTCCGGCGCATCCGCTTTTTGGGATCAGCCAAGCCGCGTTCGAGCCGGACCGCCTCTCCGGTCCCGTCTGCGCCGTTTGGCTGCTTGTGTTCAGCGTGCCGCTGTTCCTTTTCACGCCGGACCGGCCTGCATCCAACCTGTCGCTGTTCGCATCGATGCGGGCGGGCGTGAAGAGCGTGATCCGCACGACGCGCAGCTTGAAGCACTACCGCAATGTCGGCTGGTACCTGCTGGCGCGCCTGTTCTTCAACGACGGAATGACCGCGGTGCTGACCTTCGGCGGCATCTATGCGGCGGGGACGTTCCACTGGCATTTGCTGCAGCTGACGGCCTACGGCATCGAGTTAAGCGTCTTTTCCGTGATCGGCGGGTTCGTCGGCGGCTGGCTCGATAACAGGTTTGGTTCGAAGCGCGCCATCTTCATCAGCATCGGCGGCACGACCTTCTTCGGACTGCTGTCGCTCACCATGGCACCCGACCGCATCCTGTGGTTCATCCATTACGATCTGCATGCGCCGAAGGTATTGGCGGCGCCGTTCTTCAACACCTGGCCGGAGATCATCTTTCTGATGATGATCAACTTCCTCGCCGTTCTGATCACGGCCGGCTATGCCAACAGCCGCACCATGCTCGCGCGCATCGCGCCGGCGGAGAAGATTACGGAGTTCTTCGGGCTGTACTCATTGTCGGGGCAGTCGACGAGCTTCCTGGCCACCGGTTTCGTAAGCTGGCTGACGCTCGCCTCGCAAAGCCAGCGCATCGGCTTGCTGGGCGAGACGCTGTTTCTCTCGATCGGTCTCGCGCTGATGTTCTTCGTCAAGGAAGAGCGCACCGTCGCCGTCTAAAGCGAAAATGCTTTTCGTTGAATCGCGATTTCGCTTTAGCTCTTTAATTTGTCGCGCGATTTATCGGAAAACCGCTTCACACTTTTCCGATCGCGCTTTAGTGGCGGAAGTGGCGCATGCCGGTGAGGGCCATGGTCAGACCCGCTTCGTCGGCGGCTTTGATCACCTCGTCATCCCGAATGGAGCCGCCGGGCTGAATGACGGCCGTGGCGCCGGCTTCGGCAACCGCGAGCAACCCGTCGGGGAACGGGAAGAACGCATCGGATGCCGCCGCGGAGCCGATGGTGAGTGGCTCGGGCCAGCCGGCGGCCGTTGCCGCCTCGCGCGCCTTGATCGCGGCGATGCGCGCCGAATCCACCCGGCTCATCTGGCCGGCGCCGATGCCGGCCGTCTGACCGTCCGTGGCATAGACGATCGTGTTGGACTTCACGTGCTTGGTCACAGTGAAGGCGAACAGCATATCGGCGACCTGCTGCTCGGTTGGCTGCTTTGCGGTGACGATCTTGAGATCGGCTTCTTTCACCTCGCCATTGTCGCGTGTTTGCACGAGAAATCCGCCGGCGACCGATTTGAACACGAGCCCGCCCCATTTCGGATCGGGCAGGCCACCGGCAACCAGCAGCCGCAGGTTTCGTCGCGCCGAAAGAATGCGCCGCGCGTCTTCATCCGCATCCGGTGCAATGATGACTTCGGTGAAGAGTCTGGAGATTTCTTCCGCCGTTGCGCCGTCGAGCGTGCGATTGAAGGCGAGAATGCCGCCGAACGCGCTGATCGGATCGCAGGCCAGCGCCTTGCGGTAGGCGTCTGCCAGATCGCTCCCCAGCGCCACGCCGCAAGGGTTGGCGTGCTTGATGATGGCGCAGGCGGCCGACACGCCGGGATCGAACTCCGCGATCAGCTCATACGCCGCATCCGTGTCGTTGATGTTGTTGTAGGAGAGCTCCCTGCCCTGCACCTGCTCGGCGGTGGCGACTCCATAGCGATGGTCGCCGGTGACATAGAACGCCGCATGCTGATGCGGGTTTTCGCCGTAGCGCAGCGGCTGTTTCAGGTGCCCGGCGAAGCTGATGCGGCGCGGGAAACCGGCGCCGTCGTGATCGACAAGCTGGCGCGCAAGCCAGCCGGAGACCGCCGCGT
Organism: Rhizomicrobium sp.; assembly: GCA_036500585.1. Taxonomy (GTDB): domain Bacteria; phylum Pseudomonadota; class Alphaproteobacteria; order Micropepsales; family Micropepsaceae; genus Rhizomicrobium. The sequence goes on from DASYBT010000148.1 coordinate 5,429, forward strand.
CGTAGGCGGCGGTGCGGGCGTAGGCGATCTGCGCCAGCTTGCGCCGCAGGCTCAGCGGCACCGCGCCGCCATTGGCATCCAGCGCCACCAGCACCTCGGCATAATCCTCGGGATCGACCAAGACCGCGACGTATTCGTGGTTCTTGGCGGCGGCGCGGATCATCGCCGGGCCGCCGATGTCGATGTTCTCGATCGTCTCCTCGAATCCGGCGCCTTTGGCGACGGTCGCCTCGAAAGGATAGAGGTTGCTGACCAGCAGGTCGATGCCCTCGATGTCATGCTTGCGCATGGCCTCGGTGTGCTCGGGATTGTCGCGCAGCGCCAGCAACCCACCGTGGATGTTCGGATGGAGCGTCTTCACCCGTCCGTCCATCATTTCCGGAAAACCGGTGACCTCCGACACGTCCCTCACCTCCAGCCCCGCATCGCGCAGAGCTTTCGCCGTGCCGCCCGTCGAAATCAGCGCCACGCCGCGTTCGGCAAGCGCACGGGCAAAATCGGCCAGTCCTGTCTTGTCGGAAACGGAAAGCAGCGCACGGCGGATGGGGCGGAGCGTCATGGCACGACTCGGGGCAGCGGAGCTACGTCCGCTCTTACTTCCGCAACAACCAAAAGAGAAGCGTCAGGATGGCGCTGACCAGAAGGCAGCTCACGACCGGGAAATAGACGCCGAAATTCTGCCTGTGGATGGAGATGTCGCCCGGCAATCGCCCCAGGCCGAGACGCGACAGCCATGGCCACGCGATGCCGCCGATCACCAGGAGGAGACCTGCCACAATCATCAGCCGCCGGACATCCATCGCGACCTCCTTTGATGCACAAACGCCTTTCCGTTCAACGCCACATTGCGAATGACCGCGCTCCGCTGTACGCATTACCGAGTAGGCCGCGGCGAATCGAAATGGCGAAGTCATACAATTGCCTGAAGTGTCCGGGGTATTGCTGCTCCTATCCCATCATCCAGCTCGACAAGCGCGACGTGAAGCGGCTCGCCAAATATTTCGGCCTCAGCTTCACCAAGGCGAAGAAGAAGTACACCGTCCCGCGTGACGACGAGCCCTACACCATGCGCCGCAAGGCCGATCCGCATTACGGCCGTATCTGCCAATTCTTCGATACCGAGAACCGCAACTGCACCATCTACGAGGCGCGGCCCTCCACCTGTCGCGGCTACCCGACGACCAAGTATTGCGGCTATTGGGAATTCCTGAAATTCGAGCGCGCCCTGCAGGAAGACAAGGACCACATCGCCAAGACGACGTGATGCTAATCGCGGCCGGCGTTGACCGGCGCAGGTCTGCGGCTATGATCCGGCCGCCATTCAACTTCATACTCGCGCGATTGCCCCTGTGGCGGAATGGTAGACGCGGCAGACTCAAAATCTGTTGCCTTCACGGGCGTGCTGGTTCGAGTCCGGCCAGGGGCACCACTCCGCTGCGAATTCCTCCATCTCAAGGGTCCTTGGCCGGCGACTCCGCCCTGCCGGGGAGCAGAGCGCGCGCCTCGCGCCCTTGCCAGGAAACCAGCACCGGCGCCGCTATCAGGATGTCGCGCGCGCGGCGGGCGAAGGAGAACGCTAACGCCATTCCGGGCGGAATGCCGAACAAGCCACACAACAAAACATACCCGCCTTCCTGAATGCCGATCGACGCGGGTACGAAGAAGGACACCATGCGCAGCCCCCCAACCAGACTATCGATCACCAGGGCGGCGCCGAGCGAAATCGGCGCGTGCATCAGGTGAAAGATCAACCAGGTTTCTCCGGCACCCAACACCCAACACAGGAAATGGAGCAGCGCGCTCGGCAGGAGCGCTTCACGGCGCAATGTCATCTGCGCCAGGAGGTCCAGGATGCGCTCGCGCGATTGGGCCAGGCGGTCCCAACGGGGCATCAGCCGGCCGATCATCCCCCCAAGCGCCGTGCTTGCGCGCGGATGCAGGAGCATGGCGGAAATCGCCAGGCATACGCCGATGCCGATGATGGCAAGGCCGCCCGCTTTCGACGGCGTCAGCTGCTCGAGCATCACCAGGCCGAGCAACAGATAGGGAATCTTCGCGCTGAACTCGACGGCCAGATCGACGATAGTCGACACGCTTGCGGAGTGCGCCTCGACACCTGAGAGCGACAGCGCGCGCGCGCCGATCACATAGCCGCCGACTTGCGAGAACGGCAAAGCCTCGGCCGCGCCATCGCGCACCGCGCGTGCCCAGATGAAATTGGCGAGGCCGATCCGCTCGACGGGACGGGCCACCGCCCACCAGGCGGCGCCCAGCAGTGCGACAATCGGCAGGTGCGCAAGCGCGATGATGATCAGCCCGAGAATTCCCAGAGCTGAAAGTGCCGCCGCGACAGCCGCAAGCCCCGCGTGAACGATCAGACCTGCGGTGATGGCGGCGCCGGCGGCAAATGCCAGAATGGCGACGATCTTCAGGCTGCGATGGCTGCGCGCGCCGGATCCTGGGTCTTCCACGCCGGCGACTCCCGAAGAACGTCGAAGTGATTCATATAGCTTGCGAATTGCATGGAAAGGGCGTGCGGGTCGAGCCCGAACTCCTCGAAGCTGTAGTGGTTTGTTGCGGTCTGGTGTGATCGATCGAGGAAAGCGCGAATGCGCTGACGGCCTTCCACGGTCATCTCCACTCCGAAATTGGCGTAAAGCGACTCGACGATCGCCATCGGATCGCGAACCAACTCCGCGTAGTGAATGTGGAACAGGCGCTCGCGCGGCGTGGTGCGGCTCCGCGTGACCATCGTCTGCGCCCCTTCGAGCGTTCTGCCGACCGCCTGGCGCCCGATTTCATGCTTGTCCACCGACCGCGCAAAGGGCCGGCGGATCACTTCCGTCAGCTTCGCAGCAGATGCAATGACACGCAGCGGATCGCGGTGCACGAACACGAACCCGCAATCGGGATACACGGTCTCGATGGCATTGAGGGCGTGGACGTGATCCGGACATTTGAGAATCCACCGCCTTGCGCCCTGCTGGTGCTGCAGATGCTGCAGGAACCGTTTGTGGAACCGGTACGCCGCCAGATGGCCCGTGGTGTCGATCCATTTCTGGTACGACGGGATGTGATGCGTCGTTTCGAATCGGAGGCTTTGGAACACCTGCGACGTGATTTCGGTGCATTCCTGCGGCGAATCCGCGGTGAGAGGATGCAAGGCCGCCATCTCGGGTGCGAGCCGCTGAAAAAAGGAGAGCTGGCGCGCGACCGTTTGCCGGCGCGTGTCGCGCTTTTTGCCCTTGGCAGGATATGGGAAGATCGTCTGCCAGCAGCGCGGCAGGGCGATGGAAGGATCCTGCGCCAGCAAGGTGTGCAGGAAGGTCGTTCCGCTGCGCGGCGAGCCGGTGATGAAAATTGGCCTGGTGATCGGCTCATCCAGAATGGCCGAATTGTGCTCCTCCTCTTCGTCCAGGCGCAGGAGGTTCGTCAGGCATCGCGCGACATCCCATTTGGCCGCGAACCGGCCGAACACATTGAGGTCTGCTTCGCGTACATAGCACTCAAGCAGCAGGCGCAAGGGCTCTTCGAAGGAGCGGTCGCAAAAGTCCGGCCGCCGCGCCCCATCGAGTGCCGATCTGGTCAGGGCTTCGACGGTGAACCCGGAGCGTCCGATTCCGAACGAATCGGCAAGTCCGTCGAGAGCACTCAAGTAGCCGATCATGCGACGCATTCCGGTATCTTGCTGGCCGTTCCGGTGAACACAAGCCCGGTTGAAGAACCCGCGCGGATACGGTGACGCCGGACAGCGCCCCCCTTCCGACAGACTACGCCCCAAGTGTCCTTTGGTTGCCAGGTTGCGCCCGATTTGTGCCCGATTCTGGCCCGCCCCCGGCCCTCGCGTTTTCGATGTGGCCTCCGCTTTACGCGACCCACCTGAGCGACTATCTCCTGCCCGGCGGCCCCGCGCCGTGACCGCCTGGACGCGAAACGCGCCCCGCGCCATTCCCCCGCCACCGGGACGACAAGGGATCAGAGGACTGAATGCTTGGATCGATAGTTGCAGCAGTGGTCCGATTCTGCTGTCGCAATTCGCGATGGGTGGCGTCCGTCGCGATCGTTCTCGGCATCGCCGCCGGCTGGTACGCCATGCACAACTTCGCCATGACGACGAACAGCGAGCAGCTGATCTCATCGCAAGTCCCGTGGCGCATCCGCCAGGCAGAGTTCGATCGTGAATACCCGCAGCGCAACAATCTCATCCTCGTGGTCGTGAACGGCGCGACGCCGGAACGCGCGGAGGACGGCGCAAGCCGACTCGCGGCGGCGCTGGCGCCGAACAAGCGACTGTCCAACTCGGTACGGCGGCTCGACGGCGGCCCCTTCTTCCAGAGGGAAGGGCTGCTGTTCATGCCGGTCGATCAGCTGAAGAGCACGCTGAACGATCTCATCAAGGCGCAACCGCTTCTGGGCGCGATGGCCGCCGACCCGAGCCTGCGCGGCATCATGAGCGCCTTCTCGACAGCCCTTTTGGGCGTCGAGCATGGCGATACCAAGCTCGATCCGCTCCAGCGCCCGATGACTGCGCTCGACAAGAGCCTCACCGCTGCCCTCAACGGACAAACGAAGTTCCTGTCCTGGAGCACCGTGGTCAGCGGACGCAAGCCGACAACGGTCGAGCTCGAGCACTTCATCGCGGTACAGCCGAAGGTGAATTATGGAAGCCTCACGCCGGGCTCGCACGCCGCACGCGGCATCCGCCATACCGCTGCGTTGCTCCATCTGACGCCGGCGAATGGCGTGCAGGTCCGCCTCACCGGACCCGTACAGCTGCAGGACGAAGAGTTCGCGACGTTGGCCGAGCGCGCCGTTCTGATCGTGTCCGCGATGTTCGCCGCGGTCCTGCTGATGCTGTGGCTGGCGGTGCAGTCTTGGCGCATGATCCTCTGCATTCTGGTGACGCTGTTTACCGGACTTGCCGCGACAGCCGCCATCGGCCTCGCCATTACCGGCGCGTTCAACATCATTTCCGTCGCCTTCATCGTTCTCTTCGTGGGTATCGGGGTGGATTTCGGGATCCAGTTCTGCGTCCGCTACCGCGGCGAGCGGCATGCCTATGGCGACCTCGGCACGGCCATCGTGAATACCGGACGCCACATCGGTACGCCGCTGGCGCTGGCAGCCGCAGCCACAGCCGCAGGTTTCTTCTCGTTTCTGCCGACCGACTATGTCGGGGTCGCCGAACTGGGCGAAATCGCCGGCATCGGGATGCTCATCGCCTTCATCCTCAACGTCACCATGTTGCCAGCGCTGCTCAAGATCGTCGGACCGCGCCGGGAGATGGAGGAAGTCGGCTTCACCCTGCTCGCCCCGATCGACCGGAGGCTGGAACGCAATCGGCGCAGCATTCTGCTGATCATCGCAATTGTTGCCGTCGGCTCGCTGATCGCAATTCCGTTCGTCCGCTTCGACTTCGATCCGCTGCATTTGCGCAGCCCGAAAGTGGAATCGGTTTCCACCTTGCTCGGACTGATGAAGGATCCACTCACATCGCCCAACACGATCGATGTGCTGACGCATTCGCCGGCCGAAGCGCATGCGGTCGCCGACCGGCTGTCGAAAGTGCCCGAGGTCGGCCGTGTGCTGACCGTCGACAGCTACATCCCAACCGATCAGGCCGAAAAGCTGCCGCTGATCCGCGATGCGCAGTCGCTGCTCGATGCGTCCCTCAATCCCTTCATGGTCGCGCCGCCGCCCAGCGACGCCGAGGTCCAGAAGAGCTTGCGCTCGACCGCTGCGGAGTTGCGCAAGGCGGCCGGCGCCGCGAAATCGTCTGCCGCGGATACCGCGCGGCACCTCGCCGGCACGCTGGACAGGTTGGCAGCCGCGCCGAAGTCCGCCCGCGAACGGGCAGCCGCGGCGCTGGTGCCCGACATCAAGGTGATGCTGGCGCAGACACGGACCGCGCTCAGCGCACAGCCGGTCACACGCAAATCGCTGCCGCCGGACATGGTGCGCGACTGGATCGCGCCGGATGGTACGGAACGCGTTGAAGTCGCGCCGAAGAGCACCGCCAATGACAACAAGACGCTCGAGCAGTTCAGCGCTGCGGTGAAAAAGGTGGCGCCGAATGCCACGGGGACGCCGATCGAGATCCAGGCTTCGGGCCGCACCATCGTCTGGGCCTTCGCCGAGGCCGGGCTGTGGTCGGTGCTGGCGATCACGGTGTTGCTGGCGCTGGCGCTTCGGAGTTGGCGCGACGTGCTGCTGTCGCTGGCGGCGCTGCTGCTGACCGGACTTGCAACGCTCGGCACCTGCGTGGTGATCGGGCTGCAGCTCAACTACGCCAATATCATCGCGCTGCCGCTGCTGCTCGGCATCGGCGTCGCCTTCAACATCTATTTCGTGGCCGCGTGGCGCGACGGCGTGCAGCATTTCCTGCAGACGACCCTTGCCCGCGCCGTGCTGTTCAGCGCGCTGACGACGGCCTCGTCGTTCGGCTCCTTGTGGCTCTCGACTCATCCCGGCACGGCCAGCATGGGCGAGCTTTTGATGATCTCGCTGGGCTGGACCCTGGTCACCGTCCTCCTGTTTCTGCCGGCGATGCTGGGACCTCCGCGCGAGGGACCGATCGACGTCTAGAGCCGGGCTTCGGCCCGAGCTTGCGCTTCGGCAGGCGCTTCTCGACTTCTGCCATTGCGACATAGGCGCGCTTGATTAGGCCGCTGACGTGGCGATGCAGCGCCTTGTTCCTGGCCGTGTAGCGGCCGGACTTCAGCGCGTTGCGATTGCCCTTCTGACCTCCACGCCTTGTGTTTTCGAAATTTTCGGTGAGCCGCCTCCACTACATCTTGTGTGCGAAGATCTTGGCAGCAGTTGAAGTCACGATGTGCCACGCCTTGTGGCGATTCCCGATGGTCATCGCTGAACGACCGGCCGCGCGACCGGATCACCATATCTTGTGGCTCGGACGCCCGCGATGCATTCGGATTCAAGAAGTGCCCCGCTTCGCCGCCTGCCGTTTGCTTCGCCGTCATCGCAAAACCTCTCCGCTCCCGCGAGACGCGTCCCGCGGGTGTTCAACGGAAAAACCATTTCGGTTCGAGGCCGGCCCGCTCTGATAACCCTCCCTTGAAAAGGTAGGGTCGGATCGCGACTGCGATCCGGGGAGGGATCATTCTGCGGCACGCGAATGTGATCCCCACCCGATCCCTGCGCGGATCGACCTCCCCTTTCAAGGGGAGGTTCTCAGGCGCGGCACGCCTCTTGCCACAAAGATATCATATCTTTGCAGCAAGTCAAGCCATGCTCTGTTGTAACGCACGTGTGTGCTAGAAGAAGCCGTTCAGGAATGCGGCGGCTTCGTCCGAGATGCCGCCGATCTTGTTGGTGGCCTGGCGGTAGAATTTGAAATTGAGTTCGGTCTCGGCGCGGCCGTCGTTCCAGTCAGTGAAGCGCTTCAATTCGGCGCGCCCCAGCGGCCGCTTGGCCAGCGCCGTGCGCTCGACCCAGATGCTCACTCGCGGTGTCTGCCGCGCGACCCCGCGCGTCTTCGCAACCGCTTCTGCCCTGGTGACAACACCGCGCGCGATGAGCCCCGGCCCGCCCTCATTCTCGCTGGCGAACAAGAAGATGGTGTCACCCGCTGCAATCGCCTTGCCGCGATACATCGTCTTCTGCGCGGCGAACTCGAACGTCTTCGCGCGTGGATCGCGAATCTCGGCTTTGATGAGGTAGGACGGCATGGATTTGTTCATAGCATCACCCTCCCCTGCAAAGGGAGGGTCAAAAATTGCGGAGCAATTTTTGGGGAGGGATCAATCCGTTGCGTTCACTAATGATCCCCACCCGATCCGCTTCGCGGATCGACCTCCCCTTTTCAAGGGGAGGTTTTGTTAGCAGCGGATCACGATCTTGCCGAAGTGCTTGCCGTCGCGGAGGTATTCGTAAGCTTCGCGGGCGTCATCGAAGGCGAAAGTCCTGTCGATCACCGGATGGATGCGGTTCACACTCATCGCCTTCAGCATGGCCTCGAACATGGCGCGGTTGCCGACGAAGATGCCGTGCAGGCTGGCGCCCTTGAACATCAGAATGTGAGGATTGGTGTCGGTGCTATGGGTCAGCACACCGATCAGGCAGATCTTGCCGGCCCAGCCGACCGATTGCATCGATTTCGAAAGCGTGCCGGTGCCGCCCACTTCCACCACGCAATCGACGCCCTTGCCGTCGGTGAGCCGCATCACCTCTTTTTCCCAATCCGGCGTCGTTTTGTAGTTGATGAGGCCGTCGGCGCCGAGTTCTCTCGCCCGAGCGAGCTTGTCGTCGTGCGAGGAGGTGGCGATGACGCGCGCGCCGGCGGCCCGCGCAAACTGCAGCGCGAGAATGGACACGCCGCCGGTGCCGAGCACGAGCACCGTATCGCCGGGCTTGATCTGGCGGCCCTGCACCATCAGCGCGTTCCAGGCGGTGACGCCGGCGCACGGCAACGTGGCCGCCTCGTCGAAGCTCATCCAGTCGGGGATGGCGACGAGGCCGTCCTCATGCAGCACGATCTGCTCGGCCAGGGTGCCGTCGAGCGGCGGCCCGCCCAGCGCGCCACGTCCCATGCCGGGCGGGCCATCGATCCAAACCTGGAAGAAGGTGCCGACCACGCGATCGCCCGGCTTGAAGCGCGTGACGCCATCGCCAACGGCAAGCACCTCGCCGGCACCATCCGACAGCGGGATCAGGTTTTTCTGCGACGGCGGACCTGGATAGTGGCCCAGCACCAACGCGAGATCGCGATAGTTGAGGGAGGTGGCGCGCACCCGCACCAGCACCTGCTGCGGCCCCGGTTGCGGGTCGGGACGTTCGACACGGATCAGCCCGTCGAGATCGCGCGAGCCGAGAACGACCTCGTAGACCTGCATGCGCCCCTCCGTGTACGGACTAGCCGGCGTGTTCGCGCGCCAGCCATTTGTCGCGCACGACCGTCTTCGCATGCGTGTTGCGATATTCGCGCGGGGATGTGCCGTAGTGGTTGCGAAAGACGCGCGCGAAATGCGTGGCGTTGTTGAAGCCCCAGCCGAAGGCGATCTCGGTGATGGTGCGGCGCTGCCACAGCGCATCGGCCAGCTGCTTGCCGCATTCCTCGAGACGGCGGCGCAAGACGTAGGTCGACACCGTCTCCTGTTCGCTGGCGAACAGGATGTGCAGATAGCGCGGCGAGATGCCGAACGCGGCGGCCACCGAGCGCACGCTCAGTTCCGGATCGCGCAAGTTTGCTTCGATGTAGCGCTTGATCTGGATGCGGCGCGCGCCGACGATTGCCGCATCGGCGACCACCATGCCCTTGATCTCGGTGCAGGCGGTGGCGAATACGTCGAGGATGGAATCGGCGATGCGCGAGCCGAGCTCCGGCGGCAGATTCTCCGCCTGCTCCCACACATTGCGCAGCATCAGCGACGTCGTCTGCGACAGGCCTTTGGCGCCGGACATCTTGACGCCGATCATTTCCTCCGGCGTCGGCAGGTGCCGCTTCAGTTCATGTTCGGCGACGATCAGCACCAGGGTGCTGCAGGAATCGTCGTAGGTGAGCTGGTAGGGCAAGGTGGAGTCGCTCAACACCAGATCGCCCTGCTGCAGCAGCGCCTCGTGGCTTTCCTGCTTCACCAGCAGTTGCCCGCCGATCTGGACATGCAGGAAGAAGCGGTGGTCGTCGACCTTGGCGGCCTGCGCCTTGGAGCGCTTCACCGTCGCCGCCCGCGAGGTCGCCTGCGCCATCCGCAATCGCCCGACATGCAGGCAGCGCACCTCGGCGTCGAAGGCCTGCGCGTTGGTGGGCTTGGTTTCCAGCGGCGCGAACACGTCACTGATGATGTCGTTCCAGTACGACACCTTGGCCGACGACGGCAGGCCGTGCGTAGAATAGCTCAGCATGGGCTTCCTTCCTGATCCATCTTTTTTCTTTCAGCTTAGCAATTAATTGGTCTTACATACAATCGGCAAATAGGGCGGCGGGGGAGACAATCATGCGTGACGATGGCCGGATGCGCCCGGCGGAAGCCATGAGCGGATTTCAAATCGGCGCCGTCGCCATTTGCATGGTTATCAACATGCTGGATGGCTTCGACGTTCTGGCGATTGCGTTTGCCGGCCCGCCCATTGCCCACGCCTGGGCGCTGAACCCGGAGGCGCTGGGGTTGCTGTTCAGCGCCAGCCCCATTGGCATGATGCTGGGATCGGTGTTCGTGTCGCCGGTGGGCGATTGGCTCGGACGCCGCGCGCTGGTGTTGATCGGCCTCGTGATCATCACCGCCGGGATGCTGCTGTCCGCGGCGGCGGGTGGATATGACGAATTGCTGGCGCTGCGGGTGATCACCGGCATCGGCATCGGCAGCCTGCTCTCCAGCATCAATACGGTGGTGGCGGAATACTCACCGCTGCACCGCAAGGATTTGTCCGTGGCTGTGATGAGTGTCGGCTATCCTATCGGCGGCACGGTGGGTGGCGCGATGTCGGTCTATCTGATCCATCGCTTCGGCTGGCCATCGGTGTTCGTGCTGGGCGGCGTGCTGTCGGCCATTCTCATTCCCGTGGTGTGGGTGCGGCTGCCGGAATCGCTCGACTTCCTGGTGTCGAAGCGGCCGGCGAATGCGCTCGCCCGCGCCAACGATCTGCTCCGCCGCATGAAGAAGCCGCCGCTTGCGGCATTGCCGGAAATTCACGCCGCACAACAGGAAAGCCTGCGCAATCTGTTCGACGGCGCGTTCGCGTGGCGCACCTTGCTCATCTGCAGCGCCTATTTCCTCTCCATGCTGCCGCTCTATTTCATGCTGCAGTGGACGCCGAAAGTACTGATTGATGCAGGCCTGTCGTTCAACTCCGGCATCTCCGGTGCGGTGCTGATGAATGCGGGCGGCGTGGTCGGCGGATTGCTGTTCGGCCTCACCACGCGACGCACGGGTTTGCGCCACGCCGCGTCGATCGCCATGGTGCTGTTCTTCGCCGCCATCGTGGTGTTCGGGTTCGCCGGCGTGAACCTCACCGCGCTACTGCTGCTCGCCATTGCCGTGGGATTCTTCATGATCGCCACGGTTGTCGGCCTCTATGCCGTGATCGCGGCGATGTATCCGGTGCGCATCCGCACCACCGGCAGCGGACTGGCGATTGGAATAGGCCGGATCGGCGCGGTTGCCGGGCCGTTTATCGGCGGCGTGCTGATCCAGCATGGTTGGTCGCGGCCGGCCTGCTGCTTTGCGCTGGCCGCGCCGGCGCTGATCGCCGCCCTCATCATCCGCCGCGTGCCGCTCGCCGGAGAGACGGCCGTTGCCACGCCTGCGCTGGCGGCGGCAGAATGATCGTCAGCGACAACAACAATCCGGGCAAAACGATGAGCGCGAAGTCACCCTTCCCCCTGCCGTCGGAGGTTGCGAGCTTCGCCGGCGCCGATGGCTGGCAGGAGATGTATCCCTATTTCAGCCGCTTCCGGCCTGAGGACGACAAGCTCTTCTGGTTCTACAACTCGATGCACTTCCCCGAGCCGATGACGGCCTTCGATGCCATCGGCGCCGAAGTGCCCTACACATCGCTCGGCGCCATGACGGGCCGCGTGTTCGCCTTCCCCACCGTGCTCGGCATCGAATACCGCATCGTGAACGGGCGCGTGTACATCACCTCGCACGCCGTGACGGATCCGCAGAAGATCGAGGAGCGACTCGCCGAATTCCAGCAGCGCGCTGGTCATTACTATCAGAACTGGGCGGAATTGTTCGCCGGCTGGAAGGCGCGCATGGAAGCGCTCGTCGCCGAATGCAAGGCGATCGAAGTGCCGCAGCTCGGCGAGCTGGAGAAGCGCGAGACGGTGCTCACAGCGCGCGGCATTCCGGAAAACCATTTCCTGCGTACGGCGTGGGCGAGCACGATCGAACTCTACTCCACCATGTGGAACTACCATTTCGAGTTCCTCATGCTGGGCTACGGCGCCTATGTCGTGTTCTTCCAGTTCTGCAAGAAGGCATTCCCCGAAATTCCCGATCAGATGGTCGCCCGCATGGTGGCGGGCATCGACGTTCTGATGTTCCGCCCCGACGACGAGCTCAAGCGGCTGGCGCGCGCTGCCGTCGAACTCGGCGTCGACGGCAAGATCACCGAAGGCGCCAAGCCGGACGATGTGCTCGCCGCGATGCGTCAGCTGGGCGAGCCGGGACGGCAGTGGCTGGAGGAATTCGAGCGCTCGCGCGAACCGTGGTTCAACATCTCCACCGGCGACGGATTCTATCACCATCACCGCAGCTGGAACGACGATCTGTCGGTGCCGTTCTCGGCGCTGCCCCGCTACATCCAGCTGGTGAAGCGCGGCGAGAGTCTGGACCGGCCGACCGAGAAACTTCGTGCCGAACGCCAACGTATCACCGACGAATACCGTTCGCTGCTGGCGACTGACGAAGACCGCGGTACCTACGACCAGATGCTCGGGCTTTGCCACCTCGTGTTTCCGTATGTCGAGGATCACAAATTCTTCTGCGAGCACTGGTTCATCACCACCTTCTTCAACAAGGTGCGCGAGTTCGGCGCGCTGCTGGTGCAGCAGAATGTGCTGGCGGATGTGGAAGACATTTTCCATCTGCAGCACACCGAGGTGGAATACGCGCTTATCGATGCGATGCTGGCCTGGGCGGCCGGCGTGGATTGCGCCGGGGGTGCGCACTTCAAGCCGCTGGTGGCGAAGCGCAAGGAAATTCATCGCAAGCTGTACGAATGGAATGCGCCCCCCGCGCTGGGGCCGATGCCGGAGGCGCTGGAAGATCCCGCCGTGCAGATGCTGTGGGGAATCACGTCCGAGAGCCTGCAGCGCTGGGCGGCGCCGGTCGAGCAGGGCCGCGAGAACGAAATCGCGGGATTTGCCGCCTCGCCCGGCGTGGTGGAGGGGATCGCGCGGGTGCTGAACAGCTCGAACGACATCACGCAGGTCCGCGAGGGCGACATTCTCGTGTGTCCGGTGACGAACCCGAGCTGGGGACCGGTGTTCGGCAAGATCAAGGCGGCGGTGTCCGACATCGGCGGCACGATGAGCCACGCCGCCATCGTGGCGCGCGAATACGGCATGCCGGCGGTCGTCGGCACCGGCCAGGCGACGAAGCGGATCAAGACGGGCCAGCGCCTGCGCGTCGACGGCGACCGCGGCGTGGTGACGATATTGGAGTGATGACGGTGCCCTGCCCCTCTACTCTCGTGTCCCCCCTCCCCTTGCGGGAGGGGGCAAATTCGAGCGCGTCATCGCGCGAGAATTTGGGGGAGGGGTTTGCGCACGCATCGACAGCCCCCTCCCCCAATCCTCACATACTTTGCATGTTCGGATTGCCCCCTCCCGCGGGGGGAGGGGGAATTACGTTTGTGTCGTCATGAGCAGAATTCACTGGTTGACCGATCTCTCCCTCGCCGACCGCCCCATCGTCGGCGGCAAGGGAGCCAATCTGGGCGAGTTGACACGCGCGCAAATTCCCGTGCCGCCGGGATTTGTCGTGGCGACGGAATGCTTCAGCGAATTTGTTTCGGCACTCGATCCCGATGGCGCGATGCGGAACGCGCTCGAACGGCTCGATGCCAACGATACCGCCTCCATCGCCGCGGCAACCGCCCAGATGCGCGCGCGCATCGAAGCATCGCCGCTGCCCTCGCCCATTCACGCGGCGATCTGCGAGAGCAACGCTACACTGTGCGCCGAAGCCGCGCATCCCGTCGCCGTACGCTCCAGCGCCACCGGCGAGGACGCGGAAGACGCGAGCTTCGCCGGCCTGCAAGATACTTATCTCTGGCTGCGCGGCACCGACGCCGTCACGCATCACGTGCGCGCCTGCTGGGCGAGCCTGTACTCGACCGAGTCCATCGCCTACCGCCGCAAGCTCGTGTTGCGCGAAGAGGGAATTGCGATGGCCGTGGTGGTGCAGCGCATGGTGGATTCGCGCTGCTCCGGGGTGATGTTCACACGCAGCCCGCTCACCGGCGACCGCTCGGTGATCGCGATCGAAGGCAGCTACGGGCTGGGCTCCTGCATCGTCTCGGGCGAAGTGACGCCGGACAAATTCGTGATCGACAAGGTGACCGGCAACATTCGCGATCGCGCTATTTCGCGGAAAGCACGGCAGCACATTCCGAACGATGAGGGCGGCGTGCTCGATATGCCGGTTGCGGAAGCGTTGCAGGAGCAGTCTTGCCTTTCGGACAACGAAGTGCGCGCGCTGGCCGACGTGGCGCGCAGAGTGGAGCGGCATTACGGCAAGCCGCAGGACATCGAATGGGCCATCGACAAGTCGGGCGCCATCTTCCTGCTGCAAAGCCGGCCGGAGACGGTGTGGAGCAAGCGCGATGCCGAGCCGGTCGCCGCGCCGAAGGCCAATCCGCTCGAGCATGTGTTCGCTGCGTTCGGCGGACGTTCGCGATGAACCTCACGCATGACGATGTGCAGGAGATCATCCAGCTGCTGAACAACTCCAGCTTCGACGAACTCAAGATCGAGACGGACAGGTTCAAGCTGACCTTGCGGCGCGCCGGCTCCGGTGGATGGACACAGGAAACGCAGACGGCCCCAAGCGAACGGGCTGCCGCCGCCATCGCGCCGGAAAAATCTGCGGCTGTGACCTTGGAGCCTGGGATGGTCGCTGTGCATGCGCCGCTGGTGGGTACCTTCTATCGCGCACCGAAACCCGGCGCCGAACCGTTCGTCGAAGTGGGCAGCCAGGTCGAAGAAGACACCGTCGTCGCCATCATCGAAACGATGAAGCTGATGAATTCCGTGCCGTCTGGAGCGCGCGGCACGATCGCAGAAATCTGCGTGAACAATGCCGAGTTCGTGGAACACGGCCGCATCCTGATGAAACTCAAGGCCTCATGATCCGGCGCCTGTTGATCGCCAATCGCGGTGAGATTGCCTGCCGCATCATCCGCACCGCGCACAGCCTTGGCATCGAGACGGTGCTGGCCGCCTCCGACGCCGATCTCGATTCCGTCCCGGCGCGGCTGGCCGACCGCGTGGTCAAGATCGGTCCGCCGCAACCGGCGAAAAGCTATTTGAGTGTCGGGGCCATCATCGCCGCCGCGGAAGGCGCGCGCTGCGATGCCATCCATCCCGGCTATGGCTTCCTGTCGGAAAAGGCGGCGCTGGCGCGGGCCTGTCGCGACGCCGGCGTGATCTTCATCGGCGCCACCGAGGAGCAGCTCTTGAGCGCCGGCGACAAATGGCGCGCGCGCGAAATCGCGACGGCTGCCGGATTGCCCGTGGTGCCCGGCGGCATGATCCATTCGGCGGAGGAGGCGCGCGCGCTGATCGCGGACATCGGAATGCCGGCGCTGGTGAAGGCCGTCGGTGGTGGCGGCGGCCGCGGCATGAAACTGATCCGCGATGCTGCCGACGCGGATGCCACCATCGCGCTCGCCATGGCGGAAGCGGATGCGGCGTTCGGCGATGCGCGCGTTTACGTCGAACGGTTCATCGAGCGCGGACGCCATGTCGAGGTGCAATTGCTGGGCGATGGCACCAACGTCATTCATCTCGGCGACCGCGACTGCTCCATCCAGCGGCGCTATCAGAAGCTGATCGAAGAAGCACCGGCACCGAATCTTCCGCCCGCGCTGCAGTCGCGCTTGCGCGAAGCGGCCGTGGCGTACGGCAAGGCACTTGGCTACCGCGGCCTCGGCACGGTGGAGTTTCTCGTCGATGATGCGCGCGGCGAATTCTATTTTCTCGAAATGAATGCCCGCATCCAGGTCGAGCATCCGGTGACGGAAGCGATCACGGGTCTCGATCTCGTCGCGGAGCAAATCGCCGTGGCGGAAGGACGGCGCATCAAGCAGGACGATGTGGCGTTTGCCGGCCACGCCATCGAGTTTCGCATCAATGCCGAAGACGCGGGCCACGATTTCCGCCCCTCGCCCGGAACCGTTACGTCAGCCGTGTTTCCCGCCGGCGAAAGCATCCGCGTCGACACGCACATCGAAGTAGGCGCGAGCGTGCCGCCGTTCTACGATTCCCTGCTCGCCAAAATCATCGTGCACGGCGCCACACGCGGCGCAGCAATTGACCGGGCGCGAAACGCGCTGGCCGATTGCCGCATCGAGGGCGTGGCGACCAACCTCGCCATGCACCGCGCCGTCCTGGAAGACGCGGCCTTTCGCGGCGGGGGCGTCGCGACGAACTGGTTTCCGCATTTCTGGGCCGTCATCGTGCGGTGACTTCGCAGATCGCCGGATTTCGTTTCCCGAAAAGTCATTCGATTCCCGGCAGTTGCGCGGCCTTTGTGGCCCCGCGGCCACACTTACCGAATTCAACATAGGACAACCCCGCCAACGGGATAGGTGCCGCGCAATCTTCCTGCTATTTTTGTTGGTAATACAAACAGAATCGGCGCGGGGCCGACGTTCCAGGAGATTTTTCGCGAAGGGGAGGTTATCGATGCTTGCTCATGGCTTGCGGGCGCGGCTTCTGCAATGCGCCATTCCAATTTTCGTCATCGGATCATTGGCTGACAGCGCAATCGCGCAAACAGCAGGCGGCATCGAAACGGTCACGGTCACCGCTGAAAAGCGCGCGGAAAACATCCAGAACGTGCCGATCGCGATCACGGCGTTCACCGGCGCCGACCTGAAGACAAAGGACGTCGTGAGTCTCAATCAGTTGAGCAACCTCACGCCGAACGTGAATCTGGATGCCGGCACGCCGTTCTCGGGAGACTCGTCGGTGCTGTCGGCCTCGATCCGCGGCATCGGCTCGGATGACTTTGCTTTTAACATCGATCCCGGCGTCGGCGTCTACCTGGATGGCGTCTATCTCGCCCGCACCATCGGCGCCAATGTCGACCTCCTCGACGTGTCGCGCATCGAAGTGGCCAAAGGCCCGCAGGGCACACTGTTCGGACGGAATACGATCGGCGGCGCCATCAACATCGTGACGCGCGATCCCGGCGACGCCTTCACCCTGGAAGGTGAGGGGACAACAGGATCGTTCAACCGCTTCGACCTCGCGGCCACCGCGGATATCCCGCTGGCCGACAATGTGCGCACGTCGCTGACGGTCTCGGAAGTTCGCCGCGACGGATACCAGCGCGTGGTGCCGTACAACAACGTCAACAACTACGCGTTCGACCCCCCGACGCCGCTGAACGGCGGCACCGATGCGCACGACGCTTATGGCGGCCAGAACCGCTTCGCCGCACGCGGGAAGCTGGTGTGGGACGTGAACAACAATTTCAACGTCATGCTGACGGGCGACTGGAACCACGAGGACCAGGAATCCACACCGGTTTCCATTTTGCAGACATGGCCGAACACGCCGGATGCCATCGACGCTATCGCCGGGCTGTACACCGCCTGTCTCGAGGGTGCCGAGATCGGCGTGCTATGCAGCAGCCGTCGTTCCGACGGCTATCCCTCGCATGGCGGTCTGGCGCCGCTGGATACGGAACGCAATCTCATTCCCATCAACGCGCAAACGACGCAGACGGGCAATATCGACACCACTTACGCAAACGGGCCGAACTTCGCCAAATACGATTCCGAGGGGACCGGCCTGACGATGACCTGGGTGGCGACCCCCGATCTGACCTTGAAATCGATCACCGGCTACCGCCACATCACCTGGAACATCGGCACCGATCTCGATGGTGCGGCCGACAATGGCGAGTTGCTCAGCGTCACCGACAAGCAGCGCCAGCAGCAATTCAGCGAGGAACTGCAGGCCATCGGCACGGCGTTCGATCAGCGCCTGAATTACGTGGGCGGCCTCTACTACTTCTACGAGGACGGCTTCGTGCACGACTGGGTGCCGTTCGACGGCAGCCTCCTTGCCGTCGACGATCTGGGCCTCAACGATCTGCGGACGAAGAGCTATGCGGCCTATTTCCACCTCGATTACAAGGTCACCGACCAGCTCGGCGTCACGGTCGGCGGCCGCTATTCGATCGAAAAGAAGGCCTTCCTCGGCGGCCAGCAGGACAACAACGGCCTCGCCTACAAGGCGTCCGGCTGCTATCCGCCCGGCATGCCCAACAATTTGGGCGGCCCACCGTTCCTCACCTGCCAGCAACTGCTTGGCTTTCCCGATCCGAATGAGCCATTCCGCTACTTCCCGGGACCATGGGACCACCAGAATTTCTATCTGTTCACGCCGACCGTCGGCACGCAGTACCACTTCACCGACGACCTGATGACTTATGTCTCATGGTCGAAGGGCTTCAAATCCGGCGGCTGGACAACGCGCCTGTCGGACCCGATCACGGATCCGGCTGACGCGCGCTATGGGCCCGAAAAGGCGAGCACCTACGAAGCCGGCCTTAAGTCCGACTGGCTGGATCACCGGCTGATCGTCAACGCGGCGGCGTTCTTCACGTACTTCACCGGCATCCAGCTGAACCAGCAGCAGGGCGCCTCGCCGGTGCTGGAGAATCTCGGCAACGCCCACATCAAGGGCTTCGAAGTCGAGAGCCAGGCGGAGATCACGGACAACTTCATGGTGCGGGCGAATATCGGCTACACCGACGCCTACTACACGCACCTCGACCCGGCCGTGGTGGCGCGCGATTCCCTCGGCAACATCATCCCCGAGGCCACGGTCACGCTGAACAAGATGCTGCCGAAGACTCCCAAATGGAAGATCAGCATCAACCCGCAATACGACATCCCGATCGGCAATGGGGACGATCTGTTGCTGCAGGCCGCCTACACCCATATCAGCAGGGAGGCGAACGACGCCGAGAACACGCCGCTCCTGATGCGCCCGGCTGTCGACCTGCTGGACCTCTCGGTCCGCTACGCGTTCCACGACGACAAGTACGCGGTCACCCTGGGCGGCACCAATGTCGGCGACAAGCGCTACATCACCATCGGAAGCCACAACTATGCCGCCGGTTTTGTGGACGCGACCTACGATCCGCCGGCGCAGTGGTACGCCAAGTTCGATATCAAGATGTAACGACGCGGAGGTGCGCACCCTCGCACTTCCGATTGCCAGGGGGGCCGCCGATGGCCTTATCATCGGCGGTCTTTCTGTTTCGACGCTGGGGCTGACATGAACCTTTATCTCATTCCGTTGGCGGGGGCCGCGTTGGCGCTGGCCTTATCGCTTCCTTCCGCGATTGCCGCATCGGCGGCGCCGGCCGCTGTCGACAGCGCGCGCATCGCCGCCGCCGACAAGGAGCCCGGCAACTGGCTCTCCTACGGCCGCACCTACAGCGAGCAGCGCTTCAGCCCACTCGATCAGATCAACGACAGGAATGCCAGCCAGCTTGGCCTCGCCTGGTATCTCGATCTCGACAGCGCGCGCGGCCAGGAGGCCACGCCGCTGGTCATCGACGGCGTGATGTACACCTCCACCGCCTGGAGCATGGTGAAGGCGATCGATGCGGCGACCGGCAAGCTCAAATGGGCATTCGATCCGCAAGTGCCGCGCGACTGGGCGGTGAAGGCGTGCTGCGATGCCGTCAATCGCGGCGTGGCGGCGTATCGCGGCAAGATCTATGTCGGCACGCTCGATGGCCGCCTGATTGCGCTGAATGCGGCGATCGGCAAGGTCGTGTGGAGCGTGCAGACCACCGATCCGGCGAAGCCCTACACCATCACCGGCGCGCCGCGGATCGTGAAGGACAAGGTGCTGATCGGTAACGGCGGCGCGGAATTCGGCGTGCGCGGCTACATCTCCGCCTACGATGCGAAGACCGGCAACCTCGACTGGCGCTTCTACACGATCCCCGGCAAGACAGGTTTCGAGCAGCCGATCCTGAAGACGGCACTCGCCACCTGGAAAGGCGCATATTCCGAGTCCTCCGGCGGCACCGTGTGGGACGCGATCTCCTACGATCCCGAGTTGAATCTCGTCTATTTCGGCGCCGGCAACGGCACGCCCTGGAGTGCGCAAATGCGCAGCCCTGGCGGCGGAGACAATCTGTTTCTCGCCTCCATCGTGGCGGTGAATGCCGACACCGGCGCGTATGTCTGGCATTACCAGGTCACGCCGGGGGACGAGTGGGATTACGACGCCGACCAGCAGCTCACGCTGGCCGACCTCAACATCGACGGCAAGCCCCGCAAAGTCATCATGCAGGCGTCGAAGAACGGATTCTTCTATGTGCTCGATCGCGCAACCGGAAAGCTGATCTCGGCGAAGAACTATGCCACCGTCAACTGGACGACCGGCATCGATCCGAATTCGGGACGGCCCATCGAAGTAGCCAAGGCGCGCTACAGTGAGAACAAGTCGCCATGGGTGAACCTGCCTGGCCCATTGGGTGCGCACAACTGGCAGCCGATGTCGTTCGATCCGCAGACGGGCCTCGTCTACATTCCGGCGCAGGACACAGGGTTCCCGTTCATCGCCGAGGCCGGCTACAAGGCGGCCCCGATCGGCTACAATATCGGGCTCGACTTTGCCGCCGCCTCGCTGCCGAACGATGCCAAAGTGAAGGCGCAGGCGCTTGCCGGACTGAAGGGCGAGCTGATCGCGTGGGACCCGGTTGCGCAACGCGAGGTCTGGCGCGTGCAGCACAAGGGCCCGTGGAACGGCGGTGTGCTTTCGACCGCCGGCAATCTGGTCGCGCAGGGCAACGCGACGGGTGAGTTCGCGGTCTATCGCGCCGACAACGGTCAGAAGCTGTGGTCGATGAAGGTGCAGACGGGCGTGCTCGCCGCGCCGATGACCTATCTCGTGAACGGGCAGCAATACATCGCCGTGCTGGCCGGCTGGGGTGGTGCTTACGCGCTCGCGGATGGCGCGCTGTCGTTCAAGTCGGGTCACATTCCGAACATCAGCCGGGTGCTGGCGTTCCGGATCGGCGGCACGGCCAAGCTGCCGCCGCCGCCGCCCAACGTCGACCAGCCGCTCAATCCGCCGCCGTCCACTGCGAATGCGAAAACGATCACGACCGGCAAGGCGTACTACAGCCGCTTCTGCGGCGTCTGCCATGGCGATGCCGCGGTGAGCGGAGGCCTTGTTCCCGACCTGCGCTACAGCGCCAACCTTCCTATGGCAACCTGGCGGTCCATCGTGCTCGGCGGGCAGCTCAGGCAGGGGGGCATGCCGTCATTCGCCAGCGCACTCGATCCCGCGAAAGTCTCCGACATTCGCGGATATGTGATCGCCCGCGCCAACGAGGATAAACCCTCGGCGCCTCAGCCGTTGAAAAAGGCAGGCAAGGCCGCGCCGTGAGGCAATTTGCCCGCCTGAGCGCATGGCCTTCCCGCTAGAGTGGAGAGATGACGCAGCTTCTGGATGAAGAGAGTCGCAGCGTGCTGATGAAGCCCATTCCTGCCGAGCCGAAGCGCAAGCCGACCAAACGGCCCGCGCCGAAGCACCATGTGCAGACCAACGAGATGGATGAGCTGCTCGGATATCAGCTGCGCCTCGCCTACATCGCCATCTCGCGCCATTTCACCCGCGCCATGGCGCATCTCGACCTCACGCAGAAGCAGACGGGCGTGCTGTGGCTGATCGGCGCCAATGGCGGCGTGTCGCAGATCATGCTGGCCAAAGAGCTGGACATGGACCGCGCATCGATGATGGCAATCATCGACAAGCTCGAGGATCGCGGCCTCATCACGCGCGAACGTTCGCGCCACGATGCGCGCCGTCAGGAGCTGTTTCTCACGCCCAAGGGACGCAAGATGCTGGCGCAGTCGAAGGCTGCGCTCGCCAAGCATGAGCACTGGATGACGTCGCGGTTCTCGGATGCCGAAGCGGCCGAGCTCAAGCACCTGCTGCGGCGGATCCGGAAGTAGGTCTCGGCACCTCCTCTCATAGTACCCTCCCCTTGAGGGAGGGTCGAAATTGCGAGCGCACGCGAAGCAATTTCGGGGAGGGGTTGATTCCACCAACAGAAGTGACCCCTCCCCGAACGAACTCGCTTCGCTCTTTCGTTCGACCCTCCCTCAAGGGGAGGGTGCGAGCCCGAAGGCGCGGAGGGTTTCCGGCACCTTGTTCGGCATCGCGAGCGTAGCCTGCACCGCCGGGCGCTCATTCATGCGTGAAAGCCAATCCAGCGCGCGCGGTGCATTGCTCTCGTTCATGTGCTCGGGCATCAGGCGCGGCATGCCGGCGACCATGGAATAAGAGTTCACGTCGGCCAGCGAATACTCGTCGCCGGCCAGCCATTTGTATTTCTGCAAAATTGCTTCCATGCGCTGAATCGATACGCCGCAGCGCCGGCGGGAATCCGCAAGCTGCTCCTCGCTGAAGGATTCACCCGCCACCGTGGCCCATTTCTGCCGTTGCTCGGGAAGCGGAATGCGCTCCAGCAGCCTCTCGAATTCGCCCTTGTCGATGGCTGTCGCGATGCGGCGCACCATGATGTGCCAGCCGATCATCGACAGCGCCGGGCAGAAATATTCGTCGACGAACTTGCTCCACACCCGCATGCGGGCGCGCGCCACCGGATCTTCCGGCCGCAAGCGCACCTGCGGGAAAACATCCTCCAGATATTCGTTGATGACGGTGGACTCGGTGATGACGTTGCCGTCGTGCACCAGCACCGGCACCTGGCCGTTCGGATTGATCCTCACGAACGCCGGCGCGTGCTGCTCGAAGCGCAGCAGATCGACATAGTGGCTGACGAACTTGAGGCCCTTCTCCTTCAGGCAGATCAGCGGCTTCATCGAATTGGCGACGGGTTCGGCGTGATACAACTCAAGCATTCTCGCGTTCCGTTCAGTGCATCTTGTCCTTGGCGACGGCGCTTTTGGCGAGCGCCACGATCTCGCGGCGCTTCTCCTCCACCGCCAGCCGGCGCGGATCGACCGGCTCTTGCGGCAGCGCCGAAAGCACATCGTCGAAAATCTCGCTTAGCTCGGCGCGGAACTCCGGATGCGGGAAGATGTAGAGGTCGTTGCGGCGGATTCCGGCGAGCACCTTCTCCCCCACCGCGGCGGGGTCCATGCCGGCCTTGTGCAGCTCCGGCAGCTTGGCCATGAAATCCTGGTCGATCGGGCCGATGTGAGCCGCGAATTTCTCCGGCCGCACGGTTTCGCTTTCGTGGATGTTGGTGTTGACGAGACCGGGGCACAGCACCGACACGCCGATGCCGTGCGGCGCCAGATTCCAGCGCAAGCATTCGCTCAAGCCGCGAACGCCGAACTTCGAGGCGGTGTAAACGCCGGCGCCGGGCCCGGTGATGAAGGCGGCCATCGATGCCGTGTTGACGATGTGCCCGCCCTGCCCGCTCGCTTTCAGCCGCGGCACAAAGGTGACCACGCCGTTGATCACGCCGCCCAGGTTGACGCCGAGGATCCAATCCCAATCGTCGTAGGTGCATTCGTCCATCGGGGCGAACATGTTGATGCCGGCATTGTTGCAGACGATGTGGACATTGCCGAACACACGTTCCGCTTCGTCCGCGGCGCGGGCGAATGCAGCGCGGTCGGTGACGTCGAGCCGGATGGGATGGACGCGGAAATTCGTTTCGGAGAAACCCGCCATGGCGTCGTCGAGGTGATCCTGGCGGATGTCGGCGATCACCACCTGCATGCCGGCGTTCGCGAACACCTTGGCCATGCCAAGGCCGATGCCGCTGCCGCCGCCGGTGATGAACGCGGTCTTCCCCTCGACATCCTGCATCGGCGTCCTCATGCCCATTGCCTCGAACGCGCCGCGGCGCGGCCGTACTCCTTCATGCCCCACAGGATGCAGAGCGTCGAGATGGGACACAGCACAGCGATCACAACCGCAAATCCGCGGCCCAGCATCGCCGGATCGTGGAAGATGTGGCTCGTCACCCACGGCACGCTCGACGGGCCAAGGCCGTAGCCGATGATGTTGAAGATGAAGAGGAACAGCGCCGTGATCTGGCCGCGCATCTCGTTCGGCGTCACCACCTGCAGCGCTGCATTAAACGGCCCCGGCACCCACATCGCCACGAACTGCACATAGGCAAAACATGCGAAGGCGAGCAGCGGCGATGGCGCCAGGGTGAAGCCAAGCAACCCGAAAATGTTGAGGAAGAACGCGATCAATACCACGCGGAGATTGGCATCGTCGTGGCCGGCGCGCTGGAAGTGCCCGGCGAGCCAGCCGCCGAAGATCGCGCCGAACGGCGCCACCACCATCGTGATGATGCCGGCGGTGAACGCGAATTGCGCGGTGGACCAGCCGAACGTGCGGCGGAAATATTCCGGCGCCCAAATGATCAGGCCAACGGCCGGGATGATGTTGAAGGCAAGGGCTGCGAACATCGGGATGTAGGTTCTCCAGTCCCGCAAGAAGAACCTTGTCACCTCGCGCACCGGCACACTTTGATGCACGCCGTCCTTGGCGATGCGGCCACGGCGCACCGGCTCCTTCACCGTGAAATACATCAACGCCGAGACGATGAGGCCTGGCAGTCCCACCGCGATGAACACCAGCTGCCAAGCATGCATCGCTCCGAGCAGCGGCAAGGTGTAGGTGGATTTGCCGGAAAGCAGATAAATCACCGTGCCGCCCAGCATATTGGCCAGCCCATTGCCGAAGATGAATCCGAAATTCAGCACGGCGATGGCGAGCGGCAGCTTGTCGCGCGGGAACAGGTCCGAGATCATCGAGAACACCGGTGGACCGTTGCAGGATTCGCCGGCGCCTACGCCCATGCGGCAGACGAACAGCTGCCAGAAATTCCCCGCAAATCCGCACAGCGCCGTCGCGATGCTCCACAGACCGACACCGACGGCAACGATTGTGCGTCGCACGCTGACATCGGCAAGGCGCGCGATTGGCAAGCCGATGGCGGCATAGAACGCAATATAGGCAACGCCGCTGATCAATCCGATTTGTGTGTCGGACAGATGCAGATCGACTTCCAGCGGATGCACCAGCAGGCCAACGATGCCGCGGTCGAGGAAATCCATCATCAGCGCGAGCGCGAAGACGAAAATCGCGTACCAGGCGCGCACCGGCGACGGCCACGGCTCGGCGGATGCTGCCGCGGGCTGGATGGCGTCGGCGTCGATTTCCGGACCGATATCGATGGCCATGCGCCCTCCCAGGCCCGCGCTGTCGCGCCGCCCACGTCGTTGTTTTTCAAGCTTCCCTAGAGGCTTGGCCCCCTACTCCACCGGCGGCGAACCCAAGCAAGATGAAGCAGGAAGCATTCGTATCGTGACGTGATTTTCGCTCCCGGTCGGCTCCATCTTCGCTGGCGCGGCGGATGCGCGGGGCTTGGCCGATTAGACTTCGTGCACCAAGCCGGGAGATCACACCGTGGCGGATGCAATGCCCCGTATCGCGACCGAAGAAGCCTTCTCGATACCTGAGCATCTCGCAGCGCTGCTCACGCTTTCGAAAAGCACATGGGACAGTCTCGATCTGCGCCTGCCGCGGCGCAGCGCCGTGCCGGGCGCACCGCTGTACAACGCGCTGACCGATCTCGACCAAGGCCGCCTCAACCTGATGGACGACAACGGCGTGTCGATGCATCTGCTGTCGCTCACCTCGCCCGGCGTGCAGATGTTCGATGCCGACCTCGCCTGTGAGATCGCGAGCCTCGCCAACGACCGCGTGGCAGAGGCGGTGCAGAAGCATCCCTCGCGCTTTGCTGCGCTCGCCGCCTTTGCGCCGCAGGACCCGAAGCGCGCGGTGAAGGAGATGGAGCGCGCGATCGGGAAGCTGAAGCTCCACGGCTTTATCCTCAATTCGCATACCCACAACGAATATCTCGACGATCCGAAATTCTGGCCGATTCTGGAATGCGCCGAAGCGCTCGACCGGCCGATCTACATCCACCCGCGCTGCCCATCCGACCAGATGGCGAAGCCCTACGCCGATTACGGCCTGTACACCGCCATGTGGGGATTCCAGGCGGAAGTGTCGGTGCATTGCCTGCGCATGATCCTGTGCGGATTGTTCGAGCGGTTCCCCAAGCTGAAGATCGTCATCGGGCATATGGGGGAAAGCC
>DASYBT010000149.1:0-19043 GCA_036500585.1 Rhizomicrobium sp.
GACCGCATCGTCAAGCGCTTCCTCGCCGAGCGCAGCAAGCAGCCTGCCGTGTCGCGCCATGCTCCCGCAGCAGCACCGGCACGTGCGCAAACCTTCCGCCTCGTCTGGGCCAAGCCGCGCACAGCGACCCAGGACGAGATCGCCAAGAACCCCCGCGCCCGTTCGGCCCGCCTGCGTGCGGCTGAGCGAACGGCGCTTGCGGCCTAAGGGAGAAAGCCCATGATCCGGGTCATCAACTTCTGCTGTTTCGCGGTAACGGCGCTGGTGTGTCTGGCGCTGTACGACGTCTCCGATGAGACCCGGGTGACGCATAACCG
The DNA here is from genome assembly GCA_036500585.1 of Rhizomicrobium sp. Taxonomy (GTDB): domain Bacteria; phylum Pseudomonadota; class Alphaproteobacteria; order Micropepsales; family Micropepsaceae; genus Rhizomicrobium. The sequence continues at coordinate 318 of DASYBT010000149.1, forward strand.
GGCGCTCGCCATCCGTCAGCAAATCGGCGACGAGCAGCGGCAGATCAAGGCCCTGGAAATCCGGTGGCAGGAACTGGCGCTGCCGGGGCGCATCCAGCAGCTCGCCGCAAGCGAGAGCGGTTCGGACGATGCACCGGCCGTTGTGCTGTCGTCGCTCACCATGCTGCCGCGCAAGGGCGAGTCTTCGCCGATCGACGATGCGCAGGTCCGCTCCGCCAACGCGATTGTGCCCTCCGGAGATTGATGTGAACGAAGGGGCGGGGATCGTTCAGCGGCGCATTGCCATTGCTGCCATCGGCAGCGTGCTCGCCTTTGCGCTGATCTGCGCCCGCCTCGCCGATCTAACACTCCTGCGGGGCACCGCCACGAATGCTGTGGTACCCATCATGCACGCCCCGCTGGCCCGCGCCGACATGGTCGACCGCAATGGCGAACTGCTCGCGGGCAACAAGGCTGTGAAGGACGTCTATCTGCAGCCGGATGCCGTGCGGGATGTCCGCACCGCGGCGCGTCAGATCGCCGGCGCGACTGGCGTGAAGGAGGATCGCGTTTTCCGCATCCTCAAGGTCAAGCACAAGCCCGGCCATTATGTGCTGGTGGCGCGCCATGTCGACGACAGGGCCGAAGCATCGCTGCGGTCGCTGCGTATTCCCGGCATCGAGTTCGCGCCGGCGTCACAGCGGTTTTATCCGCAAGGCCGCGCCGCCGAGCAGGTTCTGGGCGCCGTGGATTCGACCGGCCGGCCCGTGACCGGGCTCGAACTCGGCCTCGACAAGCGGCTGCGCGAGGGCGGCACGGTGCAGCTCGCGCTCGACATGCGCATTCAGTATGAGCTTCGCCACGAGCTGGAATCGGCGCTGCAGCAGTTTGAAGCGCGCGCCGCCGGCGGCATCGTGCTGAACGTCAACACCGGCGAGATCCTCGGCATGGCATCGCTGCCCGACGGTGTATCCGGCGGCGGCGAGACCGACAGCCTCAACCCCACCCGCAACCGCATGCTGCGCGATGTCTATGAGCTGGGCTCGGTGTTCAAGATTTTCTCGTTCACGCTCGCCATGCAGGATCACACCGTCCGCCTCGACCAGACGTTTCCGATCGGCGGCGGCTTTCGCCTCGGCAAGTATCTGATCAAGGACGCGGAACGGATGCCCGCCTTTCTTGAGGCGCGCGACATCCTCAGCCAATCCTCCAACGCGGGAACCGCGCAGATCGCGCTGCTCTCCGGTCCGGTGCGGCAGGAGGGTTTTCTCCGCTCGATGGGTTTGCTCGAACCGGTGCACACCGAAGATCCGGAAGGCGCGCACCCGCTCTTTCCCAAGCGCTGGGGCGACATCCAAACCGCCACCATCGGCTTTGGACATGGCATCTCGGTCAGTCCGCTATCCTTTGTTGCGGCCGCGGCGAGCGTCGTGAATGGCGGACGCCGCATCGCACCCACCTTCCTGAAACGGGACAGCAATGCCCGGGGTGCCCAGGTGATCTCGCCGGAAACCAGCGCCACGATGCGCGAGCTGCTGCGTTATGTCGTGACAAACGGAACCGGCAAGCTGGCCGATGTTGCGGGATACGATGTCGGCGGCAAGACCGGTTCGGCGGAGAAGACGGTGAACGGCCGCTATGTCGCGCACAAGCTGCGCACATCCTTCTGTGCCGTTTTCCCCATCGACGATCCGCGCTATCTCGTCTTTGTGCTGCTCGACGAGCCGCATGGCGCCAACGCGAGCGGTGTCATGGCGCTCGCGGGACATACGGCGGCGCCGCTGGCGGGTCGCGTGGTGGCGCGCATCGCACCGATGCTCGGCCTGCCGATGGTCGCGCAAACCGGTCCATCTCCATAATGGAAACACAATCGGCCACGATGCTGAGAACGGGTAATGTGGGCACAACAAAAATGAAGCCCCGCGCGAAATTCACCGGCCTTGCGAGCGACAGCCGCGAGGTGAAACCGGGCGATCTGTTTGCGGCGATCTCGGGCGTGCGCGAAGACGGCGCGCGCTACATTGAAGACGCGGTGAAGCGCGGCGCTGTCGCCGTGCTGGCGCGGCCGGAGTTTGCCTCGCGCGTGCGCGAGCTTGGTGTCGCGTTTCTTCCGGATGAGAATCCGAGGCTCAGGCTCGCGCTGATGGCGTCCTCGTTCTTCGGTGCGCAGCCGGACGCGATTGCCGCCGTCACCGGCACCAACGGCAAGACGTCGGTCACGGTTTTCCTGCGCCAGATCTGGACCTTCGCCGGATTGAAGGCGGCAAGCCTCGGGACGATCGGCATCGTCACCCCCAAGGGTGAGATTCCGCTGTCGCATACGACGCCGGACGCCATTGAGATTCATCGGCGCCTGGCCGAATTGAAGCGGAGCGGCATCGAGCATGTGGCGTTCGAAGCCTCGAGCCACGGGCTCGATCAGTTCCGCATCGACGGCGTAAAGATCGCCGCGGCGGCTTTCACGAACATCACCCGCGATCATCTCGACTATCACAAGACCTTCGAGGATTACCTCGCGGCGAAGCTGCGGCTGGTCGAACTGGTGCGCGACGGCGGCGTTGTCGTCGTCAATGTGGATGCGGCGCACAGCGAAGACTTCGTCGCAGCGGCGCGCGCGCGTAATCTCAAGCTGCTCACTGTCGGCGAGCGCGGCGAGGCGCTCAGGCTGCTGGGCCGTGAGCCGCATGGCGATGGACAGACGCTGCGCGTCGCCTATGCGGGCCGCACGCATCAGATCGAATTGCCGCTGGCTGGCGATTTCCAGGCGGCGAATGCGCTCGTTGCCGCCGGCCTTGCGCTTGGCATGGGTGAACCGGACGAGAAAGTCTTTGCCGCGCTGGCACAGCTGAAAGGCGCGCCCGGGCGTCTGGAGAAAGTTGCATATTCTGCAAACGGTGCGCCGATCTATGTCGACTATGCCCACACGCCGGATGCGCTGGAAACTGTGCTGAAGGCCCTGCGCCCACACGCAAGGGGTAAGCTGCATGTAATCTTCGGTTGCGGCGGCGACCGCGATCGCGGCAAGCGCCCGCTGATGGGTGAGGCTGCCGCGAAATTCGCCGACAGCGTGATCGTCACGGACGACAATCCGCGCAGCGAACATGCCGCTTCCATCCGCCGCGAAGCGCTGACCGGCTGTCCGGACGCGCGCGAGATCGGCGACCGCGCAGAAGCTATTCATGCCGGCATCGCCGCACTGCGCGGGGGCGATGTTCTCGTCATTGCCGGCAAGGGTCACGAGCAGGGCCAGATCATCGGTTCCGTGACGCGGCCATTCTCCGACCGCAACGAGGCGATCAAGGCGGCGCTGGCATTGGGCGGAAAGGCAGCAGCATGAGCGCGCTGTGGACCTCCGCGGAAGCCGAAGCCGCCACGTTGGGCCACGCCTCGCGCGCGTTCGAGGCGACGGGCATCTCCATCGACACCCGCACGCTGAAGGCAGGCGATCTCTTCGTCGCGCTGAAAGGCGATGCGCGCGACGGCCATGCCTTCGTGCCGGCGGCCCTGGCAGCAAAGGCTTCCGCTGCGCTGGTGTCACAGCACATCGATGAAGCCCCGGGCGCACTACTCAGCGTCGCGAACACGCAGCGTGGCCTGGAAGACCTCGGCCGCGCGGCGCGGACGCGCAGCCATGCCAAGATCGTCGGTGTCACCGGCAGCGCCGGCAAGACCACGACGAAGGAGATGCTGCGGCTCGGGCTCGGTGCCAATGGGACGGCGCATGCCTCCGCCGCCTCGTACAACAACCACTGGGGCGTGCCGCTGTCGCTTGCTTCCATGCCGCGCGAGACCGAGTTCGGCATCTTCGAGATCGGCATGAACCATTTCGGCGAGATTCGTTCGCTGGTCGGCTTCGTGCGTCCGCATGTGGCGCTGGTGACAACGATCGCGCCGGCGCATCTCGAATTCTTCGGCACCTGCGAGGCCATCACCGATGCGAAATCGGAGATCTTCGAAGGCATCGTTCCCGGCGGCGCGGCCCTGATCCCGGCGGACAGCCCGTACGCCGATCGTCTGAAGGCGCGCGCGCGACAAGCCGGCGTGAGCCGCATCTTGTCGTTCGGCGGTGGCGCCGAGGCGGACGCACGCATTCTCTCCACGAGCGAGGCGGGCGAGGGGATGAAGATCGATGCGGAGATTCTCGGCCGCTCCATTCACTTTCGCCTCGGCGCGACCGGCGCGCATCTGGCGAGCAATGCGGTTGGCGCCCTGCTGACGGTGGCGGCGCTGGACACCGATGTCCTCAACGCCGCTGCGGCTCTTTCCGAGTTTGCCGCGCTCAAGGGCCGCGGCGCGCGCTTCCGAGCCGGCAACGTCGACGTCATCGACGAAAGCTACAACGCCAATCCCGCGTCGATGGCGGCGGCACTCGCTGTGCTCGGCAGCACCGCGCCGGCCAAAGGCGGCCGCCGCATCGCCGTGCTCGGCGACATGCTGGAGATGGGGCCGCAAGGGCCGGCGCTGCATGCCGCGCTCGCGGGAGACATCGAGACGGCAAAGGTCGATCTCGTCTTCGCCAATGGGCCGCAGATGCAGGCGCTGTGGGATGTGCTGCCGGCTTCGCGCCGCGGCGCTTACGGCGCCACCTCCGCCGACATCGCACCGCAGCTGCTCGCCACCTTGCGGCCCGGCGATGTCGTGCTGGTGAAAGGTTCGCTCGGCAGCAAAATGGCGGTGGTCATCGATGCGCTGAAGTCCCGCGCCGTGGGAGGGAACGCATGATCCCGTTCTTCCTCGTGCACCTGCCGGGTCACACGGCGTTCCTCAACATCTTCCGCTATATCACCTTCCGGGCCGGCGGTGCGATCATGACGGCCCTCATTATCGCCTTCATCATGGGCCCCTGGATGATCGACTGGCTGCGCCTGCGCCAGGGCAAGGGACAGCCGATCCGCAGCGATGGTCCGCAGCGCCACATCATCGAGAAGCAAGGCACGCCAACCATGGGCGGACTTCTCATTCTCGTGTCCGCGGTGGTCTCCACTCTGCTGTGGGCGGATCTGACCGATATATATGTGTGGATCGTCCTGTTCGTGACGTTGAGCTTCGGATTGCTGGGCTTCGCCGACGATTACCTGAAGGTGGTGAAGCGTTCGCCGGCCGGAGTCAGCGGGCGCGTCAAGCTGCTGGTGCAGTTCGCCGTCGCCTTCATCGCCTGTTTCGTTGTCATGGAGGCCGAAGACCCGACGCTATCGGGAACGGTCGCGGTGCCGTTCCTAAAAACCGCGCTGGTCCCCCTATCGTGGGGCTTCCTCGTGTTCGGCGCGCTGGTGCTGGTCGGCGCATCCAATGCCGTGAACCTCACCGACGGACTCGATGGCCTCGCCATCGTGCCGGTGATGATCGCGGCGCTCGCGTTTGCGCTGATCGCCTACCTCGTCGGCAACATCAAATTCGCCGATTACCTGCAGCTCCACTACGTCGCCGGGACCGGCGAGTTGACGGTATTCCTTGCGGCACTGCTGGGATCTGGCCTTGGCTTCCTCTGGTACAACGCGCCGCCTGCCATGGTGTTTATGGGCGACACCGGGTCGCTGTCCCTCGGCGGTGCGCTCGGCGCCGTCGCAATCGCCACCAAGCACGAGATCGTTCTCGCCATCGTCGGCGGATTGTTCGTGATGGAGGCCGTGTCCGTCATCGTGCAGGTGACGTCGTTCAAGCTGACCGGCAAGCGCGTTTTCAAGATGGCGCCGATCCATCACCATTTCGAGCAGCTCGGCTGGCGCGAGCCCACCATCGTGATCCGCTTCTGGATCATTTCCGTGGTGCTGGCGCTGATCGGCCTCTCCACCCTGAAGCTGCGGTGATGCCATGATCGTCCCGCGCAGCTTCGCGAACAAACACGTCGGCGTTTTCGGCCTGGCGCGCACCGGGGCTTCGGCCGTGCGTGCCCTCGTGGCCGCCGGTGCGCGGGTGTTTGCGTGGGACGATGACGAGACAGCCCGCGCGGAGGTCGCGCGATGCGGCGCCGAGGTGACCGCTGTCGTGAACTGGCCGTGGGGCCGCATCCGCACACTGGTCCTTAGCCCGGGCGTGCCGCTCACGCATCCAAAGCCCCACGACATCGTCATGGTGGCCCGTCAAGCCGGCGCCGAAGTCATCGGCGACATGGAATTGTTCGCGCGCGAGGTCACGCCGGAGCGCGACAAGTCGAACCGCGCATCCGTCATTGCGGTGACCGGCACGAATGGCAAATCGACCACGACGGCGCTGATCGGACACATCCTCTCGTCGTGCGGATATCAGGCGCTGGTCGGCGGCAATATCGGCAAGCCAGTGCTCGATCTGGCGCCGCCGGGACAGAAGACGATCTATGTGCTTGAGGTCTCGTCCTACCAGATCGACCTGTCGCCTGGGCTGTCGCCAGATGTCTCGGTCCTCACCAACATCACCCCCGACCATCTGGATCGCCATGGGACGATCGAGCACTACGCAGCGGTGAAAGCGCGGTTGCTCGAGCAGACCCGCGGCAGCGGCCGCGTCTGCATCGGCGTCGATGATTCCTACAGCGCCGCCATCCGCTCGCGGTTCGCATCGCGCGGGAAACCGGAGGCCGTGCCGGTGTCTTCCGGAAAGGTGCTTGGCCGCGGCGTGTTCGCACTGGATGGCGTGCTCTACGACTCGCAGGCGCTGCGTTCTCGCAAGGTGATGGAGATGTCCACTGCACCGCGCCTTCCCGGAGCGCACAACTGGCAGAATGCGGCGTTTGCCTACGCAGCGACGCGTCCTTTCATCGAGGACCCGCAAAAGATCGCCAATGCCATCGCCGGCTTCCGTGGGCTGGCGCATCGCATGGAAGACGTTGGCCGCATCGGCAAGGTGCGGTTCGTGAACGATTCGAAAGCCACCAACGCCGACGCGGCTGAGCGGGCTCTGGTCTGCTTCAAGGATATTTTCTGGATCGCGGGCGGTCGTCCGAAGGAAGGCGGCATCGAAAGCCTGGCGTCGCACTTTCCGCGTGTCCGCAAGGCCTATCTGATCGGCGAGGCGGCGGATGCGTTCGCGAAAAGCCTGCGCGGCGTGCCGCACGAACTGTGCGGCACCTTGGACCGCGCCATGGCCGCCGCGTGGCAGGATGCGCGTGCGTCGAACATCGCCGCGCCGGTCGTTCTTCTGTCGCCCGCCTGCGCATCCTTCGACCAGTTTCGCGATTTCGAGCAGCGCGGCGATGCCTTCCGTCTACTGGTGAGCGACTCTGCCGGCGCGCGCGCGCGGGAGGCCTCATGATCTCGCGCACGAACAGGGGACTGCTTGCCGACTGGTGGTGGGAAATCGACCGCCTTGCCGTCAGCGCCATGCTTGCCCTCATCGGCATCGGTCTCGTGCTCGCGTTCGCCGCAAGCCCGGCCGAGACCGCGCGACATTCGGCAACGCACGCCGGCAATTTCTACTACGCGATAAAGCAGGTCGTGTTTGCCCTCATTGCGATCGGCATTGCGATCGGCACCTCGCTGCTGTCGCTTCGTTCGATCAAGGTCGCGGCGCTGGTGATTTTTGTGGTTTCGGTCGTTGCATCCGCGCTGGTGCTGGTCGCGGGGCCGGAAGTGCTTGGCGCCAGGCGCTGGATCGATGTCGGCGGCATGACGTTGCAGCCATCCGAATTCCTCAAGCCGAGTTTCGTCGTCCTTTGTGCCGCCATACTCGCCGGCCAGACACGCATCTCGATGTCGCGTGAGCTTGCTTCGCTCGTCCTGCTCGTCATTCCGCTGGTGCTGCTGGTCGCTGAGCCCGACATCGGCCAGACCGGCTTGTTGCTCGCGCTGTGGGGCGCGATGCTGTTCTTCGATGGCATTTCGCTTGCCTGGATCGGAATGATCACCGGTGCCGGCACGACACTCGCGGGCATCGCCTATTTGCTGGTACCGCACGTCCACCATCGCATCGAACAGTTCTTCGCGCCGGGCAAACCGGGATTTCAAACCGGGCTGTCGATGAAGGCGTTCGAGCACGGCGGGCTGACCGGGGTCGGCCCCGGAGCAGGGACCATCAAGTACCGCATTCCCTACGCGCATTCGGACTTCGTCTACGCGGTCGCGGGCGAAGAATTCGGTTTTGTCCTCTGCGCCCTCATCGCCATGCTCTTTTGCGCCTTGAGCGTGCGCCTCCTCCTGCGCGCGAGCAGTGCGCGGGATCGCTTCTCGCAGCTTGCCGCCGCCGGACTTTCGCTCAGCGTCGCGCTGCAGGCGTTCATCAACATGGGCGTGGCAGTGCATCTGTTGCCGGCGAAGGGAATGACCTTGCCGTTCATCTCCTATGGCGGCTCGTCCTTGTTCGCCGTCGCGCTGACCATGGGATTTGCATTCGGCATCACCCGCCAGCGGCCGGAGAGCGCCACCAACCTCCGGCAGCCGATGACCGTCTATCGCGAGGCGGCCGCATGAGCACGATCGTGCTTTCCGCCGGCGGGACCGGCGGCCACCTTTTTCCGGCGCAAGCGGTTGCGGCCGAGCTTTCGCGGCGCGGACGGCGCATCGTCATCATGACCGACGCGCGCGGCCGCAACTACGGCAATGCCTTCCCGGGCATGGCGATCGAGACGGTGCCGTCGGCGTCGCCCTCCAACACAAGCCGTGTCGGACAGGTTCTGGCGCCATTCGAAATCTTGCGCGGCGTGTTCATCGGGCTATCCAAATTGCGCCGCGTGAAGCCGGCCGCCGTCGTCGGCTTCGGCGGATATCCCAGCCTGCCGGTGATGATCGCGGCGTGGCTGTCAGGCTTGCCGACCGTGATCCACGAACAGAATGCGGTGCTCGGCCGTGTCAACCGGCTGATCGCCGACCGCATGCGCGCCGTAGCGGCGTCGTTCCCGTTCGCGCGCTTTGCGCCCAGTAATAGGGCGCGCATCACGTACACCGGCAATCCGGTTCGGCCGGAAGCGGCAGCTCTCGCCCATCGCCGATACGAGCCGCCGGAACCGGACAGCCCCATCCATCTTCTGGTGTTCGGCGGCAGCCAGGGTGCGCGCGCGCTCAGTGAACTCGTGCCGGAAGCCATTGCGAAGCTACCGCAGGTTTTGCGCTGGCGCTTGCGCATCGTTCAGCAGGGACGGCCGGAAGATGTCGCCGCGCTGCGCGGGGCTTATGCGAGCGCGCACATCGCCGCGGACGTCGCGGAGTTTTTCACCGATCTGCCGCAGCGCATCGCGAATGCCCATCTCGTCATCTGCCGCAGCGGCGCGTCCACCGTGAGCGAACTGGCGGTGATCGGCCGTCCGGCAATCCTCATCCCCTATCCGTTCGCCACCGACGATCACCAGACCGCTAATGCCAGTGTGCTGGCGAACGCCGGTGCGGGGTGGCTCATTCAGCAGCGCGACCTGACTCCAAACTCGCTTTCGCAATTGCTGCAGCAGATCTTGTCCGATCCTGCGGAACTGGCGCGCCGCGCCGCGGCCGCCGCGGCACTCGGCAAGCCGGATGCGGCGCAGCTTCTCGCCGACCTGATCGATCGCGTGGGAGGGCTCGCATGAGTGCGCCGCTTTCCACCCGCGTGCCGCTCGACATCGGGCCGATCCACTTCATCGGTATCGGCGGCATCGGCATGAGCGGCATTGCCGAGATCATGCACAATCTCGGCTACAAGGTGCGCGGCTCGGATGCGGCCGACAGCGCCAATGTGAGGCGGCTGCGCTCGCTTGGCATTCCGATCAAAGTTGGCCATGCGGCCGACAACATCGGCGATGCCTACGCCGTCGTCTATTCGTCCGCCGTGAAGCCGGACAACGCGGAATTCGAGGCGGCACGCCTGCGCGGCCTGCCGCTGGTGCGCCGCGCCGAGATGCTGGCCGAGATCATGCGGCTGAAGTGGTGCGTGGCCATTGCCGGCACCAACGGCAAGACCACGACCACAACCATGGTCGCCGCATTGCTCGATGCCGGCGGTCTCGATCCCACCGTGGTGAACGGCGGCATCATCAACGCCTACGGCACCAATGCGCGCCTTGGCGCCGGTGACTGGGTGGTGGTGGAAGCCGACGAAAGCGACGGCACTTTTCTGAGGTTGCCGGCAACCATCGCAATCCTTACCAATGCCGACCCCGATCATCTCGATTTCTACGGCACGTTCGACAACATGCGCGAAGCGTTCCAGCGCTTCATCGAGAATGTGCCCTTCTACGGTTTCGCCGTCATGTGCCTCGATCATCCGGAAGTGCAGGCGATGGTCGGCCGCATCACCGATCGCCGCATCATCACCTATGGCTTGAGCCCACAGGCCGATGTGCGCGCCGTGAATATCGAGTTCCTCGAAGGCGGTTCGCGCTTCGATGTGGTGATCACGGATCGCCGCAAGAACGAAGAGACGCGAATCGAGAACATCGCGCTGCCCATGCCGGGCGAGCACAATGTGCTGAATTCGCTGGCCGCCATCGCTGTCGCGCGCGAACTCAGGGTGAGCGATCAGCGCATCCGGCTTGCGTTCAGCGCCTTCGAAGGTGTGAAGCGCCGCTTCAGCCGTGTGGGCGAATGGAACGGCGCCGCCATTATCGACGATTACGGCCACAACCCGTTCAAGATCGCCGCGGCACTGAAAGCCGCGCGGCAGGCCTATTCGGGGCCCATCGTCGCCATCGTGCAGCCGCATCGCTACACGCGACTGCGCGACACCTTCGAGCAGTTCTGCACCTGCCTCAACGATGCCGATGTGGCGATCATCGCGCCCATCTATCCCGCCGGTGAAAAACCCATCGAGGGCATCACGCATGTGGCGTTTGCCGATGCGGTGCGGTCGCACGGCCATCGCAATGTGATGACCATCGACCGGCCCGAGGATTTGCCCGTGCTCGTCGATGGGCTGGCGAAGCCGGGCGGCGCCGTGGTCTTTCTCGGCGCCGGCTCCATCACCGGATGGGCCGCCGGCATGGAACACGTCTTGAAGGCACGGGAGGGCCGCGCGTGATGCATTCGCGTCCCTGCTCCGCGCTGCCGCCCGTGCGCGGGACCTATACGGATAGCGCTCCGCTGAAGGACCTTGTGTGGTTTCGCGTCGGCGGCCCGGCCGAGACGTTGTTCCGTCCCGCCGATGTCGATGACCTCGCGACCTTCCTTGCCGCGAAGCCCGCAGATGTTCCGGTGACCGTGATCGGTGTCGGCTCGAACCTGCTGATCCGCGACGGCGGCATCCCCGGCGTCGTGGTTCGTCTGCCGGGAGCGCTCGGCAAAATCTTGGTCGAAGGCAATCGCGTCCGCGCCGGCGCTGCGGCTCTCGACGCCGCGGTCGCGCGGGCTGCGGCGGATGCCGGCGTCGCCGGACTCGAATTCCTGCGCGGCATTCCCGGCACCATCGGCGGCGCGCTGAAGATGAATGCCGGCTGCTACGGCCGCGAGATCAAGGACATCTTCGTTGAGGCTACGGCGCTCGATGGCGCCGGCAAAAAGCGTGTGCTGTCCGCGAGCGACATGAAATTCGTTTATCGCAAGTCGCAGGTGCCGGAGGATTTCATCTTTGTCGAAGCCGTGTTCGAGGGTGCGAGCGACGACCCGGCCGCCATCCGCGCGCGCATGGAAAAGCTTGTGGAGCAGCGCGAATCCACCCAGCCGGTGAAGACCCGCACCGGCGGTTCCACCTTCAAGAATCCGCCCGGCCACAAAGCGTGGCAGCTGATCGATGGAGCCGGCTGCCGCGGGCTGATGCACGGCGCAGCACAAGTCTCGCCGATGCACTGCAATTTCCTCATCAACGCAGGCGACGCCAGCGCCGCCGACATTGAAGCGCTAGGCGAAGAGGTGCGCGCGCGGGTGAAAGCGAAATCCGGCATTTCCCTCGAATGGGAGATCAAGCGGGTGGGTGTGCCATGACGACATTCAACCGCATTGCTGTTCTGTTGGGCGGGCGCTCCGCGGAGCGCGAGGTGAGCCTGTCCTCCGGAGCGGGCTGCGCTGCGGCGCTGCGGGACGAAGGCTTCGATGTGGTCGAGATCGATCCCGGCGAAAATCCCGCGACGCAAATTTTCGATGCCAATGTCGATTGCGTGTTCAACGCGCTGCACGGTCGCTTCGGCGAAGACGGCTGCGTCCAGGGGATGCTGGAATGGCTGCGCATTCCCTACACGCATTCCGGCGTGCTGGCGTCGTCGCTCGCCATGCACAAGCAGCGCACCAAGGACGTCTACCGCGCCGCCGGCATTCCGGTGGTGAAGTCCATCATTGCCGATCGTCGCGACGCCGGCCGCGAGCATCTGATGGAGCCGCCCTACGTCATCAAGCCGGTGAACGAAGGCTCGTCCGTCGGCGTCTACATCATCCGCAAGGGGGACAACCGGCCGCCGTCCGAACTCACCAGGGCCGAATGGCACCTCAGCAGCGAAATGATGATCGAGGAGTACGTGCCCGGCCGCGAGTTGACCGTCGCCGTGATGGGCGACCGCGCGCTCGGCGTCACCGAGATCACCACCAAACTCGAATTCTACGACTACGAGGCGAAGTACGCGGCCGGCGGATCCGTGCATGTGCTGCCGGCGCAGGTTCCGGATCGCATCGCCGAAGAGGCGAAGCGGCTGGCGGTGCTGGCGCATCAGGCGCTCGGCTGCCGCGGCGTGACACGCACCGACTTCCGCTACGACGACACGGCCGCCAAGCCCCGCCTCATCGCGCTCGAAACCAACACCCAGCCTGGGATGACGCCGACCTCGCTGGTGCCCGAACAGGCGGCTTATGTCGGCCTGTCGTACGGAAAACTCTGCCGCTGGATTGTGGAGGACGCATCGTGCGATCGGTGACCATCACGCGCGCTCAGTCCCGCAGCGGCGGCCGCGCGAAGACCGCCCGCGCCAGCCGCGCATCTCGGGCAAGCCAGGAGCGCGCGGTGTTCGGCCGCCGCACGAAATTCCGAACCGACCCGGTGTCGCGCTTTTTCCGCGCGCTAAAGGCCGCGCTCAGCTTCCGCAACCCGATGTTCCTGCTGACCGTGTCGGTCATCGTCGCCACCGCCATTGCAGCGTTGTTCATCGGCGGTTACGTGCATCGTGCGCGCGCCGCGGTTGATGCCGGTGTCGATGCTGTCGTGAGCGATGCAGGCTTCGATATCTCCAGGGTGGAGCTCATCGGCAAGCACCACGTCGCCCCCGGCGATGTGTATGGCGCTTTGGGCTTCGGCGTCGGCCAGTCCATCTTCGATGCGGATGTGCAGACGGCACGGGCCAATCTCCGAACACTGCCGTGGATTGCCGATGCCGAAGTCACGCGCCGCTATCCCGACGTGGTCGAGGTGCGGCTGACCGAGAAGGTTCCCTTCGCCATCTGGAATGACGGCACCGAAGTTCGCGTGGTGGATCGGGGCGGGGAGCCGATCACACAAGCGGACCGAGCGGAATTTCCGCGCCTCCCGGTCTTCGTCGGCGAGAAGCCGAACGGCGCCTCCGACCTTGTCGAAGCGATCGCCTTGCATCGGGCCATTACTGCGCGCGTCAAGGCGATGCAGCGCGTGGCCGGCCGCCGCTGGAATCTGGTGCTCGATGACGGTGTCATTGTGAAGTTGCCGGAAGACAGTTGGGCCGCGGAGCTTGGCACGCTCGAGCGCCTGATCGTGGATCGCGGCGTGCTGGAATACGACGTCAGCGAGATCGATCTCAGGACACACGGACATTTCTATTTCAGGCTGCGCCATCCGGCGGCGCCGCCGCACAAAAAATCGCGAGGGGATGCAGCGTAATGGGCGAGATGATCAAATTGCATACGGCTGGCGCCGAGCCAACGGTGTTCCGCACCGGACTCATCGCCGCGCTCGATATCGGCTCCTCCAAGATCGCCTGCTTCATCGGCCGCGTGGACGACGGCAAGTTGCGCATCCTCGGCACCGCGTTCCGCGAGTCGCAAGGCATCAGGTCCGGCATGATCGTGAATCTCCAGGATGCGCGGGAGTCGATCCGCGACGCGGTGGACGCAGCGGAAAGCCGCGCCGACACGCGCATCCAGAACGTGCTGATGTCGGTCAGTTGCGGCGCGCCGCGCAGTGTCACCGCGCGGGTGGCCATGCCGCTCGACGGCGTCCTCGTGTCCGACCACCATATTCAGGACCTGCTCAACGAAGCCCGCATCAATTGCCAGACCGACGAGCATGACATCATCCATGCCGCGCCCATTTCGTATGTGGTGGACGATGCGCGCGGCGTGCGCGATCCGCGCGGCATGTTCTGCCAGCGCATCGGCGTGTCGATGCATGCGGTCGCGGTGAAGCAATTGCCGCTGCAGAACCTGAAGCTTGCGGTTCAGCAATGTCATTTGAACATCGTCGGCATGCTCACGTCCTCTTATGCCAGCGGGCTGGCAACCCTGACGCCCGACGAAAAGCAGCTCGGCGCCACGGTCATTGATATGGGCGGCGGCACCACATCCGTTGCGGTGTTCATGGAAGGCGAGCTGGTGCATGCCGATGTGGTGCCGCTCGGCGGATTTCACGTGACGTCCGATCTGGCGCGCATGCTGGCGGCCCCGCTGTCCGCGGCCGAGCGGCTGAAGAACGTCGCCGGCGCCGCGCTGGGCGATCTCGACGGCAACACCGATCTCGTGGCCGTGCCGCAGATGGGCGAGGACGGCGAAGAAAGCGTGTTCCGCGTTCCGCGCTCCATGCTGATCCGCATCATCCAGCCGCGGATCGAAGAGATCTTTCTCGAAGTGCAGAAGCGGCTCAGGGCCAGCGGCTTCGATGTCGTGGCCGGGCGCCGCGCCGTGCTGACGGGTGGTGGAAGCCAGCTCGCCGGCGCGCGCGAACTCGCTCAGCGCGTTCTCAACAAACAGGTGAGGCTGGCGCGGCCGCAGACTTTCCCGGGGCTCGCTGCCGTCGGCGCAGGTCCCGAGTTCTCGACAGCACTGGGACTACTTATCGCCGGCGCATCGATGGCGCCGGAGGCTCTCAATCCACATTTGCCGGCGCCGCAGAAGAATTCCGCCAGTGGCGGATTCTTTCAGAAGCTCGTCGGCGGTATCTTTGGGTGATTCGCGTGCGCAAGAAAAAAACAAGGGCACGTGGGGACTTCAGGTCGAGGGGACGGGATGACGAACGGAGACTGACATGAACTTAAGGGTGCCCGAAACAACGGAACTGCGGCCGCGCATCACCGTACTTGGAGTGGGCGGAGCAGGCGGCAATGCCGTCAACAACATGATTGCGTCGCGTCTGGAGGGCGTCGAGTTCGTTGTCGCCAACACTGACGCGCAGGCGCTGGCGGGCTCGCGCGCCGAACGCAAGATCCAGATCGGGGCGCTGGTCACCGGCGGCCTCGGCGCCGGCGCCAAGCCAGAAATCGGCCGCGCCAGTGCGGAGGAGACGCTCGAGGAAATCCTCGATCACCTCTCCGGATCGCACATGGTATTCATCACGGCCGGCATGGGCGGCGGCACCGGCACCGGTGCGGCGCCGGTTATCGCGCGCGCCGTGCGCGAGCAGGGCATGCTGACGGTCGGCGTGGTGACGAAGCCATTCGCCTTCGAAGGCGACAAGCGCATGCGCATCGCCGAGCGCGGCATCGAGGAACTGCAGTCGTTCGTCGACACGCTGATCATCATCCCGAACCAGAACCTGTTCCGTGTCGCCAACGATCGCACAACGTTTGCGCAGGCCTTTTCCATGGCCGACGATGTGCTGCATTCCGGCGTGCGTGGTGTGACCGATCTCATCGTGATGCCGGGACTCATCAATCTCGACTTTGCCGACATCAAGACCGTCATGAGCGAAATGGGCAAAGCCATGATGGGCACCGGCGAAGCGGAAGGCGAGGAACGCGCGCTTAAAGCCGCGGAAGCCGCCATCTCCAATCCGCTGCTCGATGAGGTGTCGATGAAGGGCGCTCGCGGCGTTCTCATCAACATCACCGGGGGCCCGGATATGACCTTGTTCGAGGTGGATCAGGCGGCGAACCGCATCCGCGCCGAGGTCGATCCGGATGCCAGCATCATCTTCGGCGGCACGTTGCTGGAGAACATGGAAGGTCGCCTGCGCGTGTCGGTGGTGGCCACCGGCATGGAAGCGGAATCCATGGTGAGGATGCCGCCCAATGTCGAACCGCTGCGTCCCCGCATGAGGCAGCCGACGGCAGTTCCCCCGTTGCGCGCGGTTCCACTTGGGACCACGAACGTGCCGAACGCGGTCCGCGCGCAGATGGAAACAATCGCCGAAGAGATGGAGGCGGAAGTCGCTCCACCCCGCCAGCCGCTCTCGCCGGTCGAGACCTTGATCCTCGGCACGGATGATGAATTCACCGAGGTGGCCGAGGACATCCCACAGGTGCCGACCGCGCCGCGGCAGCCGCCGATGCGTGAGCCGATGGTGGCGCAAGCTCCGCCCGAGCCGAAGCGTCGCAGCATTTTCCGTGCGTGGTCGGAGCGGAGACCGGAACCTCGGACGGAACCGGCACCAATGTCCCGCGCCGGGGCGGCAGCGCCGCGGGCGACGGTGCAGCCGATCCATCGCAACGGGCAGCCGGATATCGGCGGCTCGCCGTCGGACGCGAGCGATCTGTTCCACGATCAGAAGAAGGAAGATCAGTTCGAAATCCCGGCGTTCCTGCGCCGCCAGCAGAACTGATCCGTCTAGCCTTCCCGCCCTCGCAACCGACAGCCTCTTACGCCGGCTGTGAGGGGGAGGGCTCTTGAAGAGATCGTGTTGTTCTTTGTTAGTTCTTGTGCTAGGTCAGTAGAGAGGCGGCTGGACTGACGATCACCGGCGTAATCCTTCATGGCGAGCCAATCCAAGATCGAGTGGACGGATTCAACGTTCAACCCCTGGGTTGGCTGTACCAAAGTAGCGCGACCCAAAGGATTCCCGTCTGCATGCGACTACTGTTATGCGGAAAGGTGGGCAAAGCGGAGTGGCCAAGTTGACTGGGGGAACCATCCGCGGCGACGCACAAGGGAATCGTACTGGCGTGGTCCCCTGCTGTGGAACAGCCGTGCAGAATCTTTTCACGCCCAGCATGGGCGGCGTCAGCGCGTGTTCTGTGCATCCCTCGCTGACGTGTTCGACAACCAAGTGGACCCCGAGTGGCGCGCTGATCTGTTCGGACTTATTCGGCTATGCGATCGACTGGATTGGCAGCTCCTGACGAAGCGCCCGCAGAATATCCGCAAGATGCTTCCTTCCGACTGGGGCGATGGGTATCCGAATGTCTGGCTAGGAACGACAGCCGAAGACGCGAAGGCTTACAAACAGCGAATGCCCTTCCTCCTCAAGATTCCCGCCGCGATCCATTTCGTGAGTTATGAGCCAGCCATGGGGGCACTTGGGCCATTGGAGGTGGATGGCCGCTCTCCCGACTGGGTGATCATTGGCGGCGAGAGCGGTGTTCGTTCCGAACTCATTCGTCTGACTCATCCGCAATGGGCGCGCGATGCCATCGCCGAATGCCGGCGCGTTGGAGCGGCTTCGTTCCTAAAGCAGTGGGGTACTTACAGGAATAATCCTTCTGTAGTCGAGGAAGGATTGACTGAACGACAGGCCGCCGAGATTGATCCACCCGAAAATGGCAAGGGCGGTGGCAAGCTGGATGGCAGATTGTGGCGCGAATTTCCCAGTAGCAGATCGCGAGCGGAAGCTGGGACGTTGCCGCGAGAGAGGATAGCCAAGAATGGCTCAAAAGGGCTGGGATCAGTATACGCAGGGTGACGACGGCCTCATTGTGGAGCAGGTTGGCTCCTGGGCGAAGAACAAGCTGAAGCTCCTTACTGACTACCTGTTCGCGTCTGGTGGAGCGCGAAAAAAATTGGGCGCGGGCGCTGCTTATATTGATCCATTTTGTGGACCTGGCCGCTCGCTCATCCGCGGTACAACCACGTTCGTTGATGGTAGCCCAGTGGCTGCGTTCAAGCGCGCTGTTCAGTCGGCGGCACCGTTCACATCGATAAACATTTCTGATGCTAATGATCAGATTCTCGCAGCGGCGACAAGCCGCCTGACCGCCTTGGGCGCAACAGTTCACCCATTCGCGGGGCCTGCAGGCAATTCGCTTCCGAAGATCGTCGCAACTTTGCCCCACAACGGATTGCACTTCGCTTTCTTAGACCCTTACAACTTGGAAGCGCTGTCGTTCCGGCTGTTCGTCGAACTAGCGAAACTAAATCATATCGATATCATTGCGCATGTCAGCGTGTCTGACCTCCGTCGCAATGCGGATCGGTATGCGGACCCTGACTACAAGCAGTTCGATTCTTTCGCTCCAGATTGGCGGGCGAAAGTAAGTACGGACATGAACAAACACGCGTTTCGGACTACTATTCTCAACTACTGGTCTGACAAAGTGACAGCGCTCGGGCTGCCACGAGCAATGCACTGCGAGTTGATCCGGGCTGACCAGGGGCAGGGCCTGTACTGGCTCATTCTGCTATCGAAGCATAACCTCGCCCACACGCTCTGGTCGAAGATCAGCTCGGCGGCTAGATCGCCGACGTTTGATTTTTGAGCATGCCTCTTAAGTTTTCATTCAAAGTCGATCCGGAGGGCATTACTGTTCCTTACCCTCCCGTGACTGATGAGATTCGGCGAAATCGCGGCTTCATCGACCTTAGGGGAAAGCCAGAAATGGCAAGCGGCGTTGAGGAGGGTCGCGACTCCCCAGCATTACACAATCTATTGGCGAGGCTCGCGCGGAAAGACTCTCTCATTTTTACAATAGGCTGTGATCTCGGCACGCATCAGGAACGCACCAACGTTCCCGCCCGACGACGCGAGGTGGCAGGTGGGTACGTGCAGTTTGCGAGCATCTATTACTATAGAACCCAACCTCAGTCTTACGCCGCACTTGCGGATGCAATTGGTAAG
>DASYBT010000150.1:0-38157 GCA_036500585.1 Rhizomicrobium sp.
CGCTTCGCGGATCGACCTCCCCTTTGCAAGGGGAGGTAGTCAGCCCCGAGCCTTCTGCAGGATCGGGCCGAGCTTCATGGCAAGGCCCATGTCGCCGGCCACCCGCAGCTTGCCCTGCATGAAGGCGGACGTGCCGTCGAGCTCGCCGCGCACCATCTTCTCGAACGTCTCGAGGCTCACGCTGATGGTGCAGTCCGCTGTCTTGCCTTCGCCGTCTGAGACTGTGTTTGGCGTCGACTTGCCGTCGATCAGCACGCTGCCGGGCTCGCCGAAATCGAATTTCAGCGTGCCGCCAAGGCCGGAATCCGCACCGATGGCGCTGCCCATCTGCTTGATGATCTCGTCGATTTGTGGGGAGCTCATGAAACCGATCCTTCCAATGATGTCCTGCGAAACCCTGCCGTGCCGCGCGTTGGCGGACGGCGCTGGCAGATATGAGCATTTGTCAGTTGCCCCTGCAATGGCGCGGGGCCGGAATCCGGATTATCGTCCGCCCGGGCGAAGCGGAGTCGGGACATGGGCGTGAGCGACCGTGCAGCGGTCCTGGCATTCCTGCAGCAGAATTCAGGTGAAGGCGCAGAACCAGGCATCGGCGAACTGCGCGCGCGCATGGACTCGCTGGCGCAGATTTTTCCTGTGCCCGACGGGACCGAAGTCGAGCCGTCCAGCGTCGGCGGCGTTCCCGGCGAGTGGGTGCGGACGCGGCACGCGCGGAGCGATGCGGCGCTCCTCTATCTGCACGGCGGAGGTTATGTGCTCGGCTCACCGCGATCGCACCGGCATCTGGCGGCGGCCATCAGCGAAGCGACGGGCTTGCCGTTGTTCGTGGCCGAATACCGCCTGGCGCCGGAGCATCCGTTTCCGGCGGCGATCGAAGACGCGGTTGCGGCATACAAGGGGCTGCTCGGGTCCGGTCTCGCGCCATCGAACCTCGCCATCGCAGGCGACAGCGCCGGTGGCGGACTGAACATAGCGACTTTGATGTCGTTGCGCGATCACAACCTTCCCCTGCCCGCCTGCGCCGTCACGATCTCGGCCTGGGCGGATTTGAGCCAGGGCGGCGAAGCGTATCGCACGCGCGCCAAACGCGATCCCATGATCCGCAAGGAAGGTCTCGACGGCATGGCAGCCGCTTACCTGGCCGGCCGGGACGCAAAGACGCCGCTTGCCTCGCCGGTGTTCGCCGATCTCGACGGACTGCCGCCGCTGCTTCTTCAGGTCGGCACGGAAGAGGCGCTCCACGACGATACGATTGCACTCGCCGCGCGCGCCGATGCGGCCGGTGTCGAAGGCAGCGTGGAGAGCTGGGGCGGCATGATGCATGTGTGGCACTTCTTCCATCCCATGCTGTCGGAAGGCCGTGATGCCATTGCGCGCATCGGCGCCTTCGTGAAGGCGCGCATCGCATGACCATCGACGATGCCCAGCCGAGCGAAATCGAGTCGGCGCTCCCGGAAGCTCCCCAGAAGCGCGATCTGCTCGGCTGGACGTGCTTCATCATTCACTTCCTGCCGCTGATTTATGTCGTGACCGGATGGCTATCGCCGCCGCGCTGGCCGCTGATCGTCTATCTCGTATTCCTGCCGGCGATGTTTCTGCAGTGGCGGCTCAACAGCGACTCCTGCATCCTCAACAATCTGGAGTCGCTGATCCGAACGGGACGCTGGCGCAATCCGAACAATCGCGAGGAAGGCGCCTGGCTTCGCACTTTGGTGAGCGATGTCACCGGCTGGCATCCGTCCCGCGCAGAGATGGACGGCTTCATCAACGCGGTGCTGGTGGCCCTGTGGTGCGTGGGCGTAGCGCGGCTGCGGGGATGGTTCGCAATCTAGCGGACGGCCGCAGGAGGTCACCCATGCAGACACCGCGTCCCTACATCCTATGATCACCTAAGCGCGGTCGTTCGTACGACGGATCTGTTAAATGTGTTTTCGGGCCAGGGGGGCCACTTCTCAGCGCAAACTCCCTCCTGTAGCGTTGCGCAACTTCGTCTTCCGGCTGCTTCCAATGGGTCAGCCGCGTAGCCGCGGTGACAGGCGTGCGTTGGGGCGCTGTCGCTTCGCCGTCTCAAGGAATGAGCGTCAATTCGCGCGATCGGGGGCACGCGCGCCCCTCGCGTTCGCGCCTAGAGGGGTGTTTCATGTCTCGAGTGAGCTATTGTCTTGCGCTGGCCGCGGCTGCGGCGGGTGTAACCGCATCTGCCGAAGCGGCACCGTTGATTTCCTTTTCCCTGAATCTTCCTGCGCCGCGTGTCGCGGTGAATCAGGCCATCGCGCCCTATGCGATCGCCGGCCGCCTGTCGCAGCAGGGCTTCCGGGTGCAGGACATGCATCGCAAGGGTCCTGCCTATGCCGTGACCGCGATCGGCCGCCATGGCAACCGCGTGCTTCTGATGGTCGACGGCTACAGCGGCGTCATCATTGGCATGACCGTGCTGCAGGCGGTGGTGCCGGTCGTTCCGGTAACCGCGCCCAACGCGGTGTTCGTCGACGACACCCATCCCTTCGGCGCGGTCGTGCCGGAGGTGATCTACGATCGTTGGGAACCGGAGCAATGGGCGCAGCCCGGGCCGGCGGCCATCGCCATCAAGCCGACCTATGCGCCGTACCAGTACGCGGTGCCGTTCAAGTTCGTGCACGCCTCACCACGCAGCCACAAGAGCTACGCGCTCGCGCCGCCGAGGTATCACGGCATGCAGCTGCGCAACAGCTCTGGACAACAGATCCGCGCCGCCCAAACGCGCGCCGATGCGGCCGATTCCGAAGCGGCCTATCAGGCCGAGCGGGCCGATCAGGCCACCTATGACAAGGAGCAGGCGCTCGACCAGCGCGACGCGGCCGACCAGCGCGCCGATAATCTCGACAAGGAGAACGACGAACTCGCCAAAGAGGCCGATGCGCAGCAGCAGCGCGCGGAAGACGCGGAAGCGCGGGCGGCGGACGCCGAGCAGAAGCTGGAGCAGCAGGGCCAGGCAGATGACCCCTGCGGCGATGGCTGCATGCCGAATCCCAACGCGGACGACAACAACAATACGCCTGAACAGGAAGACACGCCGGCGGACAATAACAATGAGACGCCGGAACCCGCTGAGCCCACCTCGCCGGAGGGACAGCCCGAGCAGCACGAAGAGCAGCAGCCGGAGCAGCGAGAAGAGCCTCAGCCACAGCAGCAGGAAGAACAGCAGCCGGAGCAGCGGGAAGAGCCCCAGCCACAGCAGGAGGAGCCGCAGCCACAACAGCGAGAAGAGCCGCGGCAGCAGGAAGAACAGCGGCCGCAGCAGCAGGAGGAGCAGCCCCAACAGCAGGAAGAGCAGCCCCAGCAGCAGGAGGAGCAGCCTCAGGAGCAGGAAGAGCAGCCCCAGCAGCAAGAGGAAGAACCGCAGCAGCAAGAAGAAGAACCGCAGCAACAAGAAGAAGAACCGCAGTCGGACGATTCCAGCGGTGACGACAGCAGCGGCGGCGGTGACAGCCCCGATGGCGGCGGAAACGCATAGCCGGTCTACAGGACAACAGTTGGGAGAGGTCTGACGGACCTCTCCCAACTCTCAAATTCGCAGGCCTCGCGTCGCGCTCGCGCAGGGAACTACGATCGCCCCATGTCTCCCGCGCTCCAGGGGCGGCTTCATCAACGCAGTGCCGCTGTTGTTCTGCCTGGTGGTTTGGCCGCCTGATCCACTGGATTTGAAGGTCAGCCTTGCGCCGACTTCCGCGGCCGTCCGCCAAGCCGCCCGTTCTTTCGTGCGGCACGCGCTTTCGCCGGCGTTCGCGAGAGCCCACCCCAGCGACCCAGCAGCCGCGCCATCCATTGGGGTGAACCGAACGTCCCTTCGAGAAGGGACGGGAGATACAGATCGGCGTCGAGCCGTGGCCAATGGAGCCCCAGTCCGCTCGGTGTAATCTCGATCTGCGCGAGATCCGCCGGGGTAGCCCCGCACAGCCCTTCCGCAAGCTCGGGAGGAAAAGCGAGTTCCAGCCCACTGCTGAGACCGACGAGGATACGCGAGCGCTTTCGGTCGAATCGCGCAGTTTCGGCGCGCGCCGCCGACTGCATTTTCGCGCGCATGGCATGTTCGGCATGCCTCAATTGGGCATCAGAAATCGCCATGGATCGCTTTCCACCTGTCACAGAGACTCTCCATCTGATCATTCAGCGCCGCAGCCATGCGCTCCAGTGCCGCCGCGTTGAACCGATAGTTCTCCCGCAACACCGCGGGGCCATCTGGACACTGAAGCAGGAACACAGCTTCCGTATCGCGTCCGATGACATGCACGTGCGACGGCCGATGGTCGTTCGGGTAGATCACCACCCGCAAGCCATCGAATCTGAAAACCGTCGGCACAGCACGCCTGTATCATAAACCCAACCGCTTGGGAAGTTGTGGTTGTTGAGAGAGCAACGGATCGCTTGGCCGATCGCGGCTGCGAACTGCCGAATGGTGAAACAATTTTGTCATGAAACGGAGTGGCCTTGAAGGTTGCGTCCCGGCACGATACAACTTATCGTTTGTCGACATAACACATGATGGGGGGAAGGTCATGCGGAAGCTCTACTTGTTGTGCGGTTGTGCAGTGATTCTCGTGGCAAGCGCCGCATCGGCAGACGAATCCGTCATTTACAGCCTCCCGGCCGGTTCGCGGCCAGTGGCGCAGTTGGCGCAAGACCCTACGACGGGCAACCTCTACGGTGCCTCCTATTCCGGCGGCAGCTACAGCTGGGGATTTGCCTTTCGGGTGAAGGAACGGCGCGGCGCCTGGAAAGGCGCCCCGATTTTTTCATTCGATTTGAGCAATGGGGCCCATCCTGCCGGGCCCCTAACCTTCGATAAGACGACCGGGACGATCTACGGCACGACACTGGTTGGCGGAACGTATAATCGCGGCACGGTGTTCTCGCTGGCACCCGAAGGTACGGGCTGGAATGAGAATGTCCTTTACTCGTTCACAGGTGATGTGGACGGCGCAGATCCTGAAGGACAGTTGAGCATCGACTCCGACACCGGCGCGCTATACGGAACCGCATCATCGAATGCGAGCGGCAATCCGTCCGGGTGCGGGAATATTTTCGAATTGTCGAATTCCGGCGGGCCATGGTCCTTCACGCCGCTATACGAATTCCAAGGCGACATCGACGGCTGCGCTCCAAAAACTGGTCCGCGGCCTGGCGTATCGCCAGACACGCTTTTCGGCACGACCGAATACACGGTGTACAAGGCTGACGGATCGGCAGGAACCTGGACGGAACAGGTCATCGACGGATTTCCCACCATCAGTGGGGGCCAATCCCCAAGCGACATCGATGTTGTTTCGGACGAGTTGATCTACGGCACAGCATTCGGGGGCGGGAGGGGCAATTCCGGCGTGGTCTTTGAATTGCAGCTCACGCGCAAAGGCTGGAAAGAGACTGTCCTCTACAAATTCAGGGGCGGCTCCGATGGCAGCGGCCC
Organism: Rhizomicrobium sp.; assembly: GCA_036500585.1. Taxonomy (GTDB): domain Bacteria; phylum Pseudomonadota; class Alphaproteobacteria; order Micropepsales; family Micropepsaceae; genus Rhizomicrobium. The sequence continues at coordinate 5,444 of DASYBT010000150.1, forward strand.
CGTCGGCCTGCGGTATGAGAAGTCAACGGACAGCCTTTACGGGACAACTCAGTCCGGCGGAGATTTCGGAAAAGGCACCCTGTTTCAGATGACACACGTTGGTACCGTCTGGACAGAAGCCGTGCTCCATAGCTTTGGGGCCACGGGCGACGGTGCGAATCCGGCAGGCAGGCCAATTCCCAATCGCAACACTGGCGCCCTGTTCGGCACAACGCTCGCAGGCGGTAAATTTGGTGGCGGCGCGGTCTACAGCTACACGCCGTAAGGGAAAGCGATTCTGTGTAGCGGCGGGGTGCGCAAAGCACTGACCTCAAGGCGCGAGCAATACGCTTCCTGTGGGTTTGATGCTTAGACCGCAACGGAGTGATCGCGGGCGACGGTTAGAAATCCGTCCACTGCGTCCGCCGGGGTGAGGCAGGAGAGCACCAGCCGGATGACGAGGCGTCCGTTCGCAGGCGTCGTCCAGTCATAGAAGACGGCTCCCTCGTCCCGCAGTCGCGCCGCAAGCTCCGCCAGCACGTCGGCAAACACCTCATTGGCTTCCACCGGAATATCGATCTTCACCCCGGGAATGCGCGCGAGCCCGTCCGCAATCCGCTGCGCCAGCGCGTTTGCGAGCCGCGCATTGTCGAGCCAGCGATCCTCCGCCAGATACGCGTCGAGCTGCGCGGAAACGAAACGCATCTTCGACAGCAGATGCCCGCCGCGCTTGCGGCGATATTCGAAATCGCGGACCAGATCGCGATTGAAGAAGATCACGGCTTCCGCGCACAGCGCACCGTTCTTGCTGGCGCCGAACGACAGCACATCGACGCCGCATTTCCACGTCAGCTCGGCCGGCGTGCAGCCGAGATGCACAACAGCGTTCGCAAACCGCGCGCCGTCCATGTGCAGCGCCATGCCTCCGCGATGCGCAAGTTCGGCGAGCGCGGAGATTTCCCCCGGCCGGTAGGCAGTGCCCAACTCGGTTGCCTGGGTGATGCTGATTGCGGCCGGCAGCGCACTGTGGACGCCGCGGCGATAGACCGGCAGCGCGTCGGCAATCGTCTGCGGCGTGAGCTTGCCGCCCCCGCCTTCGAGCGGCACGAGCTTGGCGCCGCCGGAAAAGAACTCGGGCGCGCCGCATTCGTCAACCGCGATGTGGCTTTCTTCATGGCAGAAAATGGCGCCGTAGGGCGGTGAAATCGCCGCCAGCGCCAGCGCGTTGGCGGCCGTCCCGCTGATCACGGGAAAGGCCGCCAGGTCGCGCTCGAAAACCTCGCTGAGCCGCGCCTCAACCCGCGCAGTCAGAGAGTCTTCGCCGTAAGGCGCCGCTGCGCCATCATTGGCCCGTGACAGCGCCGCCAGAATTTCGGGCACCGCGCCATAGGCATTGTCGCTGGCGAAATTCATCGCCTCTCCGCCGTATTGTGGCCCCATTCGACGGCAAGCCTACAGGGGAAACTCTGTCCGCCCCAATGCGTTTTGCCTTCCGGGGTGTTACACCCGCGTCAGATACCTTTCGGCAAACGCGATTAATTCGGGAGATCACATTATGCGAAAGACACTTTCCTCGGCCCTGTGTGCGACGGCCATCCTGCTTTGCGGCACGAGCACGATCGTCCTGGCGCCGACGGCGCAGGCGCAGATGCACGCCAGCATCGGATTCAATTTCTTCCATGATCGCCTGGCCGCGCACGGCCAGTGGATTCACCATCCCGTTTGGGGTGACGTCTGGCGGCCGAAGCCCCGCATCGTCGGGGCGGACTTCCAGCCCTACACCAACGGGCATTGGGAATACACCGACGAATATGGCTGGTACTGGGTATCGGCCGATCCGTTCGATGATGTGGTCTACCACTACGGCCGCTGGGTCTATGACCCGCAATATCGCTGGCTCTGGGTGCCCGGCTACACCTGGGCGCCAGCCTGGGTCGTATGGCGCGAAGGTGACGATTACACCGGCTGGATGCCCATGCCGCCGACGGAAAGCTTCCTGAGCGGCGCCGGAGTGTCCTTCGGGGTGGATTTGGGTCCCGTCGGCGTCAACTTCTATCGCAATTTTTACGGCAGCCGTGTCGATCCGGACGATTTCTACGTCTTCGTCGGCAACGGTCACCTCGTGGACCGCGATTATCGCCGCTTCGTCGTGCCGCGCGACCAAAGGAAGGTCATCATCGACCGCACCCGTTCGGTGACCAAGTTCGAGGTGGTCAACAACCGCGTGGTCAACCGTGGCGTGGACGTGAAAATCGTGGAGCGCGCAGCCGGGCACAGGATTGCGCCCGTTTCCGCCAAGACGGTCATCAAGCCCGGCGCCGTGATCACCACGGTGGACGAAGGCAAGCAGGTGCGGGAGCGCGAGCGTGCGCAACACCCGGTGAACACCGAAGCCTTCCGCAAAGCACGCGCGGGCGGCGGCGCGGCCAATGAACCCGGCGCCGGCAATGAGAAGGGTGGCGCCGGTGCGGAGCAGAATCCCGGCAGCCGAAAGGCAAACGGCAATGCACCGGGCGGCGAAAACGGTCCGGCGGGCGCCAATCCCGCTGCCGGCAATGCCGGTGAAGGAGCCGGTGCCATGGGCGAAGGAACGGGGAAACGCAACCGCCGTCACAACGAGGAAACGACCCCGCCATCGGGTGCAGCCGGCGCAGGCCAGAGCGGCGAGACCACAAACCCGGCGCCAGGCGAAACGCCAAAGCACGGCCGCTCACGCTCGCAGGCGGGTGAATCGTCTAATGGCAATGGCGCCATGGAACCCGGTGCAGGCAACGAAGCGGGCGCTCCGGCCGCAAGCAGTGCGGAGACGCCACCCGCAGGCGGCCATCATCGGAAATCCGGTGCGGCATCAGGGGCAACCGACCAGGGCGCCGGCAATCCGGGGGCGATGACCAGCCCCGGAATGGCGTCGCCGGATCAAACCGGCGCCGCTCCGGGTGCCAGGAAGCGGAATCGCGCGGTGGAGCCGGGGACCTCTCCGTCCGGCGCTTCTGGCACGGCGACACCGGGCGCGGCGACACCGGATCGGAGCCCCAGGATGCGCAATCCTTCCGGCGAAGCCGTCAATCCCGCCGGCGCGGCTCCGCAAGCCAATGGCTCTTCGGATGCGAACCAGCCGAAGAAGAAAAAGAAGCACGGCGACGAGAATACGCCGCCGTCGGGCTCGCCGGATTGATCAGGCGATGAATTCGTCGTCGAGGGCGTAGCCGGCCGACCGCACGGTGCGGATCGGATCGCGCGAGCCCTCGACGTTCAGCGCCTTGCGCAGACGGCCGACATGCACGTCCACGGTGCGGGCTTCGACATAAACGTCGGAGCCCCACACCGCATCCAGCAGCTGCTCGCGGCTGAACACGCGGCCGGGATGCTGGATCAGATGATCCAGCAGCTTGAACTCGGTCGGTCCCAGATGGACATCGCGTCCTTGTCTGCGCACCCGGTGCGCGGCACGATCCATTTCGAGATCGCCGATGCGCACGATGTCTTCCGCAAGGCCCGGGCGGATGCGCCGCATCACCGCGCGCAGGCGCGCGAGCAGCTCGGTCATCGAAAACGGCTTGGTGATGTAGTCGTCGGCGCCGGTATCGAGACCGCGCACGCGATCGGTTTCCTCGCCGCGCGCGGTCAGCATGAGGATCGGAACGTTGCGGGTTTCCTGACGATTGCGCAGCCGCCGGCACACTTCGATGCCGGACAGTTGCGGCATCATCCAGTCGAGCAACACCACATCCGGCTTTTGTTCGCTCGCGACAAGCAGGGTTTCCTCACCGTCACGCGCCTCGACGACGCGATAGCCTTCGCGCTCGAGGTTATAGCGCAGCAGGGTAACCAGCGCGCTTTCGTCTTCGGCAACCAGGACGGTCGGCTTCAGCATCAGTCTTTCCGCTCGAATGACACGGTTGTCGAACTGGTGACGTCCGCTTTTGGCCGCTCGGTCGCCAGATGGCCGCCGGTCGTCATGTGATACACGACCTCTGCAATGTTGGTCGCATGATCGCCGCTGCGCTCGATGTTCTTGGCGATGAACAGAAGATGCGCGCACAGGCCGATGGTGCGCGGATCCTCCATCATGTAGGTGAGCAATTCGCGGAACAGGCTGTTGTAGATCTCGTCGATTTCGTCGTCGTTGCGCCACACGCTTTCCGCAGCCGCCGCATCGCGATCTGAATAGGCATCCAGCACGAGCTTGAGCTGGCTGAGCGCCGCCTTGCCCATGCGGGCGAGGCTTTGCGTGAGCCGCAGCGGCGGCTCGCGGTTCAGCACCAGCGCACGCTTGCCGATGTTCTTGGCGAGATCGCCGATGCGCTCGAGTTCGCTGGCGATCTTGATGGCCGCCAACGTCTCGCGCAGGTCGACAGCCATGGGCTGCCGCAGCGCGAGCAATTTCAGCGCCTGATCCTCGACATCCTGCTGCAGTTCGTCGATGCGCGGATCGCCGGCGATGACGCGTTCGGCAAGGCCCGTGTCGCGCCTGGCGATGGCCTCGTTGGCATCCGCCAGTTGCGCTTCGGCAAGGCCGCCCATTTGGGCGACGCTGCTGGACAATGCTTCCAGTTTCTCGGTGAACGCCTTCACGGTGTGATCACTCATTTCCGGTACCTGTGGGGCCCGCATCCCGCCCTCCGCTGAATACGGCTGCAGTCACAAAGCTTTGCGACAATCCTATAACACTTCCATGACAGAGGGAGGCAAGGCGGGCGATCGGGCCGGAAGAAGGACGGTAAAGGTGCTGCCCTCGCCTGGCACACTGTCGATGGTGAGCCTGCCCTTGTGGCGATTGATGATGTGCTTGACGATAGCCAACCCCAATCCGGTGCCGCCGCGCTCGCGACTGCGCTTCACGTCGACGCGATAGAACCGTTCGGTGAGGCGGGGGATGGCTTCGCGCGGAATGCCTTCGCCCTCGTCGCGCACGCTTGCGGCGATCATCGCGCCGCCGCGCCGGCCGCTCGCTTCCGCCGTCTCCGCAAGCGCGATCACGATATGGCCGCCGGATTTTCCGTATTTGAGCGCATTGTGAATCAGGTTCTGAAACACCTGGATCAGTTCATCGCGCGCGCCCGTCACCGCAGGCAAATCCGGCGGCGCCTCGATGTCGATGGTGACATTCTCCAGCTGCGCCAACGGTGCCAGAGCCGCAGCCGCATCGCGAATGACGAATTCGAGGTCGACGGTCCCCGACGGCGGAACGTGCTCGTTCTGCTCGATGCGCGTGAGCGACAGCAGATCGTCGATCAAGCGCCGCATGCGCTGCGCTTCCAGGCTCATGATCTCCAGGAATTTCGGTCGCGCCGCTTCGTCGTCGCGGGCATGGCCCCGCAAGGTCTCGATGAATCCAGTAACGGCAGCCAGCGGCGTGCGCAGCTCGTGGCTGGCATTGGCGATGAAATCGGCGCGTGCCTGCTCGGCGCGTTTCACGGCCGTAAGGTCGTGGAACACGACGGCCGTGAGGTGCGGCGATTGCGGTGTCCGCGCGACGTAGGCCTGGTAGTGCCGCTCGACCGGCACGCGGAACACGAATTCCGCGAACGATGGATCGCCGGTCAGGGCGGTTTGGTCGATGGCCTGCAGCACGGCCGGCGTGCGCAACACCATGGAAACGGTCTTGTCCTCCACATCCGTGCCAACCATCGCCCGCATGGCGGAGTTTGCCAGCATGACGCGATCGGCGTCATCGAGCAGCATCAGCGGATCCGGCAGCTGTTCCAGCACGGCGCGCAGCAGTTCCGGCGCAGCGATCGGGCCATGCCCGGCATCGGATTGTGCCGGTTCTGACGGACTCGACAGCTTTCCCGCGCCACCGAGCCAGGCACCCGCGGCGAGAATCACTGCCGCCGCCGTCGCCACCCATAGACCGTTCAGGCCGAGGAGCGCGGCAAGCGCCGCGCCGGCTATCAGGCCGCACGCACCGAGGAGCCAGCCAGCACGCATCAGAACAGTCTCGCTTCGATCATCCAGCCCGATACCCGCGGATGCCTGCGCACCCGATTGACTCGATTCCATATACCGCAAATCCTTGCCGCTGGCGGCATATCGCGCCGCACGGAGAAACGACATGGCGGCGACGGAAGCCGAGCTAACGAGCCTGCGCACCAAACTGTTCTACGGCTTCGGCTCGGTCGCCTATGGCGTCAAGGACAACGGCTTCCAGACCATCCTCCTCCTTTTTTACAATCAGGTGATGCACCTGCCCGGCGCGGTGGTGGGGCTGGCCATCTTCATCGCCTTTCTGTGCGATGCCTTTCTGATCGACCCGGTGATCGGCCAGATTTCCGACAATCTGCGCACCCGGTGGGGACGGCGGCATCCGCTGATGTACGCGTCGGCGCTGCCCGTCGCGGTCAGCTACCTGCTGTTGTGGAATCCGCCGCATTGGTCGCAGAGCGGGCTGTTCCTGTATCTGCTCGTTGTCGCCATCGTGACGCGCACCTTCATCAGCTTCTACGAGATTCCGTCCTCGGCGCTGGTGCCGGAATTCAGCCAGGATTACGACCAGCGCACATCTTTCATGAACTACCGCGTCTTCTTCGCCTGGTATGGCGGCATGATCATGTTCGCCCTCGCCTACGCCGTGTTCTTGACGCCCGATGCCACCCACAAGGTGGGGCAGCTCAACGAGGCAGGCTACAGCCGCTATGGGCTGACGGCCGCGATCGTCATCTTCTTGGCAATCCTGATTTCTGCCGCCGGCACGCACAAATTCATCCCCGCGTTGCGCAAGGCGCCGGAGCGGCGGCTGTCTCTCGGCCAGCATTTTCGCGAGATGCTGGCGACGCTCTCCAACCGCGCCTTTCTCGTTCTCATCGCCGCGGCCTTCTTCCTCAACCTGGCGACCGGGCTCGTGTTTGCGCTCGATCAGTACGTCAAGACCTATTTCTTCGAGCTGTCGAACACGCAAATCTTCGTGCTGGCGCTTTCGACCTTCCTGGCCGTTTTCATCGCCTTCCTGATCGCGGTGCCGATCTCGAAGCGCTTCGGCAAGCGCAACGGCTCGGTGATCTTCTTCGCCGTTGGCCTGGTGATTCTGGTGGCGCCGATCGTGCTCCGGCTCACTGGCATGTTCCCAGCCAACGGCTCGCCGCTTCTGATGCCGATCCTGTTCGTCGTCGGCACCGTCGCTGGCGCGCTGACGATCGGCGCATCCGTGCTGATGGTGTCGATGATCGCCGATGTGGTGGAGGACAGCGAACTGTCGACGGGACGGCGCTCCGAAGGGCTGTTCTTCGCCGGCAACAGCCTGATCCAGAAAGCAGTCACAGGACTGGGCGTCTTCGCGGCCGGCATCGTGCTGTGGCTTGCGCACTTCCCGACCCACGCCGTGCCGGGACATGTGGACCCGAGCATCATCCGCAATTTCGCGCTGATCTACGTTCCGGCGGTGTTTGTGATTTATGGCCTGTCGCTGGCGGTCATCAGCTTCTTTCCCATCACGCGCGAGCGGCACGAAGAGAATGTGCGCCGGCTTGCCGCCGAAGCCGCCCTCGTCACCGAACCGCCGCTGGGCGACGCCGCGGAAGCGACGGCGGATTAGGGAAAAAGAGTTCCATTGCCCGGCGTCTCTCGGTGGCAGACACCGCGCGTGACTTCTTTTGCCGAACGATACAAATCAACATTGGCGCGAATCGCGTCCCCCGTTCGCTTATCGATCGCGAATGTTTCGGAGCCAACTATCGGTTTGTCGATCGGAAGTCCTGCCATCTTCGAATCCTCTGGATTGACGCCAAAGCCCTCCGCGGCGACGACGGCTTCGGCGTCATCCAATATGATTGTCCAATGGCGAAGCGGCAGGCCAATTTCAAGAAGCATCCCGCCATGCACCGCATAACGACTGGCCACTGGATCTTTGCTCCAGGACTCCGGCAACTTGCAGGCCCACACGTCATCGGCCAGCGCGCTTGAGCAGATGAACTGATACAGAAGGCAAACAACCGTGGCGATCCGGACCGGCGCCATTCTAGCCCCCCGTTTCAAAAATCTTCTTCAGCTCGCGCTTCAGGATCTTGCCGTTGACGTTGCGCGGCAGGGTTTCGGGCCAGAACACCACCCGCACCGGCACCTTGAACGCGGCGAGCTTGCCGGCGACGAACCCGCGCAGCTCGTCCTCGGTGGTGTGCTGGCCCGGCTTCAGATGCACCACCGCCACCGGCTCCTCGCCCAGAGTGTGGTGCGGCTTGCCGATCAGGGTGGCATCCATCACCGCGGGATGCTCGTACAACACGTTCTCGACTTCGATGCAGTAGATGTTCTCGCCGCCGCGGATCAGCATGTCCTTGGCACGGTCGATGATGTAGCAGAAGCCTTCCTCGTCGAGCCGCGCGAGGTCGCCCGTCTTCACCCATCCATCGGCGAATGTCTCGGCCGTGGCTTCCGGCTTGTTCCAGTAGCCTTTCACGATGTTGGGACCGAACGCCCACAGCTCGCCCACCTCGCCAATCGGCAGCTCGCGCGCCCCATCGAGCGACATGATCTTCAAGTCGCACACCGGCACCGCAGGGCCGCACGAATCCGGCCGGTGCTCATAGTCTTCCCCGGAATGGTTGGTGCAAGTGGCCGACGTCTCCGTCATGCCCCAGCCATTGCCGGGCAGCGACTTCGGGAAATTCTCCTTGATCTGGCGCACAAGCTCCGGCGCCGACGGCGCGCCGCCATAGGCCACGGATTCCAGCGAGGTCAGATCGTATTTGTGCCGGTTGGGATGCTCGATCAGCTGCCAGGCGATCGTCGGCACGCCACCGGCAAAATTGATCTTCTCCCGCTCGATCAGCTGCATGGCGAGTTCGGCATCCCATTTGCGCATCAGCACAATCTTGCCGCCCGACGCGATGTTCGGATTCAGCACGGCGAAGCAGCCGGTGGCATGGAAGAACGGCACCGAGAGCAACCCCACGCGCTGGGTTTCGATCGTGCCCGGCGCCGGCGGCGTCTCGCCCCGGCGCAAGAAGTTGCGCGCTGCCGAGACGGCCGATGCAAAGATGTTGGACAGCATGTTCCGGTGGGTGCCGAGCGCACCCTTCGGCTTCCCCGTCGTGCCTGACGTATAGAGGATGGTCGCGTCGTCATCGGGGCCGAGTACCACCTCCGGCATCTCCTGATCCGGCAGATTGCCCCAGGCGTTCACAGGACCAACGACGCTTTCCAGCCAGGTAACAATCGGATTCGGCAATTCGTCTGCATAGCGGCTGACATAGATGCGCTTGAGGTCCGGACAATTCACCAGATGCTCGGCGATCCGCTCGAGCCGCTCGGCATCGGTGAACACGACATTGGCACCGGAATCGACGAGGCCGTATTCCAGCTCCGGCCCGGTCCACCAGGCATTCAGCGGCGTCACGATGGCGCCGATGATGCCGGCGCCATAGAAGATCGCCGGCCACTCCGGCACATTGCGCATGATCAGCGCCACCCGGTCGCCTTTCTCCACGCCCTGCTTCTTCAGCTCGTGCGCGATGGCGATTGCCGCGCGATAGAACATCTCGTAGGTGACGCGCTCCTCTTCGTAGATGACGAATTCCCGCTTGCCCCACATGCCGCGCGAAAACAGCAGAAGCTCGCGCAAAGTGGGCGGCAGGTTCTTCCAGGTACGCGTCGGAACGCCGCGGATGACCACCTCCTCCATCTCGAACATGGAGCCCGGCGCGGTCAGCCGGCGGTGCGCTTCGGCGATGGACATCGCCGGCCAGGATGGAGCGGAATTGCCGGTGGATGCTTCGGACATTGGGGCACTCTTGTGATGCAAACGCCACGTTACAGGCCGCGCGCCCGGCCTCGCAACGGCCGAAAGGCCGCGTTCCCAACGGTGCCATTTTCGCTAAGCTGGAAGCAGATCGCCATTGGAGAGCAGACATGAGCAAGCCGGAGCAGGTGGGGCTTTCGTCCGAGCGCCTCGCGCGCCTCGATTCCGTGATGACGGAGAAGTACGTGAAGACCGGCCTGCTGCCCGGCTACCTCCTGCAGGTGTTTCGGCGCGGCGAGCTGGCCCACACCGGCCTGTCCGGCCACATGGATATCGAGCGGGGCAAGCCGATGTGGGAGGATGCCATCTTCCGCATCTACTCGATGACCAAGCCGATCACGGCGCTGGCGCTGATGATGCTGGTCGAGGAAGGCAAGATCGCGCTGGATGATGACGTTCACACCCACATCCCGTCATGGAAGAATCTCGGGGTTTACATCAGCGGCATCCCAAGCCTCACCACCAACACGTCCGGCCAGTTCTTCACCGCCCCGCCGAAGCGGCGGATGAAGGTGATCGACCTCGCCACCCACACCTCCGGCCTCACCTATGGCTTCCTCTATCGCACGCCGGTGGATGCCGAATATCGCCGGCTGAAGGTCGCCGACTTCCAGACCCCGGGCGGCCTGGACGCCATGATCGAGCAGCTTTCCAAGCTGCCGCTCGACTTCTCGCCCGGCGAGTACTGGAACTATTCCGTCTCAATCGATGTGCTGGGCTATCTGGTGCAGAAGCTGTCCGGCCAGACCTTCGGTGAGTTCCTCCGCACACGAATTTTCCAGCCGCTCGGCATGAACGATACGGCCTTTTCCGTGCCGGCGGACAAGATCGATCGTTTTGCCTCTTGCTACATGCCGAAGAAGGACGGCGGCCTTGAAGTTCAGGATGACGCGCAGAAATCGACCTATGCCGAGCCGCCGAAGCTCGAATCGGGCGGCGGCGGACTCGTTTCCACCGCGCACGATTATCTGCGCTTCTGCCGGATGATGCTGAACGGCGGCGAACTTGATGGCGTGCGCCTGCTGTCGCCCAAGACGGTCGAGTTGTTCAGCCTCAACATGCTTCCCGGCGGCAGGATGATGACGGAGATGGTGCCGGGCGAAGGCATGTTCAGCGAGGCAGGAGGCTACGCCGGCGTCGGATTCTCCATCGGCTGCGGCGTGACGATGGATCTGGCGCGCAACCATCTGCCGGGCAGCGTCGGCGAATATTTCTGGGGTGGCGCGGCGGCGACCGCCTTCTGGATCGATCCGCAGGAAGACTTCACCGTCGTCTTCATGACCCAGGTGATGGGCAGCGAAGCCCGCCTCACCTTGCGCCGCGACCTGCGCACCCTGGCTTATTCGGCGATTGTGGATTGAGAGACGACGGTCCTGCTCCCCTCCCCCACGAGGGGAGGGGAACTCTGATGCTGCCGGTTCCACCGAGCTTGCCCAATCTTCGATCCTGTCAGAAGCTTGGCTTTGCTTCGCTGGGGCAAGGTATGAGCGTTCCGACCATTCGCGGCGTCATCCGCCGCAATCTGCTGATCGTCTTCGTCGTCGCGCTGTTCGCCGGCGGCGGCGGCTTCTACCTGCTGCTCAAGAACGAGGCGATGAACAACGCCGAGAGCGAAGCGCGCACCTTGCTGTCCTCCGCCATGGCCATCCGCGGCTACACCACCGCCCACATCCTGCCCGATATCGCCAAGCTGCACGATGCGGTATTCCACGAGGAAACCGTGCCGGCCTTCGCGGCGCAGACGGTGTTCAGAAGCGTCAGCGCCGACGATCACGCCTACACCTATCGCGAAGCGGCGCTCAACCCGACATCGGTGTCCGACCGCGCCGGACCGTTCGAGGTCGATCTCATCCGCCAGTTCCGCAACGCCGCAAGCACCAAAGAACTGCGCGGCATCCTCGATCAGAACGGGCAGCGGCTGTTCTATCTGGCCCGCCCAATTCAGATTACGGACGCCAAGTGCCTCATCTGCCATGACACGCCGGATCGTGCGCCAAAATCGATGCTGGCGAAGTACGGACCGAACAATGGCTTCGGCTGGAAGCTCGGCGAGATCGAAGGCGTCCAGCTGCTGACCGTGCCGGTGACGCAGCAATTCCGCAGCACGCTCGAACTGGTCGGCATCCTGATGGGCGGCCTCGCACTCATTTTCGCCGTCGCCTACTTCGCGCTCACCGCCGCGATGGAAGCGACGGTCGCAGCCCCGCTCGAGCGGCTGACCGAAGCCGCAGATCAGGCGAGCCGCTCCACCGCGGCTGCACCGGAATTGCCGACCACAGGCGCGCGCGAGGTGCGTGTGCTGGCGGAAGCCATCCAGCGCCTGCGCGTCAGCCTGGCCAAAGCGCTGTCGCAACTGGGAACCAAGCCATGAGAACGATTTCTCGCGCGGCGGTCCTGCCGGCCTTCCTCATTGCCGCAGTGCTGTGGGCGCTGAGCTTTGCCACGGCCAGCGATCCTGTGCTGGGCGTCGGGACTGCGCACGTGGCTCTGTGGGATGCGGCGATTGTCGCCACCGCGGTTGCCGCCGTGATCCTGGCGGCCACGTTGATCCTGAGCCTCGCCGCGAGCTTCACCGGTTCGCCGCCGACCGGATTCCAGCGCGTCATCATATATGCGCTGCTCACCTTCGCGGCGAGCTTCGCCACCTTGCGCTATTTCGGCTTCGATCTCACCGCCGTGCTGACGACATCGGCCATCGTCACGGCGGCGGTCGGCTTCGCCATGCAGCCCACCTTGTCCAGCATGATCGCGGGCCTGGCGCTGCATGCCGACCGCGCCGTGCATGTCGGCGATTGCGTGCTCCTCGACAACGAATCGGTGCGCATCGAATCGATGAATTGGCGCGCCGCCATCGGCCGCCGCCCGGATGGGCAGCTCATCGTCATTCCCAACGCCAAGCTCACGGATGTTTCGACCCAGGTGCTGAGCGCGAGCGACAGCCATCGGGTGGAGATCACCTTCCTCGGCCCCATCGATCATCCGCCGCAGCAGATCTGCGATCTCGTGCGCGAAAGCGCCTCCGATCTCGTGCTCGTGGACAAGAGCCGGCCCATCGCGGTGGCGCCTGTCGGCTTCGAGCCGGACAAGGAATCGATTCGGTTCCGGGTCTACTACTGGACGGCCAATTATTGGGGCCGCACTCTGATCGAAGGCGAGATCGTGCGGCGCACCTGGTATCTGTTCCAGCGCAACCGGATCGCCTTTCCGCATCCCACGGCGTGCGCCATTTCCGCCAGCACGCAATCGACGCTCGATCGCATGCTGCACAAGCCGGAAGAACTCGCGCCGGAGATCGCGCGCGTGCTGCACAGCGGTTTGGCGGCCGGCGCGGCGGAAGCCTTCGCCAACCAAGGACGCCTGCTGCTGTTTGCGCCGGACGAGCGCATCATTATGCCGGAATGGAGCGACGGCTGGCGCTATCTCTTGTTGCGCGGCGAAGCTTACGAGGTGCCGGAATTCGATCTCACACCGGAGCTTGCCGGCACAGGGGGCCAGCTTGGCGTGCAACGGCTCGGCCCCACGGCATCGATCACCCGGCTGGCGGACGAGCTGGCACTGATCATCGGTCCGTACGCGAAGCTGGCTGTCACGCGCGCCGGCGACCGCACGCAAACCTACGAAGAACTCTGCCGCGCCGTGGCGGTGGAAATCGATGAGGACCGGGTGCGCGCGCGCTTCCTGGACAAGATGCTGGCCGCCAGCGGGCGCACCTGGCTTGCCGGCGCGATTATTCCGGTGCGCCGCAACGCCAGCGGCCAGCTCGCCTCCGAGCCCTCACTCCGCGCCAACGGCGAAGTGGCATTGCTCGCGCTTCCTGCCGCGCTCCTCGGCCACTTCACCCACCGCGCGGCTGCGGAATAGGCTCGTCGGCACAACAACCGTAGCTTCAGGGGATGAGCTCGAAAACAAAACCGCATCCATACTTAGAAGACTTGGAATCGCCGCCCGCCCAAGTTGTGCCATAGAGGTTTCCATTCGTATCCATCGCAAGTCCGGGATTTGGTTCCTCTATGCCGAGGAGCGTCAATTGTCCGTCTTCCGAGAGCTCGAATATTTGGTTTGCAGTACCATAGAGATTCCCTCGTTTGTCGGCAACCAAACTGCCGTACGGGCCGTACGCATAGGCCCCGTCAAAAGCATAAAGCGTGGTGAACCTGCCATCTGGAGCAAGCTTGAAGATCGTGCCGCAGCCAAACTCCTGACAGTGGAATCCGTTCTGTCCACCGATAGCAGTAGTACCGTAGAGATTGCCCTCCTTGTCGGCGATTAGGCCGCCATCCGGATCATTTCCGTCGGTGCCATTGAATTGGTGAAGAACTGTGTACGATCCGTCCGATGCGAGCCGGAATACTGCGTTGTCCGCAGCGCCATAGAGGTCTCCGGCTCCGTCGCGAAGTAGAGTGCCGCGAGGAGCGTTGGTCGAAATGCTGAAGTTGAACAAGAGCGATTCTCTACCAGCGGAAGTTATTTCGAAAATTACGCCGCCGTGATCATCGCCGCCGTCCAGCGTAACCCCATACAAGTTTTCGCTCTTATCCATGATTAGCGCCGCATCGCGAGGCAAGGCGCCGTCGTCGAATCCACCGCGGAAATGATGGAGAACTGACTCCGCGCCATCTAATCCGATCTTGAAAACGGTGCCGCACGATTCTCGTGGATAGCTGCATCTCTTACTCCCGTGCAGTGTCGTACCGTAGAGATTCCCCTGCGGGTCGATGAGTGGTGGAGCTTCGGGATTCCTACCATTCTTTCTTGCAGAAAAGACAGTCAGAATTGTCTCAGTTCCGTCGGGCGCGATCTTGAAAACCGTGCCGCAACCCAAGTGATGCGAGCAGCCGGTGTTGCCACCTTGTGACGTCGTGCCAAAAACATTGCCGGCCGCGTCAACGGCAACTCCCGCTAAAGGCTTCGCTCCATCACTGCCGCCTTTGAATGCGTAGAGTGTTTTGTAAGTGAACGCGTCGGCGGTGCTGCACAGGACTGTGAGGGCCGCTGCGAGGCTCAAGCTGAAGTGAGAGATTTTCAGGACAGGCAACATGGCTCCCCCTAGGTGCGCCAGTGGTTGCAGAATATCTCGTGTCCCGAGAATTTGATACCGTCTATTCGCTGGCGGCGTTCGTCCCCTTCGCGCCGCTGCGATGCGCAAGGCCTTGCCACAGCACCGCGTTGAACGCCGCCGATGGAATGCGGTCTTCCTTCGACCAGTCATAGCCCTTCGTCTTTGTCGCCCAGTACGCGGCGGAATGCGCATCGGTGAAGCGCCGCGACCCGCCGGTGCCGCGCGGTTCCGCCGGCAACGGCAATTGCGTCTGCCGCAGCGCTGCCGACGGCGAAGCGGAAAACGTCCAGTTGCGTTGCCTAAGATCGAACACGGCCGTCATTGGCCGCTGATGGGCATCGTTGAGACTGAGCGGCTCAATTCCCAATATATCCTCGATCGTGCGCAGCATGTTGACCGTCGTGTAGCGCTCCGACACGACCACCCCCTGCCTGACGTACGGCCCCGCCACAAAGGCGATGCTGCGATGGGCGTCGACATGATCGGGGCCGTCCTGCGCATCGTCCTCGATCACGAAGATGAGCGTCGAATCGCGATAGGGGCTCCTGGACAGGGCTTCGATCAGCTTTCCGACGGCATAGTCGTTGTCGGCCACCTCCCGTTCCGGCGTGTTCACGCCGTCGATGGCGCGGTCGAAGCTGCCCATGTGATCGGTCATGAACCGCACCAGCGACAGGCTTGGCATATCGTGCCGCCGCACCTGCAGGGCGAACTCACGCTCCCATTCCTTCTCGCGCCAGAAGTCGGGATAGCTCGTGTCGAAGCTGCGGAAATAGGGATCGGTGCGCGGCAGCAGCGCCGGATCGGCTGACCATGCCACCTGAACATGGCTGGCAAACGGATCGTGGTCGCGCGGCACCTGGTTCGGATGGCGCGGATCGTATCGCGAAAGGTCACAATAGAAACCGTAATTGCGCACCGAAAGATTCGCGCGCAGCGCCGCGTCCCACAAATGGCCGCGTCCCTTTTCGCCTTTGGGCGCCATGGGTGCTGCGACATCGTCGGTTCCCGGCAGCAGGTCGGGATCGTCCGGCGTGGCCGGATCGGCGGCACGGCGCGCGGCCACGCTCGGCAAGGCGACGTTGATGTTCCGGTTGGTGCCCTCGACATCGTAAGACTGGCCGCGGCCGGCGTACTGCATGGGAATCTGCTTCACGCCGATGTCGGATTCGCTCGCATCGGTGCTCCACGGCCAGCCATTGCCGCTGACCTCGCCGGAATCGTAGAAATTGTCGAGGGTCACGAAGCGGCGCGCCAGCGCGTGTTCGTTGGGCGTGATCGTCTCGCCGAAGAGCGTGAGGCTCGGATCGCCATTGCCGCGGCCGAGGTCGCCCAGCACCTGATCGTAGGTGCGGTTCTCCTTCACGATGTAGATGACGTGCTTGATGCGGCGGTGCAGCGCCCGCATGACGGCCGCATCGCGCGGATCGGCGCGGGTGCGCAAGCCATTGTTGGCCGCAACCGTGCCGGTCAGCTCGCCAAGGTCGTGCGATGGCGGCACCGGCAGGGTGAGCAGGCCCGCGTGACTGAGCTGGAGGATGTAACGATTGGCGGCGCGGCAAGCGGCCTGGTGGGCTGCGTCGGACGCGTTGTCCATGCAGCCTTTTGGGTTCGGGCCGGGATCGCTGCGGCCGTTCACCACATAGAGCATGCCGCCGCTCGCGGTGACGGAATTGGGATACCAGCCGGTGGGAATAAGGCCGGTGGTGCGATGCGGCGCGGCGCCGGCCAGAGAAATCACCGCCACCGCGTTTTCGCCGCCGAGGGTCACATAAAGGGTCTGCTCGTCCGGCGAAAAGCTCAGCGAATTTGGCGCCGCGCCGCGAACATGCGCCTTGCCGGCGATCAGTCCGGGCGGCGCGGAGGCATCGATGGTCTCGATCACGCGCTGGCTGGCCGTGTCGATCGCCGTCACCGTGTCGGTGTTGTCGCTCGCGACGAACAGGCGCGATTGTGCCTTGTTCAGCACCAGGCGGTTCGGGTTGCCGGGGACCGCGATGCGGCTGACCAGCCGTGGCGCGCCGGCGATATCGACGACGTCCACCTCATGGTCGCGCTGGCTGGTGATGTAGGCCGTGGCGTTTCCCGCGATCTGCACCCAATAGGGATACTCGCCGCCGGCCACGCCGCGCTTCGCCGGATCGATCTTGCCGGGACGCAAGTCCAGCTCGGCGATCGCTTTGCGGGCGGCAAGGTCGACGACGGTGATGGCATCGTTGTAGCGGTCGGCGATCACCGCTTTCTTCCCGTCGGCGGTGAGAGCGATCCCGGCGGCGCTCGGCTTGATCGCAAGTCCCAGCCCGCTTCGGTGGCCGAGCGGGATGGCGGCGCCATCCTCCGCCCACTGTCCGTTCGTGCGGGCGAAGATGTGGACGTTGTCGTCCACGCCGCCCGAAACCGCGAAGCGCGAATCGTCGGGCGCGAAGGCAATACCGGAATCGCTGTTCGGCACGGTCAGGACTTGCACCTGCTTGGCCGCGCCGCCGGAAATGTCGAACACGAAAATGTATTCGTCGGAGTGCGCCTTGCCTGTGCCGGTGGCGTCGGACAGGAGATTGAATCCGCTGGTGAGCACGAGCAGGGTTTTGCCGTCGTGGCTCGCAACCGAGGTCACCGCCTGCCCGGCGCGAAAATCGGGAAAGTCCTTCAGGCCGGGGTCGAGTTCTTGGAATTTCGAACCGGCGGCGGCCGTCGGCGTGATGCGCTGACCGGTCGGAATCCATTGGCCTGGGCCATCGTCACTGTCGGCAAGAGCCGGCGCGGCGACGGCGGCGATGAGGGCAAAGCCGGCAATCCAGGCGTTGAAGGCGCTCACGGTCCACCCCTCGCTGTCGCAGGAAATAAGAAGCCCAATGCCTCCACGATGCAACGGTGTGGTGACGATCCGAACACCGTGATGTCCGCCGCGGCGTTGGAGCGCGTGGTGGCTGCCGGGGCAGTGCCGCGCAGAGTGTCCGCGCAAGGCCGTCGCGATTCAACGATCAGTTATGTAAAATCGCGCGCAGATTCCCGGGAGGAAATCACATGAGACGGTTGTGGGCAGCTCTCGGGTCCTTGCTCTTTTTCGTGATCGCACCGGGGACGCTTGCAGTTTACATCCCTTGGTCGATCACGGATTGGCATTTGAAACCCGCCTTTCTCGGACTTGATGCGTTGCGCGTTGTGGGCGCGGCGCTCGTCTTCCTCGGTCTCAGTGCCGTCGTTGAATCTTTCGCCCGCTTCGTATGGAAGGGTTTTGGAACACCAGCCCCGGTCGCGCCGCCCATAAGGCTCGTGGTGACCGGTTTCTATAGCCGGGTCCGCAATCCCATTTATGTCGCCCTCATCGCGATCGTGATCGGCGAAGCACTCATTCTCGGCGACGAAAGGATGCTCGTTTACGCGGCGATCCTCTGGCTGTTCTTCCATGCTTGGATCCTCGTTGTCGAAGAACCTACGCTTGGCAGTTCATTCGGCGACGAGTTCGCGACCTTTAAGGCCAATGTCCCGCGCTGGTTGCCGCGGCTTACGCCTTGGGCGGGGCCAGCGACATCGGATGTGGTGTCACCTGCGAAAACGGCTGGAGGGGTCAAAAACAAATAGTGGTGTTGCGGAACAAATTGGCCACTATGTATTGAGAACGAATCAGGCTCGAATATTAAATTTCGACGTGACAACAGGGCCTTATTGACTCTCCACGCTTCTCTGCGTTCTATAGAACAAGAGAAGAACGATGGTCGGCAATCCGGATGGCAGAAAGGCGCGGCTCCAGGCTTTGCGGCGGCAGATCGCCAAGGCCCAGAGCTTCTCCGCCCGCTCCGACGAACAGGCTGCGCTCGGGCTCGGCGAGGTCGATGGCTGCCTGAACGGCGGGCTTCTGCGCGGCGCCTTGCATGAGGTCGCCGCCGCCGATCATCGCAGTGTGCCGGCCGCGCTCGGCTTTCTGCTGGCGCTGACGGCAAGCTGCGGACGGCGCGGAACAATCCTCTGGCCGCTGGCGAAGGCGGGGCATGCCTTCGGCCTGCCTTACCCGCCGGGGCTGCGCGGCTTCGGCATCGATCCGGCGCGGCTTCTGTTCGTCCGCTGCGCCACCGAGCGCGATGGCCTGTGGGCGATGGAAGAAGGATTGCGGATCGGCGGCATTGCGGCCGTGATCGGCACGCGCGGCAAGGCCATGGACCTGACCGCCAGCCGCCGGCTGCAGCTTGCGGCGGAACAGGCTTCGATCCCCATGCTGCTGCTGCGCGACTACAACGATCGCAAGCAAAGCGCCGCCGTCACGCGCTGGCGGATTTCGCCTGCGCCATCGGCACGCGACGAATTCGGATTTTTCGCGGCGGCACGCTGGCGCGTCGCGCTCGATTATGCCCGCGGCGGAAAGACGGGCGAATGGGTGATGGAGTGGAATCATGACGCGCTATCTTTGCGTCTTCCTGCCGCAATGGGCGATCGAGCGGCAGGCGCAGGCCGCGCCGCCTGATCCGAAGCAGCCCTTCGCCCTCGTCTCCATGACGACGGGCGGCTGGCATCTTGCGGCGGTCAATGCGCGCGCGGCGGCGCTGGGACTTACGGCCGGCGAATTGCTGGCGGACGCATGGGCGCGCGTGCCGTCGCTCGTCACGAAGCCCACGACGCCGGAGAAAGATCGCGCCGGCCTCGTCAAGCTCGCGCATTGGTGCACGCGGTTCTCGCCCTATGTGGCGCCGTGGCCGGAGAACGAGGAGCGCGCCGGCGGCAGCGGCCTCCTCCTCGACATTACGGCCTGCGATCATCTGTTCGGCGGCGAAGCGGCCATGTTGAAGACGGTGATCGCAAGCCTGGCGCGCCTCGGCTTCACCGCGCGCGGTTGCATCGCAAGCAGCATCGGCGCGGCGTACGGGCTCAGCAAATTCGGCCGCGAACGCGAGAGCATCGTGCCGCAAGGCAAGATCGCCGCCGCGATTGCGCCGCTGCCCGTTGCCGCGCTGCGCATTCCCGACAAGACCGCCGCCACCCTGAAACATCTCGGCCTTGCCACCATCGGCCAGCTTCTGCCGCTGCCGCGCGCCCCATTGGCACAGCGTTTCGGCAAGCTGCTCAACGAGCGGCTCGATCAGGCGCTGGGCCGCGCCGGCGAATCCTTCTCGCCGCTCACGCCCCATGCGCCTTATCGCGCGCACACGGTTCTCGCCGAACCCATCTCGGCGCAGGCGCACATCCTGACCTTGGCGGCAAAGCTGGCGGCCGATCTGGCGCCTTCGCTCGAGCGCGACGGCAAAGGCGCGCAAGGGCTGACGCTCACCTTGTTCCGGGTCGACGGCGAAACGACCGAGCTTTCCATTCGTCTGGCGCGGCCTTCGCGCGACGCGGCACACATTGTGAAGCTGTTGGCCCTCAAGCTTGACGCACTGGCGGAAGAATACGATGCCGGCTTCGGTTTCGAAGCGGCGCGACTCGATGTGACGGAAACCGGCGTCATGCGGCTTGCGCAATCCGGTCTCGCCGCCGATCCCCACACGGAAAGCGAAGCCAGGCTGTCGCTTCTCATCGATCATCTCGGCAGCCGATTGGGTCTGGAGAATGTGCAGCGCGCGCATTCCAGGGATACGCACATTCCCGAACGCGCCTTTGTCATGAAACCGTCAAGCCAAAGCGCAGCGTCGGACGATGACGATATTCCGCTGCGGCCGCTCCTGATGCTGCCCTGCGCGGAGCCGGCCGATGTCACCGCCATGGTGCCGGAAGGTCCGCCGCTGCAGTTCCGCTGGCGCGGCGTTTATTACCAGGTCGCCAATGCCGAAGGGCCGGAACGCATTCGCGGCGAATGGTGGCGTGAGCCCGATCGCGCCCGCGATTACTACACGGTGGAGGACGATGCCGGCCGCCGGTTCTGGCTCTATCGCGATGGCCCTTACGGCGCGCACGCGAAATGGTTCGTGCACGGAGTCTATGCGTGACGGACTATGCCGAATTCGGAGTCCTCACCAATTTCTCGTTCCTGCGCGGCGCCAGCCACGCGGAGGAACTGGTCGAACGCGCCGCCGAGCTGGGCCTCACCGGCCTCGGCATTGCCGACCGCAATTCCTTCGCCGGCGTGGTGCGCGCCCATATCGCCGCGAAGGATTCCGGGCTGAAGTTTTTCGCCGGCGTGCGGCTGGTCACCACGGATGGCTTCGAGACGCTCGCCTATCCGATGAACCGCCCGGCTTACGGCCGGCTGTGCAAGCTGCTCACCCGCGGCAACCGTCGCGCCAAAAAGGGCAAGTGCCATTTCTCGTTCGAGGAGATTCTCGAATTCGCCGAAGGCCAGATCTTCATCGTCCTGCCACCGGCAGACCTAAAGCGAGCCGGTGAACTTCCGCCTCCCCCCTTGAGGGGGAGGCAGATTTCTTCCGGTGCGCAGCGCCGGGAGAAATCGGTGGGGGGTATTGTTGATCAAGATCACCCCTCCCCGAAAACGCCTTTGGCGTTTTCGACCCTCCCTCAAGGGGAGGGTTCGAACGTTGTTGCGTTTCCAAGGCTGGAAAAGGAAATCGCGCAAAGTTCGTTTCATCGACAGCTCAGCCGCCTCCGCAATGCCGCGCCCGGCCGCGTCTATCTCGGATCGACGTCGCTCTATGGCGATCGCGCGGCGAAGCGGCTGGCGGAGCTGGCGAAGTTCGCGCGCGACATGGACGTGCCGCTCGTGGCCACCAACGACGTGCACTACCACGTAGCGGAGCGGCAGAAGCTGCAGGATGTGCTCACCTGCGTCCGCGACAAATGCACCATCGATCAAGCGGGCAAGAAGCTCGCCGCCAATGCCGAGCGCCATCTGAAATCCCCCGATGAAATGGCGCGGCTGTTCGCCAAATATCCGGATGCCATCGCGCGCACGATGGAGATCGCAGGCCGCCTGCACTTCTCGCTCGACGAACTGAAATACGAATACCCCGACGAAGCCATCGGCGGCGCCGATCCGCAGGAAGCCTTGACGCGGCTCGCCTGGGAAGGCGCGGCGAACCGCTACCCGCAGGGCATTCCCGCCAAGGTGCGAAAGCTGATCGCGCACGAGCTCGCGCTGATCGATGAGCTGCACTACGCCCGCTATTTCCTTACCGTGTGGGACATCGTGCAGTGGGCGCGCAGCCAACGCATTCTCTGTCAGGGCCGCGGCTCGGCCGCCAATTCCGCCGTCTGCTACATGCTCGGCATCACCGCCGTCGATCCCATGCAGATGGATCTGCTGTTCGAGCGCTTCGTCTCCACCGAGCGCAACGAGCCCCCCGACATCGATGTCGATTTCGAGCACGAGCGGCGCGAGGAAGTGATCCAGCACATCTACGAGAAATACGGACGCCACCGCGCCGGCATTACCGCCACCGTCATTTCATATCGCAGCAAAAGTGCCATCCGCGATGTCGGCAAGGCGCTGGGATTGTCGGAGGACATGGTGGGGCTGCTGTCCGGCAACCTCTTCACCTGGGGCCGCAGCATGGAGGATGTGCGCGTGGCCGAAGTCGGCCTCGACGCCGCCGATCCGCACCTTGCCACGGCGCTGGAGCTGGCGCGCGAACTCTATGGATTTCCGCGCCACCTGTCGCAGCATGTCGGTGGCTTCGTCATCACGCGTGGGCCGCTGGAAGAGATGGTGCCCATCGGCAATGCCGCGATGGACGACCGCACCTTCATCGAATGGGATAAGGACGACATCGATGCGCTCGGCATCCTGAAGATCGACGTGCTGGCGCTCGGCATGCTGACGGCCATCGCCAAATCCTTCGGCCTGCTGAAGCAGCATTATGGGCTTGATCTCGATCTTGCCTCCGTGCCGCGCGAAGACCCGGCCGTGTACGACATGCTGTGCGAAGCCGATTCCATCGGCGTGTTCCAGGTGGAATCGCGCGCGCAGATGTCGATGCTGCCGCGGCTGAAGCCCCGCGAATTTTTCGACCTGGTGATCGAAGTGGCGATCGTGCGGCCGGGTCCCATCCAGGGCGACATGGTGCATCCGTATCTGCGCCGGCGGGAAAAAGCAGAGCCCGTGACTTATCCGACACTGGAATTGGAGGAAGCCCTCAAGCCCACATTGGGTATCCCGCTGTTCCAGGAGCAGGCGATGAAGATCGCCATCGTGGCGGCGGGATTCACGCCGGCGGAAGCCGACCGCTTGCGCCGCGCCATGGCCACCTTCAAGCGCAGCGGCACCATTCCGTTGTTCCGCGAGAAGTTCATCGCCGGCATGATGGACCGCGGCTACCAGCGCGATTTCGCCGAACGTTGCTTCCATCAGATCGAAGGCTTCGCCGATTATGGCTTTCCCATGAGCCACGCCGCGAGCTTTGCGCAGCTGGTTTATGTGTCCGCCTGGATCAAGCGGCACTATCCGGATGTGTTCTGCGCCGCGATGCTGAATGCGCAGCCCATGGGTTTCTACGCGCCGGCACAGCTGGTGCGCGACGCCGCGATGCATGGCGTGGAAATCCGCGCCGCCGATGTGAACGCCAGCGAGTGGAATTACACGCTCGAACCAGAATCCCACCCTCCCCTTGAGGGAGGGTCGAAATTTGCGAAGCAAATTTCGGGGAGGGGTGAAGTTGATCGACATCACCCCCCACCGATTCATTCGAGCGCTTTGCGCGCGAATGAATCTGCCTCCCCCTCAAGGGGGGAGGCAGAAGGTACATCGCGGCGGTTCAACCATGCCGTGCGCGTCGGCTTGCGTCAGATCAAAGGGTTTCGCGAGGGGGATGCAACCGCATTGGTCGCGGCGCGCGGACGTGGTTTCGACGGTGTGCGGCACCTGGCGCTCTCTGCCAATCTGCCCAGCGAGGCTTTGTCACGCCTGGCGGAAGCCGATGCCTTTCGCTCCCTCGGTCTCGACCGTCGCGAAGCCTTGTGGTGCGTGAAAGGCTTGGACGGCGGTGCCGAGGATTCGCGCATCGCCACACCGGTGCTGCCCATTTTCGCGGAAGCCGACGCGGAAACTTTGCGGCGCGAGGAGGAAGTACAACTGCCTCCCATGCGGCTCGGCGAGCACATCGTGCAGGACTATCGCGCGCTGTCGCTGTCGCTGAAGGCCCATCCGCTGTCGCTGCTCCGTACACGGATGAACGCGCGCGGCATCACGCCGAATGCGAAAATTCTGGAGACACCGGACGGCGCACGCATCAGCGTTGCCGGTCTCGTGCTGGTGCGCCAGCGGCCGGGCACCGCTAGCGGCGTGATCTTCGTGACCCTGGAGGACGAGGCCAACATCGCCAACATCATCGTGTGGCCCAAGGTGTTCGAAACCTATCGCCGCACGTTGCTGGCCTCGCGCCTGCTGATGGTCACCGGTAAGCTGCAGAAACAGGGCATCGTCACCCATGTCGTGGCCGACAAGCTCATCGATCTTTCCGATGATTTGTCGTTGCTGTCGGCCGAACACGGCGACAAATGCGAAGCGCTGGCGCGCGCCGATCAGGTCAAACACGATGGCCAGGGCTCGTGGCGCGACGCACCGCACGCCCACAAGCGCGCCGCCGAAGCCATCCCCAAGAGCCGCGATTTCCGCTGATCGTGGTCACGAGCCATTCGGTAGACGGCCCGCCACACGCCGCCCTACTCGTCGCCCAGGGTGCCTTTGGTTGAAGGCACGGCGCCCTCCAGCCGGTCGTCCGGAGTGACGGCCATGCGCAAGCTCCGCGCGGTGCCCTTGAAGCAGCTTTCCACGATGTGGTGGCTGTTGCCGCCGTACAAATTCTCGATATGCAGGCAGAGGCCGCCGTGTTGCGCCAGAGCCTGGAACCATTCCTTGAACAGTTCGGTGTCCATGTCGCCCAGTTTCGCCGCCGGGATTGCCACCTTCCACACGAGGTAAGGGCGGTTCGACACATCCACCGCGACGCGCGTCAAGGTCTCGTCCATCGGGATGAGCGCGTGGCCGAAGCGCGTGATGCCAGCGAAATCGCCCAGCGCCTTCTTGATCGCCTCGCCGATGCAAATCGCGGTGTCTTCGGTGGTGTGGTGGAAATCGACGTGCAGGTCGCCCTGGGCACGCACCTTGAGGTCGATCATCGAATGGCGCGCGAAGCTCTCCAGCATGTGGTCAAGGAAGCCGATGCCGGTGTCGATATCGGCATCGCCCGAGCCGTCGAGGTCGAGCGAGACGGTGATCTCGGTCTCCCGTGTCTTGCGTTCGATGGTTGCCGTGCGCATGGCTCGGGCCTATCTGAGAGTCGGCACAACATATATCAGTCTAGGGAATCCGAGGAAAATGCCAGAAAAGCAGAACGAAGAGGCCCGCTGGCGCTCCACCACGATCCTATCAGTGCGCAAGGGCGGCAAGGTGGTGATCGCCGGAGACGGCCAGGTCACCATGGGCCAGACCATCATGAAGGCCAACGCGCGCAAGGTCCGCCGGCTCGGCAAGGGCGATGTGATCACGGGCTTCGCCGGCGCCACCGCCGATGCCTTCGCGCTATTCGAGCGGCTGGAGGCCAAGATCGAGCAGCACCCCGGCAATCTCGCGCGCGCCTGCGTGGAGCTCGCCAAGGATTGGCGGCTCGACAAATATCTCCGCCAGCTGCAGGCGCTGATGGCGGTGGCCGATGCGCGCACCTCGCTGGTGCTGTCCGGCACCGGCGATGTGGTCGAGCCGGAGGAAGGCATCATCGGCATCGGCTCCGGCGGGAACTATGCGCTGGCGGCGGCGCGCGCGCTGATGCCATTCGATCTGTCGGCGGAGGAAATTGCTCGCCGCTCGCTTGCCATCGCGGCCGACATCTGCGTCTACACCAACGCCAACGTCGTCATCGAAAGCCTCGACAGCGCCAGCTAGCCGATGTACATTTGCGACGTGAGATGTACATAGGTCTCCCATGGCGCTCCACATCAGCAATCCCAAGGCGGATCACCTCGCGCGGAAGCTTGCCCGGCAGCAGCGTGAAACCGTAACGGATGCAGTGATCCGCTCGCTCGAAGAACGGCTCGATCGAACGACGGAGCAGGCCAAAGGCAGCCGTCACAAGCGAAAGGAGGCAATCCTCGAAATCCTGCGCGAGATGGATAAGCTGCCCGTTCTGGACCGTCGCAGCCCGGAGGAGATTCTGGACTACGATGAAAATGGGCTGCCACGCTGATGGTTGTCGATAGCTCGGCGATCTTCGCCATCCTGTTCAAGGAGCCTGAGCGCGAGCGATTTCTGGATGCCATCCTCAATGCGGCCGAGGCGGCAATCGGCGCGCCGACATTGCTGGAATGCCGGATCGTGGCGTTACGCCGCGCCGGCGCGGAGTGGAATCGCAAACTTGCACTTCTGCTGGAGAAACTCGGACTTCAGGTCATTCCCTTCGATGCCGAGCACGAGCGGATCGCGACGCATGCCTTCGAAGTCTACGGCAAGGGCACCGGCCGCGGCGGATTGAACTATGGCGATTGCCTTTGTTATGCGATCGCGAGGCGCCGCAACGATGCACTCTTGTACAAGGGCGAAGACTTTGCGCGCACCGACCTCTCGTCTGCCTTGTGATGTTGGCGGTGGACAGAACCTGTTGCTGATCCCATATAGCCACGCATGACATCCTTCTTCACGCCGCGGGAAATCGTTTCCGAACTCGATCGCTTCATCGTCGGCCAGGCAGACGCCAAGCGCGCCGTCGCCATCGCCTTGCGCAATCGCTGGCGCCGCCAGCAGCTGCCGCCGGAATTGCGCGAGGAAGTGCTGCCGAAGAACATCCTGATGATCGGGCCCACCGGCGTCGGCAAGACGGAAATCTCCCGCCGCCTCGCCAAGCTGGCGCAGGCGCCGTTCCTGAAAGTCGAGGCGACGAAGTTCACCGAGGTGGGTTACGTCGGCCGCGACGTCGAGCAGATCGTGCGCGATTTGGTCGAGATCAGCATCGCCCAGGTGCGCGAGCGGAAGCGCCGCGATGTGGAAGCGCAGGCCGAAGCGCGCGCCGAGGATCGCATCCTCGATGCTCTGGTGGGCGAAAAATCCAGCGCCACGACGCGCGATCAGTTCCGCCGCATGCTGCGCGAAGGCGAGCTCGACGACAAGGAGATCGAGCTCGAGATGCGCGATGCGAGCGGCGGACCCTCGATCGAAATTCCCGGCATGCCCAACGCGCAGATCAGCATGGTCAGCCTGGGCGATATTTTCGGCAAGGGATTCGGCGGCCGTTCCAAGCCGCGGCGCCTCAAGGTGAGCGAAGCGCGCGGGCCCCTGATCTCCGAGGAAGCCGACAAGCTGCTCGACAACGAGGCGCTGATCGGCGATGCCATCGACACCGTCGAGCAGAACGGCATCGTCTTCCTCGACGAGATCGACAAGATCTGCGCCCGCTCCGAATTCCGCGGCGGCGCCGATGTCTCCAGAGAAGGCGTGCAGCGCGATCTGTTGCCGCTCATCGAAGGCACCACCGTCGCCACCAAGCATGGCAGCGTGAAGACCGATCACATCCTGTTCATTGCATCCGGCGCATTCCACACGGCGAAACCATCCGACTTGCTGCCGGAACTGCAGGGCCGCCTTCCTATTCGCGTCGAGCTGAAGGCGCTGTCGCGTGACGACTTCCAGCGTATCCTCACCGAGCCGGAGGCGAGCCTCATCAAGCAGTACACCGCGCTGCTCGGGACCGAAGGCCTCACGCTCGAATTCACCAGCGATGCCATTGCTGCGCTGGCCGATGTGTCGGCGCTGGTGAATGCGACGGTGGAGAACATCGGCGCGCGCCGGCTGCACACAGTGATGGAGCGGGTGGTGGACGAGATCAGCTTCACCGCCACCGACCGCGCCGGCGAAACCATCGTCATCGACGCTGCCTATGTGCACGCCCGCGTCGACGACCTCGCCAAGGACCAGGATTTGTCGCGGTTTATTCTGTGACAGTTATCGCACCTGCTCTGCCCGGAGCACGGCCAAAGATTGCCATCGATATCCTGTCGACCGATTTAGATTAGCCGATCTAGGACGAGGGCCGGAAGTAAACCCGGCGCTCGTTTACACGGCATTATTGTGTGTCAACGGATACGGGAGAGTTGCGTAAGTTTCCGCTTGACCCTGCCACTCCGTTTCGACAGCCTATGCATCTTGGGGAGTGGGGGGTGAACATGCGACTTCTAGTGCTGATCATCGCATCGGCATTTTTGCTTTCTGGGTGCGAACTACTCTTGGACGCGGGCGCTGTTGGTGAAGGAGCGGCTGCTATGGGAGGCGCGGATGTCGCGGCTGCCGGGGTTGAAGGAGGAGAAGGTGTAGCAGCCGGCGCAGCCGAAGCAGGTGAAACCGAAATCTCGGTGTCTCACGATACCTTCGAGATGGCGCGTGATCGTGGGGTTATCTCCCGGGCGCTCCAGCAGGTCACTCGCAATGGCACCCGCGCGGGAAGCATGACCATGAGCCGCTCTGGGCTTCTGCGCGCCGACGGGCGATTTATTGGAAAGATTGATCCTGCCACAGGCGACATAGTGGGGCCGCGCGGAGCTCCCGCTGGGTACGTCAGCAACTCGCAAATCTTTGAGTTTGTGCGTAACGGGCAAAGTCAGGCGATTGCTGAATTGCGCGGTTTCACTGTTCGGAATGGGGTGAGCCTGACATCGCGTCTCGGCGGCGGGACAGAGGTGCGGGTCTTGCGCTCGCAAGTATACCTCGATGTCCTGAAATTGGAGCCGGACCGTTACCTGGTCCGTTTGCCAGACGGGACTGAGGGGTACATTCCTTCAGAAGCAGCACATTTATTCGTCCTCGGCTTGGCGCAATATACGCAGAATTGTCAACGAGACCGGAGCGGCGCGATCGTTAAGCGTTCTGGCGCGACCGTACCTTTCATCGATTGCAGCGTTCAAGACGGCCGCTTCTTAGTTGAGACGACGGATGGACCCCGCTTGATCGAGGCATCCGATGTTTCCGGCGTGCTTGTGGGGGGCAGCAGCGAAAGGACGCGATCCGAACTAACCTCGGCTGCGCCGACGGCTGATGGTTTCGGGACATTCGAGACAGCCGTTCTTACGACCCAAGATCCTACGGTATGGGTCAACTACCGCCCAAGATATTCGCCAGCGAACTTGGAGTTTGTGCGTCGCCAATTCCCCGGCGCGCGTCTTAGCGTTTCACAAGCGCGGGCGTTCGAGGCGCGCAGTAGGTCAGGCTTCGGAGGACGATCAACTTTCGGGATGCGTACACGATCAAATTTTGGAACGCGTGCGCCATACGCGAACAGGCCGGATAACCTTCGCAATTCATGGGGGCGACGTTATGGCAACAATTGGCAGGCCCGCCCGATGCCTTCGCAGAGATCGTTTTATCCCCGAGCATCAAATTGGCGGATGAACAATCGGCCATCTCAAAGAGATATACCGCAGCATCAAGGGTTCTCCAGGTCCGCGCCGCAACCTCGCTATTATCATCCCCCTCGCCCGAGGTAGCCGCAATTCTGCGACGCGAGAAAATTCAGCGACGGATAAGATGTTGACGCACTCCCACTTCTAGGTGCGGGCCTTTTCCAAGGCGTGGACTGCAGGACCGCGGTGCGCCCAAGGCTGCGCCGATTTCTGCCACAGGAACGCGGTTGGCTTCAGCCAACTCGGATCGTCAAGCGATCGAGAGAGAGGGACCAACCCGAATCAGGAAAGCGGCGTCGAGTCGACCTCGACATGGACAGCGCAGGCCAACCCGCCCGCGACCATGTGCGCAATCAGAGATTTGCGAAATCGTCGGTTTTTGAATTCACCTCGGTCATCGGTCAAGGCGAACGTATAATCGCGGGCGTTTAGCGATGGAGAACCGTTCGCCGCTACGCCGCCATCGAGGACGGCGAGAGCCTCCACCTTTGAACCACTTCTTACGGATTCATCCGTAGTCGGATCGAGCTTTTTCCTCTACGCGCGAAACGCCAGAGTCATAGCCTGGTCTTCCGAAAGGGCGGCACCGATCCCGCGAAGGCGGGTGACTTCATTCTCGGGCAACCTTTCGCAGAGCAGCGACCGCAGGCGTTCCAGCGCGCGCACACCCATCGGCCAGCGCGAATAACCATTCTTGCGATGAACGTCGTCGGCATACCCGGCAAGAAGGGCTGCATCGGTCACGCGGCCCGCCAATCCGCAGCGCAGCGCGAGATGGTCGAATAGCCAGAAAAGCGTGCCCTCATCACGCATCAGCGGCGCCGCTTCGCGTGCTGCGAGGAGCGCGTCATGCAAGTCACCGCGCGCGGTATATGCGCCCGACAGGACACCCAATACGTATCCGCGCAGATAGGAATGGGACGACCCGAGGATGCGGTCGGCGAGGCTCGTCGCCGCCACAATCGCTCCGTCGATGTCGCCGCTATCGATGTTCACCTCGAGCAAATTGGCGGCCACCGTCAGCGCCGATCGCGTTTCCCCGATGGCGTCGTACAGATGCAGGGCCTTTTTTCCGACCTCCTGGGCGGCAGCATAATGGCCAAGGCAGGACTCCACGCACAATTGGTACGAATAGGCATGCGCAAGCATCCGCGGCTTGCCCGCCGGCTCGAGTAAACTCACCGCTTCCGTTATGGCAAGGTCAGCCTCTTCCACCTGATTGACGATGAGCAGCCGGAACGCAAGCGGCGTGAGCGCCATGCCAAGCCCTGCGGAATCGTTCATCGCGCGATAGAGCGCGACAGCACGCTTTAGCTCGCCTTCGGCTGTCTCGCCGGGTGTGCTGGTCGCCCACAACTCCCCCAGTCCCAGGCGCAGCCGAGCCTCGTGTTCGGGCGGCGTTTCAGCGTGCAACAGGCTTGTGGCCGCCATGAGCCGCTGACGCCCCTCCGCGCGCAGCGACATCTCCCACCACAGCGGCCATGAGGCGCCCGCGAGAGCGACAGCAGCATCGTCGTTCACGCTCATCAGCCAGCCAAGCGCGCTACGCAAATCGTCGATCACCGGTCCATAGGATGCGAGCCACTTTACGTCGCTCGTGGTCTCCCACTCGGTCATCGCCTTTTCGAGGACTCGAAGCACATATTCGGCGTGCTTTTCCCGGGTTGCTATGGCGTCCGGTGACGAAGCGAGTTTTTCCGCCATGAAGGCGCGCGTCGTTTCCAGAAGCCGATAGCGCTGCAATCCAGATCCCGGCACGACGGCGACCATCGATTTGCGAACCAGGCTCGCGAGGTGCTCGAAGAGCTCGCCGCTCGAGATGCTTTCTCCGGCCGCGACAATTTCTGCGGCCTGCAGGTCGAAGCTGCTGGCGAACACCGCCAGCCTTCGCAACACGGTCTGTTCCGTGGGGGAAAGCAGGTCGTGGCTCCATTCGAGCGTCGCATGCAGCGTTGAGTGCCTGGGCAGTGCGGTGATGCCGGCACGCAGCCAGTTCCTGATCGAACCGCCAAGCTTCGCCTCCAGGGTTTCGAGCCCCAGCACGCCAGCCCAGCCGGCCGCAATCTCGATCGCCAAGGGCAGGCCGTCGACGTGGCGGCAGATCCTGGCCACGAGCGGCGCATCTTCGTCGATCAGGTTGAAATTGGCGTCGGCGCTCACAACCCGTTCGACGAAGAGTTCGATCGCCGACATTCCGCGTATGGTTTCAGGCGGCGCATTCGCATCGGAAGGGACTTCGAGCGGCAGGAGTTCGAGAGCCTGCTCGCCTGTGCAACCGAGCACCTCGCGGCTTGTCGCCAGGATTTTTGCGCCCGGCGCGGCACGCAGGATTGCCTCGCATAAGGTGGCCGCGGCCGCGATCACATGTTCGCAATTGTCGAGAACAATCAGCAGTGTTTGCCGCGCAAGATGCCGGGCCAACGTATCGAGCGGTTTTGCATTGTCTCCGATCTCGATGCCGAGAACGCTGGCCACAGTCTCGGACACGAGATTGCCGTCCCGCAAACCAGCCAGTTCGACCATCCAGACCCCGTCCGGAAAATCGCCTGCAACCTTTATCGCGGCATGCACCGCCAGAGTGGTTTTTCCGACGCCGCCCGGTCCCGTCAGCGTGACGAGACGCCGCCGGCCGAGCAGCCTCGTCGCGCTGAGCAATTGTTCGCGCCGGCCGATCAGGCGGGAGGATCCGCCCGCACCGGCGGAACAGCCGGCGAGCAGATTGCCGGTCTGCCGCCTTCCAAGCGACGCCGCAGACTCGCGGGAACGCTGGATTGGCGGCACGAAGCAATAGCCATGTCCCTGCTTGTTGACGATGGAGTCATTACCAATGACTCGCCGCAAGGCGTTGACATGCACGTAGAGCGCATTGTCGGTGATCGCGGTCCTGCCCCAAACGCGCGAGGCAAGATCGCGCTTCGAAACCAAGCGGCCGGCCTGCTCGACCAGGGCCAGAAGAAGCCGGATGTCGATTGGACCCATGATCACCGGAAGACCGTCCGCATAGAGACGGCGCTCCGTCGGGTCCAATGCGAACCGGCCGAAACGGTACGCTTCAGTCATTGCTAACCGTATGTATCGCCAAGTTCTTTCGTCAAAAATTTAAGAACCTTAATGAGGACATGCGCCAGGCCTTGGGTCAATAGTCCTGCGCACTGCAGTTCGTCGGCGATCTCGGCAATGGCCGCCCACCGCTAGCAGAAGAACAAAGTGATGAGGAGGAATTGTTTATGAAGAACGCAGTTTGGGGCCGTGGCATCGCCACAGCAGTGCTGCTGCTTGGCACGGCAGTTGCGGCCAATGCGGCCGCGCCGGAAGGCTCCGTCCGTTACGTGAGCGGCCATCAGCACATTATCGGAAAATCGCAGGAACGCTTCGCCGTGCGTCCGGCCGGTCTCTCGCCGAGGGCCTCCGCGATAACGCAACGAGGGAAACCGGCGAATAGCTGGACGAAGCTCGGCAATCTTCCCAATGCCGTGGTGCACGATGTGACCTTCGTGTCTCCGACAGAAGGCTACGCGGCA
Source organism: Rhizomicrobium sp. (assembly GCA_036500585.1). Lineage (GTDB taxonomy): Bacteria > Pseudomonadota > Alphaproteobacteria > Micropepsales > Micropepsaceae > Rhizomicrobium. Next base: position 37,995 of record DASYBT010000150.1, read on the forward strand.
GCCGAGCTTGGTCAAATCTGGAAGACCACCGATGGCGGCAATCATTGGACCGAACTCCGCAACGTCGGGTTCCCCGACTACTACTACGGTATCTACGTTTCGGGACAGACGATCTTCGCCACGGGTTTCGACGACAACTCGTCGGACGGACTTCTTTCACGCA
>DASYBT010000151.1:0-7342 GCA_036500585.1 Rhizomicrobium sp.
CTGGGATACGCTCAACCGCTGGTACGATGTCGCGGAGCCAGCAACGGCGACACGCGTCGGCGAAGCGTTCCTCGCGGCACTGTCGGACGATCTCAACACGCCGCAGGCGATTGCCGAACTGCACAAATCTTCGCCGGAGGAACTGGCGGGCGGCTTGTCGCTGCTGGGATTCAATCCGATGGCCGAACGGCTGGCTTCGAAGAAAGCAGTCGATACGGTGGAGGTCGCGCGCGCCATCGAGGCGCGGCTGGCGGCGCGAAAGGCGCGGAGTTTCCAGGAAGCGGACCGTATCCGCGACGAGCTTGTGGCGCAGGGCATCCAGCTCAAGGACAACCCCGACGGCACAACAAGTTGGGACGTGAAACGGTGAGTTACGGTGGTCGGCCCCCCACCCGATCCGGCTTCCCCAGGATCAAGTCCGGGGTACGCCGGATCGACCTCCCCACGTTGGGGGAGGTGAGCGCTCATTTGGAGTGCATTGCATTTGCGAAGTCCCACTCCGCCTATACGCCCGATAATCACCTCCCCCAACGCGGGGAGGTCGGCGAGCGATCGCGCCGTGGCGCGATTGCGAGCCGGGTGGGGGGCCGTTGTGCGTGACGAACCTTGTGCCGAGGTTGCGGCGGGTCTTCCCGCCGGCGACGAAGGCGAGGCAATCGTCATCGGTGCCCGCAATGCAGCAGGGGCCGGCGATGACATGCGCGGCATCGTGCTTGCCGCCGGCGCCTATGTCTTCTGGGGCATCGTGCCGGTTTATTGGCGTTGGCTCTCGAATGTCGGCCCGTTCGAGATCACGGTGCATCGCATCCTGTGGTGCGCGCTGTTCGTCGCCGGCGTGACCATCGCGCGCCGCCGTACCACGTCGCTGCTCGTCCTGTTCCGCCAGCCGAAGCTGATCGCCACGCTGATGCTCACCAGCGTTCTCATCAGCGCCAATTGGCTGATCTACATCTACTGCGTCTCATCGCACCAACTGGTGGAGGCGAGCCTCGGCTATTACATCGTGCCGCTGCTGTCGATTGCGCTCGGCGTCTTCCTGCTGGGCGAGAAGATGTCGGGTCTCAGGTTGTTCGCTGTGGCGTTGGCGGCCGTAGCGGTGGTGGTGAAGACCATCGAGGTTGGCCGCGCGCCATGGATTTCGCTGGCGCTGGCGTTGTCGTTCGGCTTCTACGGTTTCTTCCGCAAGCGCGCGCCGGTCGAGGCGATGGACGGACTCACCATCGAAACCCTGCTGCTCTTCCCATTCACCCTGGCGCTGGTGCTTTATTGGAGCGCGACGGGAACAAGCGCCTTCACGCGCCACCATCCGCTCACCGATGGATTGCTCATCTTCGCCGGTCCGCTGACCGCCGTGCCGCTGGCGATGTTCGCCGCCGGCGCGCGCCGCATCCGCCTCACCACGCTCGGTTTCTTGCAATACCTTTCGCCCTCGATCACCTTGACCCTGGCGGTGTTCGGCTTCGGCGAAGCGTTCACCCGAAATGACGGCATCACCTTCGGCTGCGTCTGGGCGGCGCTGATTCTCGTGGCAGCGGAAGGGCGGTTCAGCCGGACACGAACGCCGCGCTCGCCAGCGCCTGTTCGATGAAGCGCAGCGCCTCCGCCGGCGTGTCCACGACTTTGTAGAGGTCGTGAATCTCTGCGCGTGCAAAGCCCTTGGCGACATGATGTTCGAGCAACGCGACCAGCGGATCGTAGAACCCGTTCACGTTGACGATCACAATCGGCTTCTCGTGCTGCTCGAGCTGCGCGCTGGTGATGACCTCGAACAATTCGTCCAGAGTGCCAAGCCCGCCGGGCAGGATGACGAAGGCCGCCGCCATTGCCATCATGCGGTCCTTGCGCTGATAGAGGTCGGGCGTGACGATCAGCTCCTCGGCGCGCTTCAACGGCGGCTCGAGGTAGCGCAGGAATCCTGGCACGATGCCGATCACCGGCGCACCGGCGTCGCGGGCGGCACGCGCGGCCTGGCCCATCAGGCCGAGGCTGCCGCCGCCGAACACGAATCCATATCCATGGGTCGCGATCAGCCGCCCGGTCTCGCGCGCGGCTTCGGCGTATGCCTCGTCGTGGCCCATGGACGACCCGCAAAAGACGCAGATGAAGCGCCGGTTCTCCACATTCTGGGAAGGGTTATGCATGGAATGCCAAGGGTGCTTGTGTGCAGCGGGATTGTCGCAAGGAAGGCCCTCTTCTAAACCATTTCATCGAACATAAGTTCTGAAACCGCGCGTTTGAACCGGATTGTTCTGAATGGCAAAAAAACCGCATCCCCTGCTTGAAGCCGGCGACGGCGCACCGTCGCTGAAGCCGCTTGGCCTGCTGATGCCGTATCTCTGGCCGAGGGGCCGGCCGGACCTGAAGGCGCGCGTCGTCTTCTCCATGTTGTCTCTGGTGCTCGCCAAGGTGATCACCGTCTTCGTGCCGTGGCTGTTCGGCAGGACGGTGGACACGCTGTCGCCGAAGCATGCGGCCGCTATTGCCATCATCGTGCCGCTGACCCTGATCGCGGCCTACACCATCGCCCGCATCCTGATGCAGGCGTTTGCGCAATTGCGCGACGGCATCTTCGCCAAGGTCGCCTATTACGCGCTACGCAGGGTGGCCGTCGAGACCTTCACCCATGTGCACACGCTCTCCTTGCGTTTCCATCTCGAGCGCAAGACGGGCGGCCTTTCGCGAGTCATCGAGCGCGGCACCAAGGGCATCGATACGCTGCTCTCCTTTGCCATTTTCTCGATTTTCCCCACCATCCTCGAACTCGCTTTCGTCACCGGCATCATGCTGTGGAAGTTCGATGTGTGGTTCGCCGCCGTCACGGTGGCGATGGTGGTGCTCTACATTTGGTTCACCTTCGCCATCACGCGCTGGCGGGTGAAATTCCGCCGCATGATGAACGACAGCGACACCGAGGCGAACACCAAGGCGGTGGATTCGCTGCTCAATTACGAGACGGTGAAGTACTTCAATGCCGAGGCGCATGAGGCGCGCAGGTTCGATGCCTCGATGGAGCGCTACGCCAAGGCGTCGATCAAGACCCAGACATCTCTTTCCATCCTCAACACCGGGCAGGCGGCCATTATGGCGATTGGCCTCGCATCGGTGATGGCGCTTTCGGTGCTGGGCATCAAGGCCGGCCGCTTCACCATCGGCGATCTGGTGATGGCGAACGCCTATCTCATTCAGCTTTATGTGCCGCTGAACCTGCTGGGCACGGTGTATCGCGAAATCACCCAAGCGCTGGTCGATATGGAATCGATGTTCCGGCTGCTGCATCAGCCGCAGGAGGTGGTCGACAAGCCGGGTGCGAAGCCGCTGATGGTCACCGGCGGCGAGATCGTGTTCGACGATGTGGTGTTCGCCTATGAGCCCGAGCGCATTGTGCTCAAGGGCGTCAGCTTCAAGGTGCCGGCCGGAAAGACGGTTGCCGTGGTGGGGCCATCCGGCGCCGGCAAATCCACCATCAGCCGCATCCTTTATCGCTTCTACGACATCAAATCCGGACGCGTGACGATTGACGGGCAGGACATCCGCGATGTGACGCAAACATCCTTGCGCGAAAAGATTGGCATCGTTCCGCAGGATACCGTGCTGTTCAACGACACGGTCCGCTACAACATCGGCTATGGCCGCATCGGCGCCAACGAAGCGGACATCAAGCGGGCGGCCGCGATGGCGCAGATCGATCCTTTCATTCGCGAATTGCCGAAGGGCTACGAGTCCATGGTCGGCGAGCGTGGCCTGAAGCTTTCCGGCGGCGAGAAGCAGCGCGTCGCCATTGCGCGCACCATCCTTAAAAACCCGCCCATCCTGCTGCTGGATGAAGCGACCTCCGCGCTCGACACGCACACCGAGCGCGAGATCCAGGGCGCGCTTAAGGAAGTGTCGAGGAACCGCACAACCTTGGTCATCGCGCACCGGCTTTCAACCGTGGTGGATGCCGACGAAATCCTGGTGCTCGACCACGGCGAAATTGTCGAGCGCGGCCGCCACTCGGAATTGGTGACGCGCGGCGGCCACTACGCGTCGATGTGGAACAAACAGAAGGAAGCCGCCGCCGTTCGCGAGCGTCTGAAGCAGGTCGAGCGCGATCCCGACGTCACGCCGCATACTGCGACAGCACCGGAAGCCGTGGCCGCAGCGGAGTAGAGGAGGGCGCTGGCGCTACTCCGCCGCCTGATCGTAGGTCGGCATCGGCACTGGGCCGACCACGCCGACGATGCCCTTCTTCTGCGCGGCTTTCCGTGCGCGGCGCTCGGCGCGGCGGCGCCGGCGCATATGCGGGAACGCCAGCAACGCTGGAACCAAGCCGAGCGTGATGGCCTTCGAGAAGGCGAGGCCGAAGACGATCGCCGTGGATAGCTGCGCCCACATCATTGCGGTTGGATCACCGATCGAAACCGTGCGCTTCCAGAAGTCGATCTCGATGCCGCCCATCATCGGCAATAGCCCGAAGATCGCGGTGATCGTGGTGAGAAACACGGGCCTGAGGCGCTGCGCGCTCGAGCGGATCACCGCCTCAATAGGGTCCATGCCGGAATCGAGCAGCTTATGATACGTGTCGATTAGCACGATGTTGTGGTTCACCACGATGCCGGCCAGCGCCAGCAGCCCCGTGCCGGTCATGATGATCGAGAACGCCTGTCCCATCACCACCATGCCGAGCAGGGCGCCGATCATCGCAAGGATCACGGCCAGCAGAATGAGGCTTGCGTGATAGAAGCTGTTGAACATCGCCAGCAGCACCACCGCGATAATGAACAGCGCCATGAAGGCGGCTTCCAGCAGGAAGTTTGCAGACTCCTGCTGCTGCTCGGCGGCGCCCTTGAACTTGACCTGCACGTCGCGCGGGAAGGGTTGCGCGTCGACCCACTTGCTGATCTTGGCGATTTCCGCGTTGACGTTAACGCCGGGCTTCACGTTGGCGCGCACGTGATACACGCGATGCGTGTTCACATGTTCAATCGTATTGACCTGTTGCGCCGGCTTTACCTTCACAAAGGTGGAGATCGGCACCATCCCTTTGGGCGTGGCGACGCGCACGTTGTCCAGCGCATGAATACCGCGGTCCTGGCTTGGATAGCGCACGCGGATGTCCACCAGCCTGGTCGAATCCGCGGGCCGATAGCGGCCGACGAAGATTCCGTCCGTCACCAGCTCGACTGCGGCGCCGACAGCTTGCGTGCTCACGCCGAAACGCTGAGCGACATCGCGGTCGACATCGAGGTCCCATTCGATGCCGGGCAGCGGCCTTGTGTCCTCGATGTCCCGCAACTGGGGCATACCGTCGAGGTGCTTGCGGATACTCGCCGTGGTTTGCGCGAGGCCGGCATAATTGTCGGAACTGACATCGATCATGATGTCCTTGCCGGAGCCCGGCCCGTTCTCCGGCTTGCGCACTTCCACCTTTACGCCGGGGATGTTCGCGGTGCGCTTCTCGACTTCCTCGATGATCTTGTTGCCGGGCGGCCGCTGACCGTAAGGTTTGAACTGCAGGTCAATGCGGCCGATATTGTCTACCGGCGTGTTCATGCTGGACGGATTGCCGCCGGAATTGGCGTAGACATAGTCGACGCCTTTCAGGTTCTCGATCCGCTTCTCCACGCTCATCACGATATCGCGCTTCTCCTGCGCCGAAAGATTGCCGCGCGCGGAGATCAGCGCGGTGGCCTGATCGGGATCGGTCTGGACGAAGAATTCGGTGCCGTGATTGAAGACGATGAACAGCCCCAGCACGATCACCACGGTCGCGGCTGCGCCAAGCATCATCCGCACCGGATGGCGCGTGATCCATTCGGCCAGATGCGCGTACCAGCCGGTGATGCCGGGAATATCGCGCCAGTCGCCGGTTTCCGAAGCCTCGATGGCCTTTTCGTGCTGCTCGTTGCGCTCCGGTGCCTTGCCGAAGAAGCCGCCCAGCACGGGCAGGAAGATCAGTGCCACGATCATCGAGCTTGACAGAACCGCGATGAGCGTCAGCGGGAAGAAGCTCATGAACTTGCCGGCGATGCCGGGCCACAGAAGCAACGGCAGGAAGGCGCCGATCATGGTCGCGGTCGAGCTCACCACCGGCCAGAACATGCGCCGTGCCGCTTCGGCAAAGGCCTCCCTCGGCGGCAGGCCCTCGGTCATTTTCCGGTCAGCGTATTCCACCACGATAATGGCGCCGTCAACCAGAATGCCGACCGCCAGCAGCATGGCGAACATGATCATGAAATTGAGCGTGAAGCCTTCGCCGTCCAGAATCATGAATGCCATCAGGAACGAGGTCGGGATCGCTACGCCGACCAGCAGACCGGAACGCAGGCCCAGCGCCGCCACTACGATGATCATCACCAGGATGATGGCGAGAATGATCGCGTCGGAGAGCGAATTCAACTGGTCGTGGATGTAGGTCGAGGCGTCGCCCACGAAGTCCACGCGAACGCCGGGCGGAAAGTATTTCTCCGCCTTGGTCACCATGGCGCGGACCATCTCGTTGTTCGCGATGACGTTGGCGCCGATGCGCTTCGTCACGTCGATACCCATCGTCCGCTTGCCGTTGATGGTCGAGTAGCTGCTCGCGTCGTAGAAGGTGGGGCGGACCTGGGCCACGTCCTTCAGCGTCACCGTGGCATCCGAAGTGGCGCGGATCGGCAGGTTGAGGACGTCCTCCGGATTTTCGATCACGCCCGGCACCTTCACGGCGAAGCTGCCGCGTCCGGTGTCGATCGAGCCCGCTGCGATCAAGGTGTTGTTGTTGGTGATCGCGTCGTACATCTCCTGCTGGGTGATGCCGTAGCTTTCGAGTTTCGCCGGATCGATGACGATCTCGAGCATCTCGTCGCGAGCGCCTGAGAGCTGCGCATCGAGCACCGTCGGAATCGTCTTGATCTGGTCGCTGAGATCGCGCGCGAGGTGGTAGAGCGTGCGCTCCGGCACATCGCCGGACAGCGCCACCGAGATCACCGGATTGAGCGCGGTGTTGATCTCCTGCACGATGGGTTGCTGCACATCGGGCGGCAACTCGGCGCGCGCGGTATCGACCTCCGCCCGCACGTCGGCGAGCGCACGGTCCTTGTTGAAGGAGACGTCGAACTCCATGATGACGACGGCCGCGCCCTGATAGGCGCGCGCCGTCATCTCCTTCAGGCCCTGCACCGAGCGGAGGTAATTCTCCATCGGCTTGACCAGAAGGCGCTCGCTGTCCTCCGGGCTGATGCCGGGATAGTAGACCTCGACCACGATGTAGGGGATTGGGATATCGGGATCGGCTTCTTTGGGGATCGCGATGAACGCGATCACGCCGGCCACGATGGTGACGACGAAGGCCGCCAGCACCAGCCGCGTGTTCTTGACGGCC
>DASYBT010000152.1:0-3278 GCA_036500585.1 Rhizomicrobium sp.
TGCCCAGAAACGCCTTTGCATCGCCAAACAGCATTAGCGTTTTATCCAGATAGTAGAGCTCATTGTCGATGCCGGCGAAACCAGGGCTCATACTGCGCTTGATCACCATCACGGTTTGCGCTTCGAAAGCATTCAGGATCGGCATGCCGGCGATGGGACTGCCTTTGTCGGTGATGGCCGCGGGATTCACGACGTCGTTGGCGCCCACCACCAGGGCTACGTCGGCGCGCGGGAATTCGGAGTTGATCTCTTCCATCTCGATCAATTTGTCATAGGGCACATCGGCCTCGGCGAGCAGAACATTCATATGCCCAGGCATGCGTCCGGCTACCGGATGGATGGCGAAACGAACATCGACACCGCGCTTGGAGAGAATATCGGAGAGCTCGCGGATTTTGTGCTGCGCCTGGGCAACGGCCATGCCGTATCCGGGCACAATGATGACCGAGCGGGCGGCATCCAGAATCTCCGCCGCTTCCTCGGGCGATGCCGAACGCACGCTGCGTTGTTCCACCTTGGCGTGGCTGGTTTGAACGGTTCCGAAAGCTCCGAAGAGAACGTTAGTGAAGGAACGGTTCATCGCGCGGCACATGATCACGGATAGGATGAATCCCGAAGAGCCATCGAGAGCGCCCGCGATAATGAGCAATTTGTTGTTCAACACGAAACCCATCGCACTGGCAGACAGACCGGCATAGGAGTTCAGCAGCGCGATAACGGTCGGCATGTCAGCGCCACCGATGGGCACGATCAGCAGGACTCCGAAAATGAGCGAGAGCACTACGAAAACCGGGAACAGCCATGCGCGAGACGGATCAATTGCGAGCGCGACTCCCGATCCTGCCGCCAAGGCGAGGATGCCAAGGTTAACAAAATTTTGGCCCTTATAAGTGATGGGCCGTGTCGGCAGAATTTCCTGCAGCTTCCCGAATGCCATCAGGCTGGCGGTAAAGGTGAGAAACCCAAGGAGAGTTTCCAGCACCAAGGCGGACATCTCAAAGCCGTGGGGCCGATGCCGGAAATACTCGGCGGTTCCGATCAGCGCGGAAGCTAAAGCGCCGAACGCATGCGAGATCGCCGTCCGTTGTGGGACGGCGGTCATGGGCATGAGGTAAGCCAGCGGGACCCCAATGGCGGAGCCTAACAGGAAAGCGGCGAAGATCCATTCATAGTTGATGACTTCGGCCCGCAGGAGCGTGCCCACGACAGCCAGAAGCATGCCCGCTTCGCCGACGAATACGCCGCGGCGCGCGGTCGCGGGAGAGTTCATCCATTTGATTGCCAGGATGAATGAGGCGGCAGCGAGGACGTAAAGAATTGGACAGATAGTTTCGAAACTCACGATTTCACCGCCGCACGTTTTTTGAACATTTTCAACATGCGATCGGTGATCAGGTAGCCGCTGACCAGGTTGATGGTTGAGGCGAGCACTGCCGTGAAGCCAAGCAGGCGCGAAAACGTGGACGCATCTTTCTCGCCGGTGATGAGAATGGCGCCTACGACGGCGATGGCGGATATGGCATTGGTGAGCGACATGAGGGGCGTATGCAGCAGGGGCGATACGCGGCGGATCAGTTCAAAGCCCAGAAAGGCCGCCAGCATAAACACCCAAATTCCGGTTTCGTATGGACCCATAATGATCTCCTACTGAACTTGCGCGGGCGTCAGGGCCGGCACACGCGGATGCACTACCTTGCCGTCCTGGCACACCAGTGTTTCACGAAGAATTTCGTCTTCCAGGTTGACCGCAAGCTCGCCGTTCTTCGCCAGTAACTTCAGGAAGGACGCCACATTGGCCCCGTACATCTGGCTGGCATGAAAGGGAACGCTGGAGGGCAGGTTCAATGTGCCAATCACCGTTACGCCGCCGTATACTATCGTTTCGCCGGGTCTGGTGGGCTCGCAGTTGCCGCCACGCTCGGCAGCTACATCCACGATCACGGAACCAGGCGGCATGCCCGACACCATTTCGGACGTAATCAGTACGGGCGCCTTACGCCCCGGGACGGCAGCAGTCGTGATCACGACATCTTCTTCGGCCAGTACTCTGGTCAAGAGTTCCCGCTGACGCTGGTAGAACGCTTCATCCATGGCCTTGGCATAACCGCCTTTGTCTTCGGAATTGCCGGGATCGACGTCCAGCATGACGAACTTCGCGCCGACGCTTTCGACTTGTTCCTTGGCCGCGGCCCGAACATCATAGGCGCAAACGACGGCACCGAGACGGCGTGCTGTTGCAATCGCCTGTAAGCCGGCCACACCCGCGCCGAGTACGAACACCTTGGATGGCGTCACCGTGCCGGCAGCAGTCATCAGCATTGGGAACATGCGCGGCAAGTGAGTGGCGGCAAGCAAGACGGCGCGGTAGCCGGCGATGGTGGCCATGGAGGAGAGCGCATCCATGCTCTGGGCGCGCGTGATGCGCGGCACCAGTTCCATGGCAAACAAAGAAACTCCGGTGGCGGCCACATCGGCGCAAGCTTCCGGAGAGGTCAGCGGCTCCCCAAAGCCGACGAGCACTTGTCCGGGGCGGAATAAGTTTAAATCAGCACGGCCGGCGTCCGGGTTCGCACCCAGGGTGCGCACTTGGGCGATGGCATGCGCTTCCGCAAACACATCGGCACGCCCGCCGCAACGGGCTCCCCGCGCGATGTAGAGTTCGTCGGGAAAGCCGGCTTGCTCGCCCGCACCTGACTCGATCAGGACGTCGATTCCGACCTTTTTCAAGGGCTCACACTGTTTCGGAGTAATGGCAACCCGGCATTCGCCAGGGAAGGTTTCTCGTGGAATTCCGAGAATAATGGGCATCGTTGGTCTCTCGCTTCAGCATCTCGATGGCGCCGCAAGGGCACTCTGCGACCCAAAGACCGCAGCCCTTGCAATAGTCGTAGTTTATTTGAAATAAGCGCCCCGTGGGATCGGCTTGTTTGAGGAGGACAAACTTCGTAGCGATTGTCGGATTCGAAACAGTTTCCACAGCTCAGGCACCTATTGCCCCAACACATGTCAATTGACGGCGTTAGGTGATGGCCATCTTGCGATGCATCTCCTCGAGGGAGACGCCTTTGGTCTCGGGATAAACGAGCAACACAACGAAGAATTGGGCGACCATCATCACCGAAAAGAACACGAACGGTATACCGCCGGAGCGCTTAGCCATGAGCGGGAAGAGTCCGGAAATAACAGCATTGGCGAACCAATGCGAGAACGAACCTAAGCTTTGACCTTTGGCCCTGACGCGATTGGGGAAGACTTCGCTGATGAAGACCCAGATGACA
>DASYBT010000153.1:0-15976 GCA_036500585.1 Rhizomicrobium sp.
CGTCGCGCGCGTCTTCATCGATCACAGGGCCGATGTCCGTCGAAAGGTGGAACGGATCGCCGATCTTGAGCTCGTCCATCGCGCCCAGGATCATCTCTTCCATCTTGTCGGCGGCGTCTTCCTGCAGGAACAGCACGCGCAACGCCGAGCAGCGCTGACCGGCGCTATCGAAAGCGGACATGTTAACGTCGCGCGCCACCTGCTCGGGCAGCGCGGTGGAGTCGACGATCATCGCATTCATGCCGCCAGTCTCGGCCACGATGGCCGGCAGCGCGCCCCCACGCGCGGCAAGCGCCCGGTTCAGCACGATAGCGGTCTCGGTCGAGCCGGTGAAGGCGACGCCGGCGAGCCGCTCGTCGGAAAGAACAATCCGGCCGATCTTCGAGCCGCGGCCCGGCAGCAGGTGAAGCACATCGCCGGGTACGCCCGCTTGATGCATCAGCCGGATGGCAGCGGCGGCGATCAGCGGCGTGCGCTCGGCAGGCTTGGATAGCACGGTGTTTCCGGCCGCGAGTGCGCCTGCCACCTGGCCGATGAAGATGGCCAACGGGAAGTTCCACGGCGCGACACAGAAGAATGGGCCGCGGCCATGCAGCGAAAGCTCATTCGTCTCGCCGGTCGGACCGGGAAGCGCGATCGGATGCTGGAATTTCTGACGCGCTTGCGACGCATAATACCGCAGCAGGTCCGCCGCCTCGCGGATTTCGCCCAAAGCATTGGGCAACGTCTTGCCGCCTTCGCGCACGGCCAGCGCCATCAGATGCGCGCGGTTCTGCTCGAACAGATCGGCGGCGCGCTCGAGAATTTCCGCGCGTGCATTGCCGCGCAGGGAATCCCAATTATGCTGTGCACGCGTTGCCGCATCGAGCGCCGCATGCACATCCTCATCGGTCACTTCGGAGACCTCGCCGATCTGCCGCGTGCGGTCGGCCGGATCGAACACGGCATGTTTCGCATGCGGCGATTCCTTGCCGGAGATGATCGGCCCCGCGCTTTGCGCCCGCTGCAGGTTCTCGCGCATCGCGGCGATCATCGGCTCCGCGACTGCCGGGTCGCTCCACAGGAAGCCGGAAGAATTCTTGCGATCCGGCAGCAGATCGATCGGCAACGGGATCTGCGCGCTACGGTGCGGATGGCAGGAGGCAACCTGCTCTACCGGATCGGCGATGATGGTTTCGATCGGCGCATCCTCGTCTGCCAGCCGGTTCACGAACGAGGTGTTGGCGCCATTCTCAAGCAACCGCCGCACGAGATAGGCCAGCAAGTCCTCATGCGTGCCGACCGGTGCATAGATGCGTGTGCCGGCGCCGGGCGACGGCTTCTTCACTTCGCGATAGAGCTCATACAGCGCCTCACCCATGCCGTGGAGGCGTTGGTATTCAAAGTCTTTGCGGCCTGCTGCAAACACCTGCACGGCCGACAAAGTATGTGCATTATGCGTGGCGAATTGCGGATAGATCTCATCGCCCGCGGCAAGAAGCGCGCGCGCGGTCGCCAGATACGACGTGTCAGTGGCGGCCTTGCGGGTGAACACGGGATACTCGGATAGACCAAGCTCCTGCGCGCGTTTGACCTCGGTGTCCCAATAGGCGCCTTTCACCAGCCGCACCGGGATGCGGCGATCTTGCCGCCTGGCCAGATCGGCAAGCCAAGCAACCACCGGCAGCGCGCGTTTCTGATAGCCCTGGACGGCGAGACCCAAACCGCTCCAGCCTCGCAGCTCGGGCGCGTTACCCATCGCCTCGAACACGTCGAGCATGAGATCGAGCCGCTCGGCTTCCTCGGCGTCGATGGTGAGCGCGAGATTGGATTTCCGCGCCTCAGCCGCCAGCGCGAGGAGCTGGGGCAGCAGCTCTGTCATCACGCGGTCGCGCTTTATCCATTCGTAGCGCGGGTGCAGCGCCGACAGTTTCACCGAGATGCTCGGGCGCTCGAATACCGGCTGCGCGAGATCCGGGAAGGTTTCCGCAATCGCCGCCAGCGCATGGCGATACGACTCGTAGTAGCGCTCGGCATCGTGCTTCGTGTAGGCCGCCTCGCCCAGCATGTCGAAGGAATAGCGGTAGCCTTCCTTCACGCGCTCGCGCGCTTCCTTCAGCGCCTCCTCGATGCTGCGGCCGAGCACAAACTGCCGGCCAAGGATGCGCATGGCATAGGTGACGGCGTTGCGGATCACCGGCTCGCCGGACCGGGACACCAGCTTTTTCCAGAGTCCTTGCAGGTCCCATTTCGCGGTTTCGTCGAGCTTGATGACTCGCCCCGTGAGCATCAGCGCGAATGTGGACGCATTGACGAACAGCGAGTCCGACCGGTTCATGTGGCTGGCCCAGTCGCCAGTCCGGATCTTGTCCTTGATCAGGCGATCGGCTGTTGCCGCATCGGGCACCCGCAGCAGCGACTCGGCAAGGCACATCAGCACGACGCCTTCCTCGCTGGACAGCGCGTATTCCTGCGTGAAGGCGTCGATGCCGCTACGCTTGTCGTGCGCGGCCCGGATGCGGGTGACCAGTTCGCGCGCCAGGGCTTCGGTTCCGGCGCGTTCGCCGGGCGACAGGCGCGCCCTGCGGATCAGGTCTTCGACAATGGTGTCTTCGTCGGCGAGAAAGGCGTCGGAGATGGCTTTGCGGAGCGGGTTCATGGGCGAATGTGTGCTGGAATCGGCGCGCGAATTCTAGCCCCGGTCAGCCGGTCCACGCTAATGTGGCCGCATGGCCCAACCTCCAAAAATCATCGAGACGGTCGCAGGCATGCGCGCCTGGGTTGGTAACGCGCGGGCGGATGGCGGGCGCATTGGCCTCGTGCCGACGATGGGCGCGCTGCACGAGGGGCACCTAAGTCTCGTCCGCGAGACACGGAGCCGCTGCGGCGCGACTGTCGTCAGCATTTTCGTAAACCCCACACAGTTCGGGCCGAATGAAGATTTCGCCCGCTATCCGCGGACGTTCGAGACAGATGTGGCGAAGCTGGGCGGGCTGGCCGATGTCGTCTTCGCGCCATCGGCGATGGAAATGTATCCGGAAGGATTCGCCACGCGGCTCGAAGTCGGCGGGCCGGCGCTGGGGCTTGAGGCAGACATCCGGCCGCACTTCTTTTCAGGCGTCGCCACGGTGGTCGCGAAGCTGCTGATCGCGGCAGCGCCGGACGAGGCAATCTTCGGCGAAAAGGACTATCAGCAGCTTCTGGTCATCCGCCGCATGGCCGCCGATCTTGGCCTGCCGGTGGAAATCCGCTCCGGCGCCACGGTCCGCGAACCAGACGGTCTGGCGATGTCATCGCGGAATGTCTATCTCTCGCCGGAGGAACGCAAAATCGCGGGCCAACTCAACATCGTCTTGCGTGACGTCGGCCAACGCGTGCGCAACGGCGACGGGATTGCCGCTGCCGAGCAGCATGGCGCCGAGAGATTGCTGGAGGCGGGGTTCGACACCGTCGACTACGTCGCTGTTCGAGATGCAGAGAAACTCTCGACAATCGTCGCGCTCGACCGCCCGGCCCGCGTGCTTGCTGCGGCCCGGATCGGGGCTACGCGACTGATCGATAATGTGGCAGCCTAGCCGAGGCGATCGTGGCGAACGCGGAAAATTCGAATCTCTCCACCAATGGGCTGGGTGACCACGGGCTCGAGCCAGGGTTCGACTTCCCCTTTCGCATCGGCTTTCAGCAGGCTGTCCGGTTTGGCTTTGCGGCCCCAATGCTTGTAATCCGGTTCCGGCGTGCAGATCGCCACATAATCCACACTACGGCGCCTAAGGGTTGCACGTTGTTCCACCGCCGAGCCCGCAAAAATCGCGAAAGCGTCGAGGATGCCAGCAGCATTGCGATGGTACGGACCGGCAAGCGTCGAATGGTGCGTGGAGGCGAGGATCATTGGTCCCATATCAATTAGGGCGGCCACACGGCCGCGGGGCAGAGCGGCCAGTTGATGAAATGCCGGGGGCATCATGCATGCATCCACCCACTTCATCTGCACCGGCGTGTACTGCCGCGCCAACGGCAGAGACTTTTGGATCCGCTCGCCGACAAACGCATACGAAGCATCGCTTGAAACCAACACAGCCGCAAAAGTCGCGAGGATGCTTACAGTCTTGGAAACCGGAACGCGTTCCAGCAAGCGGATGGCAACAACGACCACACCCGGCGTGGCAAACACCACCGCGAAATAAAGGGCGCGCATTTCGATACTGGCAATCACGAAGGCGACGAATGCAATTGCACAAATCATCCCCATTGCAGGACGACTCTGCCGCCGGACCAGAAAGATGGCGGCGCCAGAGGCCGCAGCGGCCAAAACGCAATACAGATATCCGCCGACAAAATCGCCGGGTGCCATGCGGCCCATCGTGAACGGCGACTGGACCTCATCGACACCTGAGAACCAGATTGGCACAATTCTAGGATCCACGGCGGCGTAAGGCCCGCGCAGGCACGCCGGTCCGATCACGGCTGCCGCAATCAACACTACAACGCACAATCCGGCGGCGCCGGCGGCGCGTTGGGCGGCGGTGGCCAGGCGTGCAAGTTTCGTCAGCGCCACTATTCCGAGACCCGTTATGGCACCGACGAGCGCGTAGAATCCTGAGAAGGTGTCGCAGGCCGAGGAGAAACGATAGGCCGTTGCCGTGGTAGAAAATAGCAGCAACAGGTTCGCGATCGCGAATGTGATACCGAAGGCGGCGACATTGGTGGAGAATCCGCCGTCAACGATCCACCACACTGCCAGCGCCAAGAAGGCCATCAGCACGTAGGGCAACGTTTCCATGCCGACGCCCATCGTGAGGGCCGCTGCGAGTGCCGCGAAGGCGCCTGCCCAGCAGGAGCGGTTCACATCTATCAGACAGGCCACCATGCTCAAGCTGAGTGCAAGTTGAACATTGTGATGATCGATGTTCCCCGGCTTAAAGGGTATGATGGCAGCCACGCAGCTCGCGCCCAACGCTAGGGCGAATAGAGCTCCGATGCGATCGGTCAGGCGATACGCGATGTGGGTAAGCGCAAGAAGGGCGGGCAGCAGCGGAAGCAGGGGCCAAACGTACAACGCCCACGTTTCCGCTGTCTTCGGATTCGTGACCAGACGGAACAGCAGAATGAGTCCGGCAATGCCTACGTCAACCAAGCGGGACCAATGCATCGGCAGGCCATACGGAGCATTCATCCGCCATTGCGTAGTGTCAAACCAGGATTGGCCGCTTAAGAGATCCCGGACTTCAACCAGCCGCATGTTGTCGTCGGTGGATAAGACCAGACCACCAGGCGCGTACGCGGCCCTGAGCACAAGCAATACTGCCACCCCGAACCAAGTGAGCACGACCATGCGGCCGAGGGCGGTACGATCCAGTTCTGCTGTCAAGGCGGCACACGCGAGATGGGACGCGGTTAGCCTAATGCCCCGTGTGTTTCCAGCAGGTAAATGTGGCTAGAGGAGCCCCAGTGCAGACAGCTCGGCACGGAGCCGTGGTGGCAGGTGCTTGCTGCCCTTGACGCTGCTGGCATCGGGCGGCGCGTCCTTGGCGGCGAGGTAGCGCCAGCCCTGGAACGGGCGATGAGACCGCGGCACAACCAGGATAAGTTTGGCGTCGTACACAAGCCCGCAATGCGGCACGCCGTTCTTCACCATCGGCTTGAGCGCGACCAGCTTCTGGCGCACCGATATATGGCCTTTGATCACCCAGTAGAGGGAGCCACCGTCAAGCAGCTCGTCGGCACGTTTGGGCGTCATGCGGGTAACATGCACGAGCTCCGGTGCCTTGCGCTTCTTCCGGAGGCCGGCCACGCGGCGCTTCTGCCAGTCAGCCAGGTCCTCGATCGAATCGCAGCCGACGCACAATTTGATGAGATGCAAGGTCATGCCGCTTCGCTTTTCTCCTTCGCAAAGCGGATGATCACCGCACCTTCATTCACCTGATCGCCGGGCGAAACTTCTACCGTGGCAATCAGCGCATCGGCGGAAGCCGCCAGGGTATGCTCCATTTTCATCGCTTCCAGGACAGCGAGCGGTTGGCCGCGTTTCACGGCTTCGCCAGATCGCACCAGCACCTGAATGACCTTGCCAGGCATCGGCGCCGTGATGCGGTCGGTGGCACTGCCCTGCTGTTCTGCTGCCGCGAACGGGTCATAAAGCGAAAGCGTCCACGTCTCGCCACGGTCGAACACGGCGATGTCGCCGGACCTGAGCCGGACGGCGTCCAAATGCGTATCCGCCATGGGGCTTCCATCGCCCAACGCGAGGCTGCCGTTCCTGCGGTGCACGATCTGCACAGGCCTGCGCTTGCCGCCCACGACGAAGTCGATGGTTTCCCGCGCGTCGCCGGCTAGGCGGAAACCATTGTCGCAGTCCCATGGATCGTTGGAACGATGCGCGCGCTGGCGTTCCTGAACCAGGAACAGGGCCGCTTGTGCAACCACATATTCTGGAGCATCCGATTTTTCCGGAATCAGTTCGGCTTGGTGGCGCGGGATGAAGCCGGTGTCGATCTCGCCCGCAATGAACTCCGGCTGCTTCAGCGCGCGGATGAGAAAGGCATTGTTCGTGCGCAAGCCTGCGATCTGCGTCTCTTCCAGGGCATGCGCCAACTTTGCCGCCGCGCCCGCGTGCGTTTGCGCATGCGCTATCACCTTCGCGATCATTGGATCGTAGAATGGCGTCACTGCATCGCCTTCACGAACGCCGGAATCCACTCGCACCGCGTCATCCGGCAGATGCAATCGCTCCAAGGTACCGGTCGAAGGCAGAAAGTCGTGCTGCGGATCCTCGGCATACAGCCGCGCCTCAATGGCATGGCCGTTAAGCGGGATTTCGATTTGCGTCAACGGCAGCTTCTCGCCCGCGGCCACACGCAGCTGCCACTCCACCAGATCGAGGCCGGTGATCGCTTCCGTTACGGGATGCTCCACCTGCAACCGGGTGTTCATTTCCATGAACCAGAATCGATCAGCCTTCAGCCCGTCCGAGGCATCGGCGATGAACTCGACCGTGCCCGCGCCGGAATAGCCAACCGCCTTCGCTGCCTTCACCGCCGCTTCGCCCATCTGCGTGCGCATGTCGTGCGGCATGCCGGGTGCCGGCGCTTCCTCAATCACCTTCTGATGACGGCGCTGCAGCGAACAATCGCGCTCGAACAAGTGCACGGCGTTGCCGTGATTATCCGCGAATACCTGCATTTCGATGTGACGCGCACGAGAAACATATTTCTCGAGCAGCACGTGATCGTCGCCGAAGGCGGAGGCCGCCTCGCGCCTGGCGCCCTCAAGCGCGGAGACAAAATCGGCGCGCGAGTCAACGCGGCGCATGCCCTTGCCGCCGCCGCCGGCGACCGCCTTGATGAGCACGGGATAGCCGATGCGGTTCGCTTCCTCCGTGAGCCGCTTTACCGACTGCTCTTCGCCGAGGTAGCCGGGCACCACCGGCACGCCCGCGTTCGCCATCAGCGCCTTGGCTTGACCCTTCAGCCCCATGGCGCGAATGGCTAGTGGCGGCGGCCCCACAAAGACGATGCCCGCGGTCGCACAGGCCTCGGCGAACTCCGCATTCTCGGAAAGGAAGCCGTAGCCGGGGTGGATGGCTTCTGCGCCGGTCTGCTTCGCGGCCGCGAGAATGGCAGGCGCTTTCAGATAACTTTCGCGCGCCGGCGGGGGCCCGATCCGCACCGCCTCGTCCGCCATGGCAACGTGCAACGCGTGCTCGTCGGCATCCGAATAGACGGCGACGGTTCGGAGGCCAAGACGTCGGGCCGTGCGCATGACGCGGCAGGCAATTTCGCCGCGATTGGCGATCAGGAGCGAGCGGAACATTCCTGTGTAATGCAGGGAAAGGACGGTTCGCGCAACTCTGCCGAGGACGCCGGATTTCAACTGCCAATTGACCGTGCTGGTAAGCCTCCGTACCGTTCCCGCAGTGTGCGCGGAGAAAGCGATGGAAACGAGACGCACCATCCTTGGCGGGCTGATGGCGGCCGGAGTTCCGGCCGTGTCGCTTCATGCGGCCGACGTGCAGAAGCCGTTACCGCCGGCCGGTCTCATGCCGGATGGACAGGTTCACGCCAATCTGGTTCCGGGGCCGAAACCGGACGATCCACCCATCCTCGACTTCGGCGACGGTTTGCGTGTCCCAATGGGCAAACAGGCGCTGAAAGTGCTTTGGGAAGGAAAGGACTTCTGGCTGACCTACGGGACGGGCAATGCGCGCATAACCCTTCTCGCCATCGCCGCCGCGAACCATTCCGCCGAAGGCACAATGAAGCTGATGCTCCTGACGCTGGCATTCCGGCCGGAGCGCCTGGAGAAGATCAATGGCTGCGGCTGGCGTCTCAAATCAGGAGATGTGAAGGACCTGGTGCTCGGCGATATCGATTTGCCCGGCCAGCCGGCTTTCCCCATCACCAGCACCGCCTCCGGCAAGCTCGCACATGGGATGGACGCCCTGTTCGGCGGCACCAGGGATTTCGATGCTGGCGTGAATAACGACATCCATGCCCTGACCGCCTACATCGTAAAGAAAAAGGATGTCTCGCTCGACGACGTGCGGACGAACGCACATCTCCTGTAATTCAAAAAGCAAACGGGGCGGCCAGAGAGCCGCCCCGCACCAAAATCCGTGATAACCGCCGCCTAGTGGATCGTGCGAACGGAGCCGCCCCACCACGCCGGATCGGGCGTACCGAAGCAGGCGATGTACGGCGCGAGCTCAGCTTGCGTCGGCTCGGGAGCGTCTGCCGCTTCCGGACGGTGATGCATGAACTTGCCGAGCACCGCCTGGCACATGCCCGCGTAATCTTCCGTGAAGAGGATGTGGGCGTGCCAGAACTCGTCCACGCGGGCAGAGACCGGCACCGAATTGGCCTGCATCGCGCAGCCGAGCGCCAGGAACCTCTTGTATTCGCGCTCGCCGGCATCGACTTCGTCGGCGCCGAAAATGCCCTTGGCCACGATGTGGCGCTTCACGCGTGTGAGGTCCCATGCCGCCAGGCGGTCGTAGTACATGGCGACCTTGTCGGTGGCGGCAGTGTCGTTCTCCACCACAAAGATGCAGCGGCCGGCTTTCTCCGCCTCGTTCTCCGCGACAAAGATGCAGCGGCTATCCGCCTTCTCGCCTTCGATGACGAAGATGCAGCGTTTGTCTGCGCCACTCTCCTCGGCCTTGATCACGAAAATGCAGCGCTTGGCGGCCGTCTTTTCAACCACGAAAATGCAGCGCTTGTCCGCGGCCTTCTCGATCACGAAGATGCAGCGCTTCGCCTCCAGCGGCTTGTCTTCAATGACAAAGATGCAGCGGCTCTGGGCTTCCACGGGCTTGTTGTCGGCCACAAAGATGCAGCGGCTTGCCGCCTTGTTCTCGACAACGAAGATGCAGCGCGACGCCGCTTCGACCGGCTTGTTGTCCGCCACGAAGATGCAGCGGCTTGCCGCGTCATGCTCGACAACGAAGATGCAGCGCGAGGCTGCTTCCACCGGCTTGTTGTCCGCTACGAAGATGCAGCGGCTGGCCGCCTTGTTCTCCACCACGAAGATGCAGCGCGCCGCCGCTTCCACTGGCTTGTTCTCCGCTACGAAGATGCAGCGCGAAGACGCTTCGACACCCGGCTCTTTTTCCACCACGAAAATGCAGCGAGCATTTGCCTGCGCGGTGGGCGCGGTGTTCTCGGCGACGAAAATACAACGTGCCCCGTTCTCAGACGCCAACATTGGGTTCAGTTCCCTCATGCAGGCATGCGCTCCCCCCCGGGTACCAACCCTTGGAGCTGCCTGTGGGGTGAAATTTACTTGCTGTTCACCGGTTTTGCAAACGATTTGTTAACTTAGGATGCGACCACGCCCAGCGTAGCCGGCGGTGCGGCTAGGAATTCTGCTAATACATTGAATTGTCTAGGCATTCTTCGCAAACCTGTGCTGCCGATGGGGTGCCGAGGGCAGCAAACCGGCCGCGATCGCGGCGGGCTCAATCGACCGGAGGGCGACGCTGTACCGTGGATGTTCACGCCGTGAGCGTCAGGACCATCCCATCATAGGCCGGCTCGACCTTCTCCGGCAGCTCGCATCGGAGCGTCTCGTAGTCGAGGTCCATATGAAGATTCGTCAAAATCGCGCGCCGTGGCTTCACCCGCGCGATCCAGGAGAGCGCCGTCTCCACGTTGGCGTGCGTGGGGTGCGGAGTGTAGCGCAGCGCATCGACGATCCACAGATCGATTCCCTCGAGCGCCTCGAAAGCGTCTTCCGGCAGACCGTTCACATCGGGCGAATACGCGAAATTCCCAATACGGAACCCCAGCGAATGAATGCGGCCGTGGTCCTGAAGGAACGGGAGAACGCGGACGACATCCCCCGCACCTCCAATCTCGAAAGGTTTGCCGGCTTCGATCTCATGCGCCACGGCGATCGGCGGGTACTCGCTGCCGGCAGGTGTGTTGAAGGTGTAGCCGAACTTCTGATGCAGGTGATCGAGGCAATAGCGATCGGAATAGACGTCCACCTTGCGGCGCATGCGGAACGCGACGCCGCGGAGATCGTCGAATCCGTGCGTCTGATCTGCGTGATCATGAGTGACGAGAACGCCGTCGAGGTGAGCGCAGCGCGCATCGAGCAACTGCTCGCGCAAATCCGGAGACGTGTCGACAAGAATGGTGGTCGCGCCCGCGTGCGACCGATGCCGCACGAGAATGGAACACCGTCGCCGCCGGTTCTTTGGATTGGTGGGATCGCAGGAACCCCAGTCGCCGGCGTCGTCGGGCCCACCGATGCGCGGCACGCCGGTCGAAGAGCCGCAGCCGAGGATGGTGACCTTGAGACTCACGGGCGCGTGGCCTTGGTGAAGAGGCGGAAGAAATTGTCCGTTGTGGCGTCGGCCAATTCATCCGGCGGCACGCCCTTTAGCTCGGCCAGCATCGCCGCGGTGTTCACGACGAAGGCCGGTTCGTTGCGCCTGCCGCGGTGAGGCATGGGCGCGAGGAACGGCGCATCCGTTTCGACCAGCAACCGATCGAGCGGTACATCCTGCAGAACCGTGCGCAGCGCCTCGGACTTCTTGAACGTGGCGATACCTGAAACAGAGATGCAGAAGCCGAGGTCGAGCGCCGCATCGGCCAGCGCCTTTGTGCCGGTGAAACAATGGATGAGGCCTGAGAAGGCACCTCGGTCCATCTCCTCGCGGAGGATGACGATGGTGTCGTCCTCCGCGTCGCGCGTATGCACGATCAGCGGCAGCCGGAGTTCGCGCGCGGCGGCGATATGGTGGCGAAAATTCGCTTGCTGTGCATCGCGCGGGCTGTGCTCATAATAATAGTCGAGGCCCGTCTCGCCGATGCCGACCACCTTGGCGTATTGGCCGCGTTCGATGAGCGGCGCAGCATTGTCGAGCGGTTCGACCTGCGCTTCATGCGGATGGATGCCGACTGAGCAAAACACATTGTCGAACCGTTCGGCGACGTCGCGCACGCCGGGGAATTTCGCCAGGGTCGTGCCGATGGTGACGCAGACGGCAACGTCCGCATCCTTGGCACGTGCGACTACGGCATCCAGCTCGGGCGCGAACTCAGGAAAGTCGAGATGGCAATGGCTATCGACGAGCATTGACCTAAAGGGCTCCCCGACGCGCGGCTGAGGAAATTTGGCGGACCGACGACACAATGGTCTGTCGCGGCTCCAGGTTCAACGCAGCCGCCGCCTCGAAGTTCGCCTTCACCTTCTCCAGGGCTTGCGTCCAGCGCCGGAGATCGCCGCCTCCGCCGCGCGGCGCGCGATCAGCAATGCGGGCGGCGAGTGCTTCCGACAGGAATGCGCCGAATTTGGCAACGCCATCGCCGACGCGGGCCAAGCGATCGCCTATCGCCATCAGCGCGGCGTAATCCGGATTCGCCGCGTGATCGATGGCGCGCTCCGCCTCGCGGGCGAGCGAAAGCCCTTCCTCGCCACCCAGCGCCAGCGCAGCACCCAGGGATCCGCCCGAGAGTTTCGCGATCGCGGCCCGATCGGGCTCGTTTGCATCCGGCATCAGCCGCGCGAGTTCCGCGGAGAGTTCCGCATCGCCCAGCGGCCTGAGATCGAGCCGCTGGCAGCGCGAGCGAATGGTGGGAAGCAACCGGCCCGGCGCATTCGACAGCAGCATCAGCATCGCATTCAGCGGCGGCTCCTCGAGGGCCTTCAACAGCGCATTCGCCGCCGCGTCATTCATGTCATCGGCCGTGTCGACGATGGCGACGCGCCATCCGCCGCCACCCGCCGTCATGCCGAAGAATGGTGCGAGCTCGCGGACCACATCGACCGACAGGACTTTCATCATCTTGCCCGTGTCGGGATGAATGCCACGCTTCAGCACGAGCAGCCCTGGATGCGAACTTGCTGCAATCTGCCGCGAAACGGCGTCTTCCGGTGGAACCGAAAGGTCGGTAGGTCCCTGGTCGGTGGCACCATAGCGCAGCAGGTAGCGGGCGATGCGGTAGGCGAGCGTCGCCTTGCCGAGTCCCGGGGGGCCGGTGATGAGCCACGCTTGTGGCGCGCGTCCGCCGCGGATGGCACGCGACGCCGTCGCCAGCGCCGCGTCTTGTCCGATCAGCCGGAACGTCTCGCGCGGATGGGCAAAGCCGCCGACGCGGTCGATCTCTTCGATATCTTCGCTGCGCGCGCGCTTGGCCATGGCATCAGAGCCCGAACTTCGCCGCCACTGTACGCCAGATTTCGGCCGACACCTGCTCGGAGGGCGCCGCAGCGTCAACAACGACGCAGCGATCTGGTTCGCTTTTCGCGATCTCGAGAAAGGCTCGGCGAATGCGCTCATGAAATGATCTTCCGAATCTCTCAAATCGAGCTTCTTTTCGCCGATTGAGCGCCGATTTGGCCTCGGAAGAGTCAGGATCCTTCATCGCGGGATCAAATAGTGGTGTCGCCCGTGTGATCGTTCGCAACAGCCCTACTTCAGGCGGCACGTCTAGGACGAGGGTGAGGTCCGGCTTGAAGTCACCCAGTGAAATTTTCTCGATCGCACGAATGGCTTCAATATCAAGCCCCCTACCAACTCCCTGATAAGCATAAGTAGAATCCGAAAAGCGGTCACAGATGACCCACTTGCCGAGTTTGAGCGCGGGTCGAATTGTTCGCGCGACGTGATCCGCACGCGCGGCAAAGAGAAGCAATGTTTCCGGGACTGCTTCCCACTTCTCTGCATCACCTTGCACTAGCAGTCTTCGAACGTCCTCGGCACCCGGAGAGCCGCCCGGCTCACGCGTCACGACGACCTCGATGCCGCGCTGGCGCAATGCTTCCGCCAGCTGCCGCGCGTGGGTGGATTTGCCGGCGCCCTCCCCGCCTTCCAGCGTGATGAAGCGCGCGTTCGTCATTCACGTGGCGGCGTGATGGGACACGAGCGAGCGCAAGCCGAGGAAGATGCGGCTGACGAATCCGGCGGAGCCGACCGGCTGGGCTGCATACACGGGTACTGTGAAGCTCGGAGAATCCGGCGCGGTTACATTGAGCGTGCCGATCTTCTGTCCTTCCTTCACAGGGGCCTGAACCGGCCCCTGATAGTTCAGCACCACTTTCATGCCGGTACGCGCCTCCGGCGTCAGCGTGATGGCGAGCGGCTTTTCGACTTTGAGCGGGACGGTGTCGCTGTTGCCTTGCCACACCTTCGCCTCACCAACCTTGTCGCCGGCCGCGAACAGCTTGTACGGGCGGAACTCGCGGAACGCGATGCCCATAATCCGGGCGGCCTCGTCACCGCGACGTTGCCCCGCGACCCAGTCCTGACGCGCGGGACTCGCCTTGTCGAGATCGGGATAGCGCAGCCCGTTCAGAACGAGGATGAGGCGCCGGTCGCCCTGTTTTGCCGAAACCGTGATGCCGTAACCGGCCGCGTCGGTGTGGCCGGTCTTGAGGCCGTCGGCGCCGGGCAGTTTGTTCAGCACAGTATCGCGATTGTTCTGGGTGATGTTGCTCCAGCTGAAGCTGTGCTCGCCGAAAAACGGATAGTACTGCGGATAATCGACAATCAGGTGACGCGCCAGCTTGGCAAGATCGAGCGCGGACATCAGCTGGCCCGGAGGATCCGGCAGGCCATCCGGATTCACGAAATGCGATTGGTTCAGGCCGAGTTGCTTCGCCCGCTGGTTCATCATCGACACGAAATTGTCGACCGTGCCGCCAACCCCTTCTGCGACCACGACGCAGGCGTCATTGCCGGAATCGATGATGATGCCGCGGATCAGATCCTGGACCGGGATTTTGTCGCCGTATTTTACGAACATCTTCGAGCCCTGGGTGCGCCAGGCCGTTTCGGAAACCGGAAACGTGTCGGTCAGCTTCAGCCGGTGGTCCTTCAACCGCTGGAACAGGAGCTCGAGCGTCATCAACTTGCTCATGGAGGCCGGCGGCATGGGCGTGTAGGCAGCCTTCGCCCACAGAACCTGTCCGCTGTCCGCGTCCATCAGCAGCGCGTGCTCCGCCGAAGTTTCGAGCACGGCCGCCGAAGCCGGCAGTGTGAACGAGGCAAACAGGCAAAGAAGCAAACCCAGGCGGGACAGCCGCATTACGCACACTCCAGGAGGAACAGGTGTTACCGGTCGACGACGATTGCAGCGTCGTTATTACCAAGGCTCTGCAGATTGGCCAACGCGACATTTGCCGCTTCCAGATCATCGTAGGGCCCGAGCCTTACACGATAGAGTGTCTGCCCCTCGTGGTTCATCGACGAGATGGAGAATTCGCCCGCGTCCGCCAGCCGCTGCCTGAGTCGGCTTGCGTTTTGATAGCTCGAGAAGGCGCCCGCTTGAACGTACAGATGCGTTTCGGCGGGAACTGGCACCGTGGTGACGTGGCCGGTCGGCTGGGTGGCTGCGACATCTGGAGCAGAATCGCGCACGGCGGGACTTGGTAGCGGCACGGCCTCCACAGGCGGAGCGGCAAGCGCACCTTCTGGCACCCGCAATGATGCCGTCTCAGCCCTGCCCGTCGGCGCCGGTGGCAGCGCGTGCGCGAGAAGCGTGGGCGTATCCTCGTGAAAGCCACCGCTGGGGCGTTCGGCCGGTCCGACATACTGGACGCGCACCTTGGCCGTGCCATTGGCATAGAAGCCCAGCAGCTGCGCCACCCGCGGCGATACATCGATGATGCGCCCCCTGGCGTAGGGCCCCCGATCATTCACCCGCACGACGACGGACTTGCCATTGTCGAGATTGGTGACGCGCACATTGCTCGGCATCGGCAAGGTGCGATGCGCGGCCGTGAGGCCATCACCATCGAACGGCTCGCCGTTGGCGGTCGCTTTGCCGTAGAAGTTCGGTCCGTACCATGAGGCGACGCCGGTCTCGTCATAGTCCGGCTGCTCCTTCGGATAGTACCAGGTACCCTCGATCTGGTACGGTTTGCCGACCTTGTACCCTCCAGTGCCCGCGCTCGGGCGGCCGGATGGCCCCGGGAAAGTCGGGCCCGGTGGTGTCGTGGCGCAGGCGGCGAGCAGTGCCGCAAGCGCGGACACGGCCAGGATTTGGCGCGGCGTTCGGAGCATCCCCAGCCCATTTCTGTTTCTCGCGGGGCAAGCTTTCGGCCCCGTTCGGCTGCGGATTTCCACTTAAGCAATTATGCTTACCGAGAGGTTAATGGCGGCGTGAAACGCCGTCCGTTGTTTCGCGTATGAAGGTTTCAATTGCACGGCAAAGTGCATATTTTCGCGACATTCGAAGGAGCAACCCTCCGGGTTCCTGAGATGGATGGGTGGCCGAGCGGTTTAAGGCACCGGTCTTGAAAACCGGCGGGCCTGCAAGGGTCCCGTGAGTTCGAATCTCACCCCATCCGCCATTTCCTGTTCGCAGATGTTCGCAGCCGGCGCGCACCGCGTTAACGGCAATACTGAATTGACGGCCACAATTGTAAGATAACTCATCTGCTGCCGCTGTCCGGTTGAAAAGAAAATGGAAAGGCCATACTGGTTATAAACCGTGGTCACCTGGAATATGCCGTGCAAGCGGTTCTGAGCACCAGAGTTTCGTTGCATGAC
>DASYBT010000154.1:0-15831 GCA_036500585.1 Rhizomicrobium sp.
CGACGGCGCCTTCCGGCGCGCGGTAGCCGGGATACGGCGAATAGGCGCTCGCAGTCCATTCCCATACATCGCCGAACATCTGCTGCAGCCCGCTGGCGTTCGCCGGCAGCGCACGCAGGAACCCCGCCTCACGAAAATTGCCGCCGTCCGGATCGAGTGACGACGCGGCGTGCTCCCATTCAAATTCGGTCGGCAGGCGCTTGTCGCGCCAGCGCGCGAACGCGTCCGCCTCGTAGAAGCTGACATGCGCAACCGGCGCATCCCAATCGATGAGCTGCAGCCCGGCCAAACTCATGCCGAACCATTCGCCGCCGCGGCTCTCCCAGTAGAGCGGCGCCTGCCAGGCTTCGGCTTGCGCGCATTGCCAGCCATCCGACAGCCAAAGGCGTTCCTCGCGATAGCCGCCCGCCAACATAAACTCGAGCCATTCGCGGTTGGTGACCAGTGTCGTCGCCAGGCGAAACGGCGCCAGCATCGCCGAGTGGCACGGACCTTCATTGTCGAAGGCAAACCCCTCGCCTTCGCGGCCGATCTCGACCATGCCGCCGTCGAAGGAGACGAATTCGACGGTCGGCAAGTCAGCGCGCGGCGCGGCACGGAATTCGCCGTAGGCCGGCTTCAGCGGATTGCGGGCAAAGGCGTTGAGGATATCGGTGAGGATCAGCTCCTGGTGCTGCTCCTCGTGGTTCAGGCCCAGTTCGACAAGCGCCCGCGTGTCGTCATCCGTCCCGCCCGCCAGCAGCGCTTCCATCGCCTCGTCGACGTGGCGGCGGTAGGCGGAGATTTCCTCCGCGCCGGGACGCGACAGCAACCCGCGCTCCGGCCGTGCGTGCCGCGGGCCGACGCTGCCGTAATAGGAATTGAACAGTATGGCATAGGCGGAATCGAATTCGCGATAGCCATCCTGCGCCTTCAGGATGAACGTCTCGAAGAACCAGCTGGTGTGCGCGCGATGCCATTTCACCGGGCTGGCATCGGCCATCGGCTGCAGGTTCTGGTCTTCCGCCGACAGCGGCGCGGCCAAACCTTCCGTCGCCGCGCGCACGGCACGATAGCGCTGCAGCAGCAAAACGTCTTGATCGATCAGGCGTTGGTGAAGGTTCATGGGAATACTCTGCGCAAATGGCTTTGCCCGACCCCAGCGTCAAGCCCTCCGCATTGGAAACTTGCGTTTTGATAGAAAAGTTCCCGCCTGTCCGCGCGTCAAGCGCCACCCGGCCATGCAGGACCGCGCTTGACAGCCGCCGCCGGTTCATGTCGCGACAGCCATTGAAACTTCACGCAATTTGAGCTCCGGTGACAGGAACCCTCGCTCCCGTCCTGCCGTTTCCGTGTCGCCTCCCCAGCGAAAGGAATTCGGACAATGGCGACAATGCAAACAGCGTCAGGCGATCTCTCCAGGCGCGAGACCTTCGGGCTGATCGGCAGCGACAAGGTCGAGGGCACCCCCGTCTACCGCTCCAACGGCGACCGCATCGGCACCATCGAACGCGTGATGATCGACAAGCTGTCGGGCAAGGTGGCCTACGCGGTGATGAGCTTCGGCGGCTTCCTCGGCATCGGCGACGATTACTACCCGGTGCCGTGGTCACTGCTGACCTACAACGAGCGCCTCGGCGGCTACGAAGTGAACATCTCTGACGCGCAGCTGAAAGGCGCGCCGAAATTCACCGCCGATGAACCATGGGACTACGACAACCGCGCAGCGGAGCAGTCGCTCTACAGCTATTACGGCGCCACACCGTATTGGTGATGCTTCGGGGCCGCTGCGCGGCACCTCAGCATGACGGAAATCAGGATGACGCAGGACAAGCGGCGTCATCCTGAGGTGCGAGCGCAGCGCGAGCCCCGAAGGAGGAAAAACATGACCGACATCAAGCAAGCGAAGATCCTCATCATCGCGACCAATGGCGTTGAACAGGCGGAACTGGAGACGCCGCGCGACAAACTGAAAGGGGCCGGCGCGCATGTCGATGTCGCCTCGCCGGACGGCAATACGATCCGCGGCTGGAACGTCAACGATTGGGGTCACGACATCGAGGTCGACATGAAAATCGGCGATGCGAAATGCGACCGTTATGACGCGCTGGTCATCCCCGGCGGCGTGATCAACCCGGACAAGCTGCGCGTCGATGAGAATGCCATGCGCGTGGTGCGCGAATTCCTGGCAAGCGGAAAGATCGTGGCGGCGGTGTGCCACGGGCCTTGGCTGCTGGTTCAGGCCGATGCCTGCCGCGGCCGCAAGATGACATCGTACAATTCCATCCGCAAGGACGTCGAGAACGCCGGCGCCAATTGGGTGGACAAGGAAGTGGTCGTCGACAAGGGAATCATCACCAGCCGCAATCCGGGCGATCTGGTAGCGTTCAGCGCGAAGATCATCGAGGAAGTGCGCGAAGGCCGTCACCAGCGCCGCGAGGCGGCGGAATAGCGCGGCCACCTCCGAACCCTTCGTGCGGACGGCCATCCCCTTGCGGGGGTGAGATATCCACGACCGAAGAGGTCGTGTTGAGGATGACCGGGCCTCCCTTGACACGGCGCCGCGCGGCCTCGATCAGATAGAACGTGCCGAACACGGCGGCTTGACAGCGCCGCCGGCGGATTAGCGCTGCCCTTGCAGCAGGCGATGCTTGCGCAGAATCGCAACCGTCTTGTCGATCGGCAGGGCTTCAACGGTGTGGCCGTTGCCGGTCGTGGTGTGAGCGCGCAGCATGGAATTGTAGATCGCTTCTTCCGTCGCTTCGATCGTCGCTTCGAACAAAGGCGACATGGCATCATTGGTGACAAGCTCCACACGCTGCGTGATCGCCGGATCGTTCGCGCGAACGCGCAGCTGCGGCGCGGTGGAAAAGGCGATGGCGTAATCTCCACTACCGTTCGACGCTGAACTTCCGGTGCGTCCCATGCCGACCCACGCCCGCGCCGCCAGCCGCTTCAGGTTGCGCGAATCGAGCGGCGCGTCGGTGGCGATCACCATCATGCAGGAACCGTCCGGCTTGTCCTTGCGGGCGGCCTCGGCCTTCGTTTCGTCGCGCAGATAATATTGTCCGAGTTCCTGTCCCACCGGCGCGCCGGCGATGGTGAGAATGCCGCCGAAATTGGTCTGCACCAGCACGCCGACGGTGTAGCCGCCCATCTTCGCCGGCACGCGGCGTGAGGCGGTGCCGATGCCGCCTTTCCAGCCGAACGCAACGGTACCGGTGCCGGCGCCGACATTCCCCTCCTCGACCGGTCCATCATGGGCATTGCGGATTGCGGCAACCACGTCGTCCGCCGTGATGTGACGGCCGCGAATGTCATTCAGGTAACTATCGTTGGTTTCGCCCACCACGGGATTGACGGACAGCATGTCCTCGTTGCCCGGCAGATCGATCATGTAACCGGTGAGCGCGGCCGCCACTTGCGGAACGCTGGTCGTGTTGGTCAGCAGGATGGGCGTTTCGATGGTGCCCATTTCCTCGATCTGCGTTGTGCCGACGAGCTTGCCATAGCCGTTTCCAACAAAGACGCCGGCGGGGACTTTCTCCTGAAAGAGATTTCCGCCATGCGGAAGGATCGCCGTGACGCCGGTGCGAATGTTGTCGCCGCGCACGATGGTGGTGTGCCCCACCTTCACGCCTGCAACGTCGGTGATGGCGTCCAGTGAGCCACTCGGGAGCACACCCACCTTGATGCCGAGCTGCGGCGCGCGCGGCCGGTCATTCGTTGGCGCGGCAAGCGCAGCCGTCACCCCGGCCAGCAGCACCGAGGCAGAAAACACAAAGGATTGTGACAACATTACTTCCTCTTATTGCGGCGGTGACCTGCTCTTGTATGTCTGCCGGTGCACCACTCAGCCGGCTTAGAATTGCCCTGTAGACGATCACGAACAACCCAAGACGTCGCAGGCGCCGGCCAATCGATTTCCGGCCTCATCGCCGAGGATCGCATGGCTGATAAGAAAGAATGTCATAGGAACATTAAGCGGCAAGTGCTATATTGTAAGGTCTTCTAGGGTTAAAGGAACTGCATGTGTTCTACTCAAACAAGCGCGACGAAAAGGTGGCACTTCTTGAATTCGACTGCTCCGACTCCCGTCCGACCACAAAATATGGGCGCAGCGCGCAGTTGTGGTGCGGAGCAAGCGGGTCGGCCCATACGGTACCAGTCGCGGCACATCGTGACTTCAACTGCCCGGAGGGCTCCCGCACCACCACATATAGTGCCGCCGCCTCGCCAGATGTTTCGCGGTGGTATTTCGGAGGCGAAATGGAGCTATAATGGCTCCAGTCCGAAGCGGGGAGGCCTCGCGTGGGTGTGAACATCTCGATCAAAAATGTGCCGGAGGAGAAACTCGAGCTCCTCAAGGCCCGCGCCAAGCGCAATCACCGCTCCCTACAGGGTGAGCTTCTTGCGCTGATAGAGGAGGCAGTCGAAGCGCCACGGCAACGCAAGACAATGACCCTCGACGAGGTCGTCGAACAGGGAGAACGTCTCGGATTGAAGACCGATTCCGATTCCGTGCGATGGATTCGCGAAGACCGTGACAGCCGCTAAGGTTGTCGACGCGTCCGCGCTAGCGGCCTCAATATTCCTCGAGCCCGACTATGCGGCCATTCAGGCTCGAATGAATGGCTGCACGCTTCACGCCCCAGTGCTGTTGCGCTTCGAGATGGCAAGTGTCGCGATCAAGAAGATTCGCAAGTCTCCTGCCGAACGCGATCTTGTTCTGTTGCAGCACGATTCGAGTGTCGCTATCCCAATCGTCGAACATGACGTCGATCAGCGGCAGGTCGTCGGGCTCGCCGAACGGATGAAACTGACGGCTTACGATGCAAGTTATCTCTGGCTTGCGAAGCATCTGAATTGTGAGCTCGTCACACTCGATGGAAAGCTGGAAGATGCGGCGGGGTCGCTATGAGGAACCAGCCGTGGCGCGGGCGGCGTCGTCCCTGGCCCGGTTGCGTTCGATCAGCTTCACGCACCAGATCGACACTTCGTAGAGGAGGATGAGCGGCACCATCAGGGTAAAGGGGCTGATGAAATCCGGCGGCGTGAGGACCGCCGCCACCACGGTGATGCCGAGATAGGCATAGCGCCGCGCGTTCTTGAGCTGCTTGCTCGTGACGATCCCCACCTTGCCCAGAAGCGACAGCAGCACCGGCATTTGGAAGGTGAGGCCGAAGGCGAAGATCAGCGTGGTGACGAAGTCGAGATACTCGCTCACCTTGGGCTGCATCTCGATGGGCAGTGAGTTGTGCCCTCCCGGTGTCTCGTAGCCGACGAAGAAGCGCAGCGCGAACGGCAGCATCACGTAGAACACGAATGCCGCGCCGGCGATGAACAGGATCGGCGTCGCGATCATGAATGGAAAGAACGCTTTTCGCTCCTGCTTGTAGAGCCCGGGCGCGACGAACATCCATATTTGAGAAGCGATGACCGGGAATGCGAGACAAAGTCCAGCGAACATCCCGAGCTTCACATAGGTGAAGAACGATTCGTACACCGCCGTGTAGATCAGATGATGATGCGGTGCCGCCCGCGCCAGCGGTTCGGTCAGGAAGGCGTAGATCTCCTTGGCGAAGCCGAAGCAGACGGCAAAACACACCGCCAGCGCCAGCAGCGAGTAGATGATCCGCTTGCGGAGCTCGATCAGGTGATCGAGCAGCGGCGCCTTGCTCGCCTCGATGGCGGCCTCATCCTCCGGCGTGCGGATCGTCATGGCGGCGGCGGTTCCGCGCCGGGCGGAATGGGCTCGGCCGGCGCAGCATCGTGTTGGATTTCGAGCGGCTGCTCGGCTGTCTCCAGTACGGGCGCGGCGTCATGCGGCGGCACCTGCGAAGGCAGCACCGGCTCGTGCAAGGTCTGCTCGAAAGACGCAAACGGCCGCTCGCTCCGCAGTGCCTGGATTTCGCGGCGTAGGTCGTCGAGCTCCGCCTGGCGCGCCATCTCGTCAAAGCTCTTGCGGAACTGGTCGGCCATGGCGCGCGCCTTGGCCAGCCACTGGCCCACCATGCGCATCAGGCGCGGCAAATCCTTGGGTCCCACCACGACAAGTGCGACCACAAGAACGATGAGAATGTGGCTCCAGCTGAGATCGATCATCGCGGAAGCGGGATGTTACGACCCGACGGTCTGGTCCTTCTTCGTCGGAACATCTTCGCGGCGCTGGTCGGCCAGCGAACGCGGCTGCTCGTCCTTGTCATGATCGCTGAGGCCCTCGCGGAAGCTTTTGATGCCCTTGGCGAAGTCGCCCATCAGTTCCGACAGCTTGCCGCGGCCGCCGAACAGCAGCAGGGCGATCATCGCCACAATGAGAATATGCCAGATGCTGAGGCCACCCATGACCGTCTCCTTCGCCCCCTGTTCGAGGGGCACTTTACGCCCTACCGCTTCCGGGTTGGTTAAAGACCCGGAAGCCCTTGGAAAGCAAGCAGGGACTAGCCGATGAGGATTTCGCCTCGGCGGCCCAGGCACTGCGCCAGTGATCCCAGCCGCTTTTGCACCGGCTCTCCGGCAATCGCCTCGCGGCGGCGGGAAATCTCCAGCAGTAAGCGGGTCGGCGTCATGCGGATCTTGTCGCGCGGCAGCTCGCCCAGGGCCGCGACAGACAATGCAAATCCCAGCCGGCAAGCCAGGCCAATGCGCCGCGCCAGCAGTCCATCCTCTTCGCTCAAAAGATCGTGCGCGGTGATGCCGGGCGGAAAGTCTTCATCTCCGGAGTAGCGATGGTAGATGGCCGTCGCGATCAGTGCGCGCGCGCGATGCGAGGCGCCGGCAAAAGGTGCGCTGACCACCTGGTTGAAGGCCCCGATGGCGCGGTCATCCGGGTGCCGCCGCCAGCCGATATCGGAGAATAGGCAAATGGCGCGCCGGACCCGTTCTTCCTCCTCGGTCTCGCCTTGGAACAGCGGCGCCATCCATTCGAAAAGCTCGCCAGCGTGGCCGGGTACCCGCGAGATTCGCCGGTTGGTGGCGAACGCAAACTCCATCAGCGGATCCTTGGCGCGCTCTTCCGCCGACAGCTGCATATGCAGCAGACCTTCGCGCAATCCATAGGCGGAGATGACCACCCGATCGAGATCGGCGGTGACAAGCAGCCGTTCGAGCACGATGGCGCCGTATGGCAACGCCTCGGCGCGTCGGCGCGAGATCACCCCCATTTTGTCCAGCGACTTGCGGCTCATCCGCGACACGACACGCGCAAGCTTGAGCGCGCGGCTCTTCGGAATTTCATAGTGATGGAGAACATGCAGCGGATAACCGCATTCCTCCATGTCGACGCGCGCGAAGCTGCGCCACACGCCGCCGACCGCGTAAAGCGTGCGGCCCTTCAAGGAAATCTCTTCCAGCGCCGCCAGGCCGTCATCGACAAGGTCGCGCGCGCGGTCCGGATCGCCCTTCGCGAGATCGACCAGACGCAGCGGTCCATAAGGAAAGGTCAGCGCGTCGCCGGTTTTGCCATTGCGCACCGGGACCATGTCGAGACTGCCGCCGCCCAGATCGGCGGCCAGGCCATCGGCGTCTGGAATACCTGCCAGAACGCCCTCAGCCGCGATATGCGCTTCCTCTTCGCCGGACAGGACGCGGATCGGTCCGCCCCAGGCGGCCTCCGCCCGTCGCACAAACTCCATGCCGTTGGGGGCATCGCGCGCCGCCGCCGTCGCCACGGCATCGCGCAAATCGACGTGAAGCGCATCCGCAATCATGCGGAAGCGGGCCAATGCCTCGATTGCGAGCTTCATGCCCTCGTCGTTCAGCCGACCGGTCGACACCATGCTGCGGCCGATGGCGCAGATGGCCTTTTCGTTGTGCATCACCGCGGGGGTTCGGGAGAAAGACTCGTAAACGACAAGGCGCACCGAATTCGAGCCGATGTCGACGATGGCAACCGGCCCCGAACGCGCGCGGCTGCCGCGCGCCGCTTGCGGCGCTCTCACCTCGGTCGGGGCATCAAAAGACGGCACAATCAATCGATCCGTGGCGTTGCAATCGCGATCGGCCGCTTTGCGTCGATCTTCAAGGCTCGTCCCCGGCCCGAAAGGGATGGATTGGTCATGAAATAGGTGTGCGCCGAAAAAGCGTCCTCCCGGCGGTAAGAGGGATCGCGTAAGTAGGTTCCATCCGGCTGCATGGTCCAGCTCTGCGCCTGATCTTTCAGCAAAGCGATCATGATTTGCCCGAGAATCTGCTCATGCACGGTAGGATTGTCGATCGGGACCAGAGCTTCCACACGGCGATCCAGATTGCGCGGCATCCAGTCGGCGGACGAGATGTAAACCTTCGCGCTCGGCGACGGCAGCTCATACCCATTGCCGAAGCAGATTACACGGCCGTGCTCCAGAAAACGGCCGACAATGCTCTTCACGCGAATATTGTCCGACAACCCCGGTACACCTGGCCGGAGGCAGCAGATACCGCGGATGACGAGGTCGATGTGCACGCCCGCCTGGCTGGCCTTGTACAGACCATCGATGATGCGCGAATCGACCAGCGAATTCAGCTTCGCCCAAATGGCAGCCGGGCGTCCGGCGCGGGCATGCGCGATTTCCTCCTGGATCGCATCGACGATCTTGGCCCGCATGTTCAGCGGCGAGATCGCGATCTTCTCCAGGCTCACCGGCTCGGCATAGCCGGTTACAAAATTGAACAACTGCGCGGCGTCGCGTCCGAGCGCCGGATCGGCGGAGAACAACGACAGGTCGGTGTAAATCTTCGCCGTGACGGGGTGATAGTTGCCCGTCCCATAGTGCACATAGGTGCGAAGGTGACCGGCCTCGCGACGTACCACCAGGCTGACCTTGGCGTGCGTCTTTAGTTCGATGAAGCCATAGACGACCTGCACGCCCGCTCGTTCCAGGTCGCGCGCCCACTTGATATTGGCAGCCTCATCGAACCGCGCCTTGAGCTCGATCAGCGCCGTAACCGACTTGCCGGCATCCGCGGCTTCGATGAGAGCCTTGACGACGGGTGAATTCTCGGAGGTGCGATACAGCGTTTGCTTGATGGCAACGACATTGGGATCCGTTGCCGCCTGCCTCAGATACTGCACCACCACGTCGAAGCTTTCGAACGGGTGATGAACGATGATGTCCTTTGCCCGGATGGCCGCGAAGCAATCGCCGCCATGATCGCGAATGCGCTCGGGAAAACGCGCGACGAACGGCTTGAACTGAAGATCGGGCCGCTCTTCCAGGATCAGCTGTTTGGTGTCGTTCAGGCCCAGCAAATGCTCGACAATGATCAGGTCGGAGAATTCGAGATCGAGGTGATCGGCGATGAAGCGCCGCAAATCTTCCGGCATCGTCGCGCTGCACTGCATGTGGATGACGGAGCCGCGGCGCCTGCGCTTCAACAAAGATTCGAACAGGCGCACCAGATCTTCCGCCTCTTCCTCGATTTCGACATCGCTGTCGCGGATAATGCGGAACAGGCCCGATCCCTTCACCTCGTATCCCGGGAACAGCTTATCGAGGTACAGTCCAATGACTCTTTCCAGGGTCAGGAAGCGCGCGACCCCGTGATTTCCCGGGACGCGGATGAAGCGTTGCAGTTGCGGCGGGATGGGCAGCAACGCGGTGACAGCCTTGCCGTCCTTCTTACGTGTCAGCTGCAGCGCAAGAGTGAAGGCAAGGTTGGGGATGAACGGGAACGGATGCGCCGGATCAAGCGCCAACGGCGTCAGTACCGGAAACATTTGCTCGCGGAACTCACCGTCGAGCCAGACTCGGTCATCCGCGGTCAGCTCATCCCTCTTCATCACGACGATGCCGGCGGCGCGCAACTCCACCCGCAAAGCAGCCCAGATCGCCTGCTGATCGGCGATCAGCGTGGCCGTCCCCTGTTCGATTCGGGCGATCTGTTGTGCTGGTGTGAGGCCATCGTCACTGGGGTTCGCCACACCGGCGGCAACCATGCCCTTCAGACCGGCGACACGGACCATGTAGAACTCGTCCAGATTCGATGCCGAGATCGACAGAAATCGCAGCCGCTCGAGCAGCGGGTGTCTGGGGTTTTGCGCCTCCTCCAGAACGCGCCGGTTGAAGGCGATCCACGAAAGCTCTCGATTGATGAAGCGATCGGAACCGCCGACCTCCTGTCCTGCAGCGGCAAGCTTTAGCTGCGGTTCCAGCGCGAGCGTCTCCTCGGGCCCGAGCCCGCCAGCGATTCTTTCAAGATTTGGGTTCGCCTGGGGCATCAGGGGCGCAGAATCCGGGATTGCCGCACGACCCTAGTCGAATTCCGCAAATCTGTCATGACGGCGGATTTTCGGTCGAACCAAGCAGGTCGCGCACCAGCGCTGTCGTGATCGGCCGCTTCTCGGCCAACGCCTTTCTGTCCAGGCGTTCGATGAACGCGCGCAGCGCGGCGGGAGAGCGCTCCACCGCTTTCAGAATTTGCGAGATCACAGGATGTGGCACGACCAACTGGCGCGCAGCAAACAAACTGTCAGCCATCTGTGCAAGCAGCGCGTCATCCGGATCGGCAAGCGGCCATGCAACCAGCGCGGCGAGGCGCGAGGCAAGATCAGGCAATGTCACCGGCCACTGTGCGGGCGGACTGCGCCCTGTGAACAGCAGCGGTGCCGGCAACGTCGCCGACTCCAAGAGTTGGAAAAGCGCAGCATCGCGAGCCGGATTGGGAAGGCTCGCATCGACATCCTCGATTGCCAGCGGACGCGTGCGATCAATCTGGGCGAAGGCACTGCCGCTCAACGCCGCGGCGGCGACCACCTGGGCGCCGGATTTGGCCCGCCAGACCTCAACGAGGTGCGTTTTGCCTGAATGCGGTGGCCCGTGCAGGGCGGCCGCGGCAACCGGCCAGTGCGACCAGGATTCGATGAACGCCACGGCCTCGGAATTGGCACCGGAGACAATGAAGTTCTCCCGGGTGAACGTGGTGGTGACGTCCAGCGGCAAAGGCATCTGAGACGGCAATCGGCGGTCGGTCAGATCATGTCGCCCGGCGGTACCGGGCTCCCAACGCTTTGAGCCAAAGGGCGGCGTAAGCCATTCCCGACGCGACAGTGAAGGCCGCTGTCGTCAGGACTGCGAAACGTGCGACCACAGGCGCTTCTATCCTGAACGCCAGGAGCACGAGAATCAGTGCCACGTAACCTACCTGTACCGCAGTGCACGCCTTGCCGATCGGAAGCGGTACCACCCGCAGCGGGAGGGCCATGAGCCGGGCCGCGCCGATCGCCGTAATGATGCCAATGTCGCGGAGGATCACAAGCAGGGTGAGCCATGCCGGCGTCGCGTGGATCGCAGCAAGCGCAAGAAACGATGCCAGCATTAGCAACTTGTCAGCCGCGGGATCGAGGTATCGGCCAAAACGCGTTGAAACACCCAGCCGTTTCGCCAGGAATCCGTCGGCAGCGTCCGTTATGCCGGCAAATGTCAGGATACCAAGAGCCGCCCTCTCCTGCCCGTGCAGCAACAGGAACGCCAGCATCGGTGCGCAGAACAGCCGCAGCGCAGTCAAGGTGTTGGGCAAATGGCGCAACATGATCCCTACTGATCGTCCGTCCTAGAGGCCGCCGACCGGGAGGCGCTGACCCACCACACTCCGTCGCGGCTGTCCAGGCTCACATCGGATTGCGCGGCCGCATCGCGCAGCTGATCGGGCGTGCCTGAATAACTGATGATAAGCCGCCCCTCGCCGGTGTTCATCGCCTGCACGGTCACGTCGCTGACGAGCGGCATGGCAGACAGCCGCGAAACGAGGTCGGTCCATTGCTCGAGCGAAGCGATGCGCGCGTCTGCCGTCAGCCTGGATTTGCGGCCGAAATCGATCGAGGTCCGCAGCTTCCACGCATCCTCGATTGCAGCGGCGGTCTGTTCTGCCGCCAACGCATAAGCCTTCTGCGGCGGCGTTCGCGAGGGTATGGGAATCGTCACATCCGGCACCGGAAAGTTCTTGCCGGGGCCGATTCGGCGAATATGGACCGTCATCTGGCTTGCCGCCGGATTCGTCGCCTGCACCAGCACCGCCTCGCCGGCATGCACCCGCGATGCGACAGGCGCCACGGCCGCCCAGGTCGCGTCGGAAAACCGCAGCTGTCCGAGATCCGATTGATCCACCTCATCTCCGATCGGCGTGACAAGCGGAACTTGGGCCCCGGCGCTTTTCAACTGCGTCCAGGCGAGCGCCCACGGCTGGTGCGCGCCATAGGTCGGCGACATGGCAACGACCAGAATGGCCGTTCCCCCCTGCTCCGCCACGCCGATATCAGAAACCCGGAGCAGGTGGCGCACGGCGCCCGGATTGAAGATGTAGGTGACCCGCGCAATGTACCGGGTCGTCGAGCGCTTCTCGTTTGAGACGGTATAGCCGCGGATGAGGCGTTGGACGCCGGGCTCGTCCAGTTTCGGCAGCTTCGGCCAATCCTTTTGCGGCAAGAGCCGATGGGAGAGATCTTCCCACGCCTTCGCCTGGCCGGCGTTGATCGCCTCCGTGCGGGCGACGGAGGAAGACGGACCGCTGGCATCCACCGGCACCGTCACGCTGTAGGGATCGCCTTTCACGGGAGCCGGCTTTGCGGCCTGCTCATGCTGTCCCACCGGCTTGGCAGGTTTGGCCGGCGGGTTCTTCGACGGCGGCGCGGCCGCAATCAGAAAGCAAGCCGCTGTGGCAACAAACAAATTCAGCAGAGACCGCATGGAAAACCTTCTTGTCCCGACCGACTATAGTGGCCCGCGCGGAAAGGCAAAAGCCGTTCGCAATCTTGGCGTCCGGCCGCGGCTTGCGGCCCCTCCACCTGCCGCTTAAAGGATGGCGATGCCCTCTTGCGCGCGATTTCGATGAGCCAAGCCGAACCGCCCGGCCGCAATAGCCTGAGCTATCGCGATGCCGGCGTTGACATCAATGCCGGCGAAGCGCTGGTCGAACGCATCGCGCCACTGGCCCGGGCGACGCGCCGGCCCGGTGCCGACGCAAATCTCGGCGGCTTTGGGGGACTATTCGATCTCAAGGCGGCCGGCTTCAAGGACCCGGTGCTGGTCGCCTCCACGGACGGCGTCGGCACCAAGCTCAAGATCGCAATCGAGACCGGCTTGTTCGAC
Organism: Rhizomicrobium sp.; assembly: GCA_036500585.1. GTDB lineage: Bacteria > Pseudomonadota > Alphaproteobacteria > Micropepsales > Micropepsaceae > Rhizomicrobium. Next base: position 13,044 of record DASYBT010000154.1, read on the forward strand.
GGAATCGGCCAGGACCTCGTCGCCATGTGCGTGAATGACGTCGTGGTGCAGGGCGCCGAGCCGCTGTTCTTTCTCGACTACTATGCGACGGGGAAGCTGGACGTCGATGCCGCTTCCAAGGTCATCGGTGGCATCGCGCGCGCGTGCAGGGAAACGGGCTGCGCCTTGATCGGCGGCGAGACGGCCGAAATGCCCGGACTATATGCAAAGGGCGATTTCGATCTGGGCGGCTTTGTTGTCGGCGGCGTAGAGCGCGGGGGCATCCTGCCGAAAACCGAGACGATGACAGCCGCCGATGTGCTGATCGGTGTCGCCTCATCTGGTTTGCATTCAAACGGCTATTCGCTGGTGCGCCGTGTGGTCGAAGAGAGCGGACGCGCTTACGATGCGCCTGCGCCGTTCGCGCCGCAGTCGAAGCTTGGTGAGGCTCTGCTCACGCCAACGCGCCTCTATGTGAAGAGCGCGTTGGAGGCGATCCGCACCGGCGGCGTGAAGGGATTGGCGCACATCACAGGCGGCGGCATCACCGACAATCTGCCGCGCGCGCTGCCACATGGCTTCGACGCGTCCGTCGACCTGTCAGCGTGGACTCCACCGCCGGTGTTTGGGTGGCTCGCAAAATCTGCCAGCATCGCCGAGGCCGAAATGCTCCGCACCTTCAACTGCGGCATCGGGTTGATCGCTGTGGTCGATCCGAAGAGCGCCGGCCATGTGATCGATGCCTTCCAGGAAAGCGGCGATCGCGCGACGCGCATCGGAACCCTCACCATCGGTCAAGGCGAACCGCAGGTGCGCTACACGGGAGCACTGAGGCTCTGATGACTCGCGTTCGGACTGCTGTTCTTGTCTCCGGGCGCGGGAGCAATCTTCGATCACTGATCGAAGCGGCGCGGGCGCCCGACTATCCGGCGAACATCGTTCTCGTGATTTCCAACAAGGAAAACGCCGGCGGGTTGGAAATCGCGAAAGGGGCCGGCATCGCAACCCGGGTCATTCCGCACAAGCGATACGGCTCGCGGGAAGAATTCGATGCCGCCGTGGATGCGGCGCTGCGCGAGGCGGACGTATCGCTGGTGGCCGAGGCTGGATTCATGCGCATCCATTCGGAGTGGTTCACAAGGCGCTGGGAAGGCCGCATCCTCAACATCCATCCATCCCTGCTGCCATCCTTTCCCGGCGTTCACGTACACGAGCAGGCGCTTGCGGCCGGTGTGCGCGTCTCCGGCTGCACGGTGCATTTCCTCACACACGCGTTGGATTCGGGGCCCGTCATCGCGCAAGCGGCGGTGCCGGTGCTGCTCGGCGACACGGCAGCATCGCTTGCCGAGCGCGTGCTCGTTGAGGAGCACAAGCTCTATCCGGAGGCGCTGCGGGCTGTCGCCGAGGGCAGAGTGAAGCTGCAAGGTGGTCGCGCGGTCTGGAATACCTAGATATCGGACATCATGTTCAGCATTCTATCGCTTCTGTCGTCTCCTCTGGGCCTTGCGCTGCTGGCGCTGCTGGTGATCTGCGTCATCCACGCGATCCGGACGGGAAACATTTTTCCATGGATCTATGTGATCATCTTTCTGCCCGCGATCGGCCCCGGCATCTATTTCTTCATGGTGATCCTGCCCGACCTCCTGCGCAGCCGCAGGGCTCGGATTTTGGGCCACGGTGCCGCGCGCGCCATCGATCCGGACAAGGACTATCGCCAGGCGATCCGCGATGCGGAGATGGTCGGCTCGGTGGATGCCAAGCGCACGCTTGCCGAGCACCTCGCACAGCGGGGCAAGTACGCAGACGCCATCGATCTCTATCATAGCGCCTTGCAGGGCCAGTTCCGCGAGGATCCCGTGCTGTGGATCGGCCTTGCCCGCACGCAGTTCCTGGCCGGAGACGGCGCCGCCGCACAAGCATCGCTTGATGAGTTGCAGAAGATCGATCCGAAGTTTGCATCCCCAGACGCGCATCTGCTTTACGCGCGCGCACTGGAGTTGCAGGGCAAGAACGATGACGCGCTGAAGGAGTACGAGAACGTCCTCCGCTATTTTGCAGGCGAAGAAGCGCGCGTCCGCTACGCGCAGCTGCTCGACAAGGTCGGTCAGCCGGAGCGGGCGCGGGAGCTCTACGAGCAGGTGGTGAAATCGATCGATGGCGCGCCGCGGCACTACCGGTCGGCGCAGCGCGAATGGGGCAGCATTGCCCGCTCGGCGCTGAAGGCTTGACATAATGAACCCAAGGTCGCGATGCGTGCCCTGCTTCTAGGCTTGCTCCTGCTCGCCCGCCATCGCGCGCTCGTATTCTTCGCTAGCCTTAAGCCAACGCGCCTCCGCTGATTGCAGCTTGCGAAGCGCTTCGGCGCGTTTCTTCGAAACCGCGCTGCCTTTCGCCGGATCGTGCACGAACAACAGAGGATCGGCGAGCACGGCATCGAGCTTGGCGAGATCGGCATTCAGTGAGGCGATGTGCTTCTCCTCGATGTCGATCTTGTCCTTGAGTGGCTTGAGCTTCTGTCTCCGCTCGGCCGCTTCGCGCCGCGCCTCTTCCTTGGATTGTTTGGGTGCTTCGTGCTTCTGCGCCTCTGGTTCAGAACCGGAGAGCAGGAAGCGGCGATAATCCTCGAGATCGCCATCGAACGGCTCGACCCGGCCATCGGCGACGAGCCACAGCCGATCGGCCGTCGCCTCGATCAGCCGACGGTCATGGCTGACCAGAATGACGGCGCCTTCGAAATCGTTCAGCGCTGTGAGCAGTTCTTCGCGCGCATCGATGTCGAGGTGGTTGGTGGGCTCGTCGAGGATCAGCA
>DASYBT010000155.1:0-9687 GCA_036500585.1 Rhizomicrobium sp.
CGATTGCCGTTCTTACGCTGCCGCCTTGCGCTCCACGCCGCTGACGAAATTGCCGATGTGCTCGAGGTACACCGGCACCAGCGCGTCGGTGAAATCGTGCGCCATGCCGGGCACGATGATCAGTTCGCAGCCGGGAATGCTCGCCGCCGTATCCTTGCCCCCTTCGACCGGCACCAGCGGATCGTCGGCGCCATGAATCACCAGCGCGGGAACGCGGACATTCTTCAGGATCTCGCTGCGCGGTTGTGCGGCGATGATCGCCACCATCTGGCGCGCGATGCCGGCCGGATCGTAGGGGACACGGTCGACCAGATCTTCCACCCTTTTGCGCAGTACATCGTCAGGATCGCGGAAGCCGGGACTGCCGATCACCCGCCAGACATTCATGCCGGCTTCGATACGCGCATCGCGGCTGTCGTTTGCTGGCGGCGTGGTGATCGCCGCCATCGCTTCCGGCTTGGCTGCCGGCAGGTCGCGCCGCCCGGTGGTCGACATGATCGAAACCATGCTCTTCGTATGTTCGGGATGCTTCGCCGCGACGATCTGCGCGATGAAGCCGCCCATCGAAGCACCGACAATATGCGCGCGCTCAATGTCCAGCGCATCGAGCAGGCCCACGGCATCCTTCGCCATGTCTTCCAGCTGGTACGGCACATCCACGGTCTGGCCCGACATCACCTTCATCATGGTTTCCTGGATGTTCGGCGCGCCGAGATGCGACAGGTGCGTGGACTTGCCGACGTCGCGATTGTCGAAGCGAATGACATAGAACCCGTGCGCCGCCAGCCCCTCGCACAGCGCCACCGGCCACATCGTCAGCTGGCCCGAAAAGCCCATGATCAGCAGCAGCGCAGGATCGCTCTTGCGGCCGAAGGTTTCGTACTCGATATCGATGCCATTCGCCTTGACCTGCGGCATGGTCCCACCCCTTGAGATTTGGTTTCGTTCGGGGTGAAGCTTACCACCTGACCGCCGCGGCCTGACAAGCGGCCCCTTGCCTCCATGAAACGCGACCTCGAACGGCTTTCCAACGAACGGTTCGACCTGCTCGTCATTGGCGGCGGGATCACCGGCGCCTGCGTGGCGCGGGACGCGGCGTTGCGGGGACTTTCCGTCGCCCTAGTGGAAAAGAACGACTTCGCCTGTGCCACCAGCGCTCACAATTCGAAACTGATCCATGGCGGCTTGCGCTACTTGCGCAATTTCGAGCTGGGGCTGGTGCGGGAATCCTTGCGCGAACGGCGCATCTGGCAGCGCGTCGCGCCGCATCTCGTGCACCCGCTGCCCTTTCTCATTCCGCTGTACGGAGCAGGGTGGAAGGCGCGGGCGCAACTCGCAGCCGGGCTCACCTTGTACGATGTGCTGTCATTCGACCGCGGCTGGCTGCCCGATACGGCGCAACGGCTGCCCGGCCATCGCTGGCTCGACCGAACGCGTGCGCTGGCGCTGGAGCCGTCGCTCGATGGCGCGAGTTTTGAGGGCGCATTCGAATACTACGACGCGCAAATGCCCTCGCCGGAGCGCCTGGCGCTGGAAATCGTGAAGGACGCAGCGGCGAACGGCGCCGCCGTCGCAAATCATCTCCCCGCTGAGAGTCTGCTTTTGCGCGGCGGTCGCGTCGAAGGTGCGCGTGTTTCGGACCAGTTCGACGGTGAGCGGTTTGACGTGCGTGCGTCCATAGCGCTGATCGCTGCGGGGCCCTGGGCCGATTTGTTTCTGGCTCAGGCGCTCGGCAAGCCGGCGTCGCACCGGTTGATGCGGTCGAAAGGCATTCACCTTCTGGTCCCGGCGATGACCGGCGGCCGTGCGCTGACAGTGGCGGCCGACGGCGGCCATTTCTTCGTGCTGCCGTGGCGCGGGCTTTCGCTACTCGGCACCACCGACGCGGTTTACACGGGTTCACCCGACAACGTCGGCGTGACGGAGAGCGACATCGCGCAGTTCCTCGCCTTCATCAACAAGCACCTGCCGTCGCCGCCTCTGAAGCGCGACGACGTGCGTCATTTCTATGCGGGCTTGCGGCCACTGGTCGATGATGGCTCCGGCGATACGTACGATGCCTCGCGCCGCGCCGAGCTGATCGACCACGGCCGCGAGGATGGCGCCGCCGGCTTGTTCTCGGCCATCGGCGGCAAATGGACGACGTCCCGTGATCTGGCGGAAAAAACCGTTGATGTGATTGCAGCGCGCCTTAAAAAATCCGCCCGCGCCTGCACCACGTCGACCGCTCTTCTCCCCCCTCCCCTTGCGGAGTTGAGCGAACCGGACGCGCGCATCCGTTTCGCCATTCGCGACGAAATGGCGCTCACGCTTGAGGATGTGGTGATGCGCCGCTCAGGCATCGGGCAAACCGGCGATCCGGGCGATGCCGCTTTGAATGAGATGGCGGATGTGATGGCGGCAGAACTAAATTGGAGTGCGGACCGCAAGCATTCCGACATCGAAGCGGTGAAGCGCAACTTTCGCACGCGGCCCGAAGCATGAGCGCGTTCGCTGTCATCAATCCGCGCTCGGCAGGCGGGCGTACGCGCGCCGAATGGCCGGCGCTTGAGCGAAGCTTGCGCGAGATCTATCCGCGGCTCTCCGTTGCCATGACGCAGGCGCGCGGCCAGGCGACGGGCTTCGTGCGCAACGCATTGCAGGAGGGGCACACCGAGATCATCGCGGTTGGCGGTGACGGCACGATCAACGAAGCCATCAACGGCTTCTTCGACGAAGAGGGCTCCATCGCGCCCGATGCGGTGTTCGCCTTCGTGACGAGCGGAACCGGCGGCGATTTCCGTAAGAGTTTCGACGTTGCGGCCGGTCCGGCAGCGGGCATTGCGCGGCTGAAGATGGCGAAGCCGCGGCCTATCGATGTGGGACGCGTATCATGCCTCACGGCCGCCGGCGCGCCCACCTATCGCTACTTCGTCAACATCGCGTCGTTCGGCCTTTCCGGACAGGTCGTGGATTCCGTAAACCGTGCCCGGATTGCCAAGCTGTTCGGCGGTCCATTCGCCTTCGCCTTCCACAGCGCGCTCGACATGCTGACTTACGGCGACCGGGTGCTTCGTCTCCGCGTCGACGATGGGTTCGACGAAGAGGTGTCGATCTCCACAGCTGCCGTCGCCAATGGGCAATATTTCGGCGGCGGGATGCGGGTCGCCCCGCAAGCGATCCCCGATGATGGCTTGTTCGATGTCATCGTGATGGGCAGCGCCACCCGTGCCGAGGCTATCGCCGACATGAAGCTGCTCTATGCCGGCGAGCACGTTAACCTGCCGCATGTCCGCTCGATCCGCGGGCGGATGGTGATGGCCGTGCCCGTGGCGGAGACGAAAGGACGGCCGGTTCTGATCGAACTCGACGGCGAATCCGCCGGCCGGCTGCCCGCAACCTTCGAAATTTTACCACGCGCCCTGATTCTGCGATGCTGAAACCGGCGGGCCGGGTAAGTTCACGGCATGATTGAGCGTACGAAACTCCGCTGGAACGGCTGGGGATGGGCCGCGCATGAGGAAAGCGTGGCGGCACGCCCGGAGGTGTGGAGCTGGCTCGCCGGCGAAGTCGGCATGCCAAGCCTGCTTGCCACGCCTGCCCGGTCGCTCGACGAAATAACGCTGCCGAAGTCGCGCCTGTCGGCCGGCGAGCGCAATGTGCTGCGGGCGGTGATCGGGCCGGATCGCGTCCGCGAGGACAATTACGAGCGCGCCTTCCACGCCTATGGCCGCTCGTATCACGATCTCCTGCGGCTGCGCGCCGGCGATATCCGCGAGGCGCCCGACGCCGTGGTCTATCCGCGCTCGACGGAAGAGGTGCTAAAGCTCCTCGCCTTCGCGTCGGAGACCTCGATTGCCATCGTGCCCTATGGCGGAGGAACCAGCGTGGTGGGCGGGGTGTCTGCGAACTCCGGCGACTTCAATGCCGTGCTGTCAGTGGACCTGTCGGGTTTGAACAATCTCATTGCCGTTGACGCGGATTCGCATACGGCGACGGCGGAATGCGGCATCTACGGTCCCGCGCTGGAAAAGGCGCTCGAGGCCGTCGGCATGACGCTGGGGCATTATCCGCAATCGTTCGAGTTTTCCACCCTCGGCGGATGGATTGCGCACCGCGGCGCAGGTCAGCAATCCGGCCGCTACGGCAAGGCAGAGGACTGGCTTGTCGCCGCCGAACTCGCCACGCCGCGCGGCATGTTGCGCGACGCGGATTTTCCGGCGTCGGCGGCGGGCCCACGGATCACCGATTTCATCGTGGGCTCCGAAGGCGCCTTCGGCATCATCACCAGGGCGACGGTGCGGGTGCATCCGCTGCCCGAAACGGTCGAAACATTTGCGTGGCTGTTCCACGATTTCCACAAAGGCGCGAACGCGATCCGCGAGGCCGAGCAGAGCGAGGTGCCTGTCGCCATGCTGCGCCTCTCCGATGCCGAGGAGACGCGATTCTACCGCGCCTTCGGCGAGACCGGGCGATCACGCACAGTGAAGGACAACATTGCCGATGTCGTGCTCCGCATACGCGGCTTCCGGCATCAAGCGTGTGTGCTGATCGCGCAGCTCGAAGGCACGCGCGAAAGCGTCGCATTCGGCAAGCGCCAGCTCGGCAAAATCGTCCGAAAACATGGCGCGATGGCGCTCGGTCCGGCACCGGGGGAGCGCTGGCGCGAGCGCCGTTTCCATGCGCCTTACTTGCGCGATCCGATGATGGATCGCGGACTTGGCGTCGACACGGTGGAGACAGCGACAAGCTGGTCGAAGCTGCCGGCGCTGTACAGCGCCGTGCAAAAAGCGCTGTCGGATGCAATCGTCGCCAGCGTGCCGCGTCCCGGCGCGCGCGGCATCGTCATGTGCCACATCAGCCATTCCTACCCCGATGGCGCGAGCCTCTATTTCACCTGCATCTTTCCCCGCACCTTGAACGGAGGCGATCTTGCGCAGTGGCGAGCCATCAAGCGCGCTGCGTCCGACGCCATTGTCGCGAACGGAGGCACCATCAGCCATCACCATGGCGTCGGCGAGGATCACCTGCCGTGGATGGCGCAGGAGAAAGGCGCGCTCGGGCTGGACGTGTTGCGCGCGGTGAAGCAGACCCTCGATCCCAGGGGCATCCTCAATCCCGGCAAGCTCATCCCCCAGTAAGCGCGTTCTTCAAGGCCCTGGCGGCCGTGCCCAATGCCTCCGAAGCTTGCGGCAGCACCCCAACGAGGTAGATGAAGTCGTGCACCATGCCGGGATAATCCTCAACCAAGACGGCACTGCCCTGCTCGCGTAGCTTCTCCGCGTACGCGATGCCTTCATCGTGTAGCGGATCGAATTCCGCCACCATGACAAAGGCGGGCGGCAGTCCCGTGAACTTTTCCGCAAGGAGCGGCGATGCGTGCGGGTGTTTCACGTCAGCGCTCGCGCCGACATAGTGCTTTGTGAACCACTGCATGGTCTTCATGTCGAGCAGATAGCCTTCCGCAAAATCCCGTCGCGATGCGGTGTCGGCGCCCATGTCGGTGGCCGGAAACAGCAGCATCTGGAAGGCGAGTTTCGGCTCTCCGGCATCGCGTGCCATCTGCGTCACCACGGCCGCAAGATTGCCGCCAGCGGAGTCGCCGCCGATGGCAAGGCGGCTCGCGTCGATGCCGAGCTGTGTTGCGTTTTCCGCCACCCACCTGGTTGCGGCGAAGGCATCCTCGACGGCCGCCGGGAACGGATGTTCGGGTGACAGTCGATAGTCGACAGATATGACGCGGCACCCGGACATGTTCGCCAGCATGCGACAGAGTCCGTCATGGGTCTCAACGTTGCCGATGACGAAGCCGCCGCCGTGGAAGAACACAAGCGCGGGCAGCGGATCACTGGCGGCTGCAACAGGTGTGTACATCCGCGCCGGGATGTTGCCGCCCGGCCCCGGAATGGCGATGTCCGACACGCTGCCGATTGGGACGTTCTGCGGGCCGGCGAACTGCATCATCGCGACCATGGCCTCGCGCGCCATGGCCGGCTCCATCTCCCACATTTTTGGCGTCGGTTGCGCGTCTAGCTGGTCGAGAAACGCCTTCAGTATCGGATCGAGCGGCATGGATCACCCATTGCTATTCAACATGGAGTCTGCACGCCGGCCGAAGGCAGGCAAGTCAGATCAATGAATGACGATGGGGCGTTCGGGATCGAGGCGCTGCGACACGATATCGTCGAGCAGAACGGACAGTGCTTCCCAGAATCCGGCGCGCTCCATCTTGCCTTCGCTCACGAAAGTGACCACGGCGCGGCGGGCAAACTCGATCGCGCAGGCGCCGTGTTCCAACGCCAGATCCGCCGCGAGTTCGCAAAGGTCCCCCGTTCTCATTCGCAGGATTCAACTACAACATGGTAAGCGTTCCGTTAAGCGCACGATTGCTGCGCCAGAAACTGCGCTTCTTCAGGCGTCGACTGTCGCCCCAAAGCCGCATTCGCCGCTAAGCGGATGATGGCGTCATGGCGGCGGGTCGTATTCGACGCGATCACCAAGCCGGACTTCACCGCCATTGACTACGGAGCAGCAGACGCCGCCGCGCCAATCGGGCTGCAGCGCAACGCGCAATCCTTCGTGCGCCCGATCCATGAGATGGCATGGCGCCGTCTCCTTGGTGACTTCCAGTTCGACATCGCCGATGCGGAGCCGCCCGCCGGACGTTCGCGGACGATCGAGATTGGCGACGTACAGATTTGCCCGCCGCTTCACCCACGGCACCTCGGCGCCGAGATCGCGGCAGGCATCCTCCCAGCCTTCGCGGAACAGAACTGTGACCTGCCGCAGCGGCTTGCGGCCGCGGGCGTCGCCCTCGACCCCGGCATCAACCGAAATCGCCGCCGACGGGATTTCTTCCAATGGCGCACCGATTTCGAGGGCCCGCGCAATGCCAATCAGGTTGCCGCTCATGCGATTTCGATCACGTTCGAAGATGGATTCGCAGCATACAGCAGATCGACGAGCTTGTGGCGCCGCTCCAATGTCGCGCGCTGATTGACATAGCCTTTGTCGGTGATCTCGTAGCCATCGATGGACGGCGGTTCCGTCATCAGCATCACGCGACCGATGCGGGTCGAGGAGCCGGGACACTGCGCGTTGTGTGCGGCAATCCTTGAGCGCACGAACTCCCGCACCTTTGGCGAGTTGACAATTTCCTCCGGCGTGTTTCGCATCGGATCGGCGCAAATCTCTTTCGCCGCCACGAGATTCGGCCATGCGAGTACAGCGACGTAAGCCTTGTCGTGACCCGCGATGACGCAATCCTGCATCAGCGGCGAGGCCGCCGTGATGGCCTGCGCGCGCAACGTGCCGACCGACACCCAAGTGCCCGAGGTGAGTTTGAAGTCTTCGGTCACCCGGCCGTCGAAGACGAGACCCTGCGCCGGATCGTTGTCGTCGATGAATTTCGCGGCGTCGCCGAGACTGTAGAAATCCTCGTCGTCGAAGGCAGCCTTGGTGAGATCGGGCCGGTTCAGATAGCCGGGCGTGACCGTCGGGCCTTTCACCCGCACTTCCAGCTTCAGTCCGTTGGGCACAAGCTTCAGCGTGATGCCAGGCAGCGGCAGCCCGATCAGTCCGACCCGATCGGTGAGCCAGTGGACGACGGTTATGCCTTGCGTCTCTGTTGCGCCATACATGGTGGTGAAGGGCATTCGGTATCCAGTGGCGGCGATCGCCAGCGCCTGGAAGCGCTCGTAGATGTCCTGGCTGAGGGTGGCGCCGCCATAGCCGGCATAGCGAAGCTTCGAAAAGAATTTGTCGCGCAGTTCCGCATCGCGCTCCATCGCATCGCACAGCCAGCCGAAGGCAATCGGCGCCGAGCCGAACACCAGCGGCGCAATTTCGCGCAAATTCCGGATAGTCTCCTCGAACATGCCGGGCAGCGGTTTTCCGGCATCGAGATAGACGGTGCCGCCGGCATTCAGGTTCGAGTTGAAGCCGATATTGCCGGCGGAGATGTGATTCCATGGCATCCATTCCAGACTCTGCGGCACCTCACCAGGATCTTCCGTGCGCAAGGCTTCGGTGGCGGCCACCACCGCGCACATCATCCCATGCGTCTGGATCACGCCCTTCGGCATTCCGGTCGAGCCGGACGTGAACAAATATTTGGCGACCGTGCCGTGATGGATCTGATCCATGGAGGCGGCAACATCGCGGGTCGGTTCGGTGGCGATCAGGTCGGAGAAGCTGGTGGTGGCGCGGTCGGCAATCGGTAGAGCCGCAACAATCTCAACGTCGTCCAGCGACAGCGCAGACAAAGCGCGCGCGTAATATGGTCCCTGCTCGGCAAAGATCATCTTGGGCTTGGTTCTGCCGAAGACGTGCTTCAGCTTGCCGTGGTCGGCGCTCATCAGGGAATAGGCGATGGAAACCGGCGCGACAGGAACGCGCGCCTTCATGGCCCCCAGCATCATCGTGGCGTGCGCGATGGAATTGCCGGAGAGGATCATCAGCGGACCATCGGGCCCAAGCCCACGATCGAGCAGCGCCTGCGCCACTGCATCCGCGCGGCGGTTCATCTCGCCATAAGTGATGAAGCGCCAGTCACCGAGCTTGCCGTCCGCCAGCGGCGTTCGTTCGGCGATGAAATTGCGGTCCGGGTGCTCGCCCGCGCGCTGCTCGAGCAGATGCGCGATGGAGCGGTGCATCTGGCCGAGCGGATATTTGGAGCGAAGGTAAATGGCGCCGCTCTTGTGCTCGACCTCCACGGCGGGTGGCCGCTGGGCCAGCGGCTTGAACGGCGGCGGCGCGGCCAAATTCACCTGCAAGTTCATGGCGATCCCTCCTGCCCGCGAAAAACTACACTTCGCGCGCGTAATTTTGTATATCTCCCGGGGCGGCGTGGATTTTGCCGGCAAGGAATGTTTCGTGCACGGAAAAAGCATCCTCCTCATCATCGGCGGCGGCATCGCCGCTTACAAGTCCTTGGAGCTGATACGCCGCGCGCGCGAACGCGGCTTGGCCCTGCGGGCGATCCTGACGGCGGCCGGTGCGGAATTCATCACGCCGCTGTCCGTCTCGGCGCTGACCGGCGAGAAGACCTATCAGGCGCTGTTCAACCTCACCGACGAAGCGGAGATGGGACATATCCAGCTGTCGCGCTCGGCCGATCTGGTGGTGGTCGCGCCCGCCACGGCCGACCTGATGGCGAAGTTCGCCAACGGTCACGCCAACGATCTTGCCTCGACCGCGCTGATCGCCACCGACAAGCGCGTGCTGATGGCGCCGGCGATGAACGTGCGCATGTGGAATCATCCGGCGACGCAGCGCAATTTCGAGGCGTTGAAGCGTGATGGCGTGATCTTCGTTGGACCGGGCGACGGCGAAATGGCGTGCGGAGAGTATGGCCCCGGCCGCATGGCCGAGCCGGAGGAAATCGTCGAGGCCATCTTGCACGCCTTGTCTGAGGAGCTCGCGGGTCCACTGAGCGGCGTCAGCGCGCTGGTCACCGCCGGTCCGACGCAGGAGCCGCTCGATCCGGTGCGCTTCCTCGCCAACCGCTCTTCCGGCAAACAGGGCTACGCCATTGCGGATGCGTTGGCGCAGGCCGGCGCAGAAACGACGCTGGTGTCTGGGCCTGTCGAGTTGCCGCCGCCGTCTCGGGTGAAGCTGTTCAAGGTGCAGACCGCGCGCGAAATGATGGCGGCGTGCGAGTCCGTGCTGCCGGTCGATGTCGCGGTGTTTACCGCGGCCGTTGCGGAC
>DASYBT010000156.1:0-5378 GCA_036500585.1 Rhizomicrobium sp.
ATCCGCTCCGCGGATCGACCTCCCCCTTTCTGGGGGAGGTATGTCAGTGTGCAAACATGTTTGACCTGAGTGGCAAGAGCGCACTCGTCACCGGCGCTTCCGGCGGCATCGGCAAGTCCATCGCCGCGATGCTGCACAAGCAGGGCGCAACAGTCGTTCTTTCCGGTACGCGCGCCGAGGTGCTAGAGGGTGTGAAGGGCGAGCTGGGCGAGCGGGCCCATGTCGCCACCTGCAATCTTTCCGATTCCGCGTCGGTCGAAGCTCTGGTGAAGAATGCCGAAGCGGCAGCCGGGGCGCCGATCGACATCCTGGTGAACAACGCGGGAGTCACGCGCGACAATCTCTTCATGCGGATGAAGGATGAGGAGTGGGATCAGGTGATCGCGGTCGATCTCACGGCTGCCTTCCGGCTTTCGCGCGCCGTGCTGCGCAACATGATGAAGAAGCGCTGGGGCCGAATCATCTCCATCACGTCCGTCGTCGGCGTGACCGGCAATCCGGGACAGGGCAACTATGCTGCCGCCAAGGCCGGCATCATCGGCATGAGCAAGGCGTTGGCAGCCGAGGTGGCCAGCAGGAATATCACGGTGAACTGCGTCGCGCCCGGCTTCATCGTCACGCCGATGACCGATGTCCTTACTGCCAATCAAAAAACAGGATTGCTGGCGAGAATTCCGGTCGGACGTATGGGTGAGGCGAACGATATCGGCGCCGCCGTCGTTTACCTCGCCAGCAACGAGGCCGGCTACATCACCGGCCAGACGCTGCATATCAACGGCGGAATGGCAATGATTTGATCGCGGGATCAAGAGGTTAGTCCGCTGTGGCGCGGTCCGGGAGCTTGTGTTAGGTACATCCGGCCCTTCGTCGCGTCAGGCGGGAAGGGCATGCCGCATGCCTCAGGTAAATCGCGGCGAGGGAAACAAGGAGAGGTTTCAAAGACCAATGAGCGATACTGCCGAGCGCGTGAAGAAGATCGTCGTCGAGCATCTGAACGTCGATGCCGACAAGGTCACCGACAACGCCTCCTTCATTGAAGACCTGGGCGCCGACAGCCTCGATACGGTCGAACTGGTTATGGCGTTCGAGGAAGAGTTCGGGATCGAAATCCCGGACGATGCCGCCGAGTCCATCGTCACGGTCGGTGATGCCGTGAAGTACATCGACAAGACGCAAGCCGCTTGAGGCGCGAACGCCCGTTCCATGCGTAGGGTTGTGGTTACCGGACTCGGCCTCGTTACGCCGCTGGCGTGCGGAGTCGAGGAAAGCTGGTCACGCCTCTTGGCGGGGCAGTCTGGCGCGCGCCCGATCACAACCTTCAGGACGGACGATCTGGCGACCAAAATCGCCTGCACGGTTCCCGTTGGGGACGGCACCGGCGGCACCTTCAATGCCGATCAGTGGCTCGATTCGAAAGAGCAGCGCCGGGTCGATACCTTCATCACTTACGGATTGACGGCAGCGCAGCAGGCTGTGGACGATTCGGGATGGAAGCCGGAGACGGAGGAGGATCGGGACGCAACCGGCGTGCTGATCGGGTCCGGCATCGGCGGGCTGAACGGCATTGCCGAGGCGGCCGTCATTCTGCACGAGAAGGGGCCGCGGAAAATTTCGCCGTTTTTCATCACCGGGCGGCTGATCAATCTCGTTTCGGGCTATGCCTCCATCCGCTTCGGTTTCAAAGGTCCGAACCATGCCGTTGTGACCGCCTGCGCAACCGGGGCCCACGCCATCGGCGATGCGGCGCGGCTGATTGGCCTGGGCGATGCCGATGTCATGCTTGCCGGGGGCGCGGAAGCGGCCGTGTGCCGGATCGGAATCGTTGGCTTCAATGCCTGCCGCGCGCTTTCAACGAATTTCAACGGGACGCCGGAAAGGGCGTCGCGGCCCTACGACAAGGATCGCGATGGGTTTGTGATGGGCGAGGGTGCCGGCGCTGTGATGCTCGAGGAATACGAACACGCCAAGGCGCGAGGCGCGAAGATGTATGCCGAGGTGACCGGCTACGGGCTCTCCGGCGACGCCTATCATATCACCGCGCCATCCGAAGATGGCGATGGCGGGTATCGCGCGATGAAGATGGCACTGAAGCGTGCCGAGCTTGCCGCTTGCGACATCGACTACGTGAACGCGCACGGCACTTCCACGCCGCTGGGCGACGAGATCGAGCTGCGCGCGGTCGAGCGGCTGTTTGGCAATGCCGCGGGCAAGATGTCGATGTCCTCGACGAAATCCTCAATCGGCCATCTGCTCGGCGCCGCCGGCGCGGTGGAGGCGATTTTCTCGGTGCTGGCCATTCGCGACCAGATCGTTCCGCCCACCCTGAACCTGGACAATCCGTCGGTGGCAACCGAACTTGACCTGGTGCCGCATCGGGCGAAGAAGCGGGACGTACAGGCGGTGCTGTCGAATTCCTTCGGCTTCGGCGGTACCAATGCCTCGCTGATCTTCACCGCCGTACAGTAGCCGCGGCCGTTGCGCCGCCTCAAAATTGACTCCGACAGTCGCTGCAATAACATTCGCAAATGCGCCGGTTCTTTCTCTTCATTGTTGTTCTCGCGCTCGTTGGCGCCGGCGCCTTCTATGGCGAGCAGTGGAATTTCTTTCGCCCCGGTCCGCCGGCGCCCAAAGGCAACGGTACAGTCGTTCTGATCAACCCGGGCGAGCATTCCGCAACGATAGCGGCTTCCCTTCAAAATGCCGGCGTGATCCGCAATGCCGGTCTGTTTCGCCTTGGCGCGCGGCTGCGCGGCGAACAGTCGGCCCTGAAGGCCGGCGAATACGCGATCCCCTCTGGCGCCAGCATGGCCGACGTGATGGGAATTTTGATCGCCGGAAAGTCGATCGAGCACAAGCTCACCGCCGCGGAGGGACTCACGAGCGACATGATCTACGAGCTTGTGGTGAAGGACCCGGTGCTGACAGGTAGCGCAGGGCCGGAGCCGGCGGAAGGCAGCTTGCTGCCCGAGACCTACGTTTTCACGCGGGAGATGACTCGCGCGCACATGCTGGCGCTGATGCACCAGGCGCAGGGCAAGCTGATCGCCAAACTGTGGCCAAGCCGTGCCGCCAACCTCCCATTCCGGACGCCGGAGCAGGCCGTCACGCTCGCATCCATCGTCGAAAAGGAGACCGCCATACCGGACGAGCGGCCACACATCGCGGCCGTGTTCATCAATCGGCTGCGGCTCGGCATGAAGCTGCAGTCCGATCCGACGATCATCTATGGCATCACCAGGGGATATCCGCTCGGCCGCGGCATTCGCGAGAGCGAGCTTGAGGCCGCGACGCCGTACAACACGTATGTCATTGACGGACTGCCGCCGACGCCGATCTGCAATCCTGGAAAGGCTTCGATCGCCGCCGTGTTGCAGCCGGAGAAATCCGACGATCTTTATTTCGTGGCGAATGGCAGCGGCGGGCATGTGTTCACGGCTTCCATTTCCGAGCATGAAAAAAATGTCGCGCGCTGGCGCCACATCGAGCAGGCGACCAGGGCATCCCAAAGCGCAGGGCCGGCACCGGAACCAAATTCTTCCGTGGCGTTGCGCGGATCGACCGGCGGGAACGGCTCTCAACCGGACGCCGCAACCACCACGGTGGTGACTCCGGTTCCTGGAGTGGCGCGCGCCGCGACGCCGGTCACCATGGCGGCTCCGGTTGCCGGCGGGTCCGCCGCAACACGCCACCGGGCGCGGCACCACCGCCGTCATCGCCGCTGATCCGGCTTCTGATTTGCGCCTTGCGGGGCTAAGTTCCTGAGGAGTTGGAGTCGTCGATGTCGCTGGTCAGCATGACAGGATTCGCTGAGGCGCGTGGTGCGCAGCAGTCCATGCGTTGGCGATGGGAAGTGAAGAGCGTCAACGGACGCGGGCTCGATTTGCGCTTGCGGATGCCGCCCGGCTTCGATTCGCTCGAGATGGCCGCCCGCACCCTGGCGTCGGACCGGTTCCGGCGCGGCAATCTTCAGGCGAGCCTCACGGTTGAGCCGCAGGAGGGCAGCAAGGCCTTTCGCGTCGACCGGGAAGCGCTCGCCGCAGCCGTGAAGATCGCAAGACAGATTGCCGATGAAACGGGACTAGCGCCGGCCCGCGTGGATGGCTTGCTGGCGCTCAAGGGCGTGATCGTGCAGGACGATCTGGTGCCTACGGACAGTGCCGAGCGGGCCGCACGGGATGCCGCGGTGCTCGACACGCTGGCCACGGCGCTCGATGCGTTGAGACGCGCGCGCCGGACCGAGGGCGCGAAGCTCGCGTCCATGCTGGAAAGCATGATCAATGAAATCGATGTGTTGATCAAAGAAGCGTCCGCGCTCGCTTCTTCGCAACCGGTGGCGCTGCGCGATCGGCTGTCGGCGCAGCTCAAGGACCTGCTCGGCAACACCCCTGTCGCGGAAGAGCGGCTGGCGCAGGAGGTTGCGCTGCTTGCCACGCGTGGGGACATTCGCGAGGAACTGGATCGCTTGGGGGCGCATGTTCAGGAGGCGCGCGCGCTGATCGGTTCGGGCGAGGCGATCGGGCGCCGCCTGGATTTTCTGGCGCAGGAATTCAACCGCGAAGCCAATACGCTGTGCTCGAAATCGGCCGATATTCATCTGACGCGCGCCGGCCTGGCTCTCAAATCAGCGATCGAGCAATTTCGCGAGCAGGCGCAGAACGTCGAATGACCGAGATCCGGAGACGGGGATTGATGCTGGTGCTGTCCTCGCCATCCGGCGCGGGCAAGACGACCTTGGCGCGCGGACTGATCGAATCCGATCCGGCCATCGTGATGAGTGTGTCGGCGACGACCCGCCCCAAGCGCCCCAACGAGGTCGAGGCACGCGACTATTTCTTCGTCGGCGCCGATCAATTCGATCAGATGGTGCGGAACGGTGAATTTCTCGAACACGCGATCGTATTCGACCAAGCCTATGGCACACCGAAAAAGCCAGTGATGGACGCGCTCGCAGGCGGCCGCGACGTCCTCTTCGACATCGATTGGCAGGGGACGCAACAGCTCAAGGAACGCGCACGTGAGGACCTGGTCAGCGTGTTCATCCTGCCGCCATCGCATGAGGAACTGGAACGACGGCTGAAGCTGCGCGCACAGGATTCCGACGAGGTTGTGGCGCGGCGGATGGCGAAAGCAGCGGCCGAGATCAGCCACTGGCCGGAATACGATTATGTTGTCGTGAACAGCGACCTGCACCTGGCCTTGGGCAAGCTGAGGTCGATCCTAGAAGCGGAACGCGCCCGCCGCACCAGACTTATCGGCGTCGGCGAGTTCATAGCGGCGCTGACCAAATCCTGACCATGGGCCTCGACACCGTCGAACTGGTGATGAGCTTTGAGGAAGAGTTCGACGTCGAGATACCCGACGACGTTGCCGAAAAGATG
>DASYBT010000157.1:0-1644 GCA_036500585.1 Rhizomicrobium sp.
TCGCACCCGAGCGCGACGTGCCCGGAATGATGGACAAGGTTTGCGCGATGCCGATCCATAGTGCGTCCGCCGGCCGCACGGCATCGACATTCTCGATACGCACCGTGCGCTTGCGGCTCTCTATCCACAGGATGAGGAGGCCGCCGACGATGAATGCAGTCGCGACCGGGACCGGCGCGAACAAGTACTTCTTGATCGTTCCGATGAAGATGACGCCGATGATGGCCGCGGGCAGAAAAGCCAGGACCAGGTTCAACGTGAAGCGCTGAGATTTGCGATCGCGCGGCAGCGTCGCGACGACCGTCCATAGCCGTTGCCGGTACACCCAGCAAATAGCCAAAATGGCGGCAAATTGAATGACGATTTCGAAAACTTCGCCCTTCTCATCGTTCCAATTGAGCAGGCTGCCGGCCACGATCAGATGCCCCGTGCTCGATACCGGGAGGAACTCCGTCAGTCCCTCGACAACGCCCAAGATCAACGCCTTTACCGCAACTATGAAGTCCATGTACCCGCCGTTGTTAACGCACGCCCAAAAAAAAACCCCGGCCGCCGTGAAGCGGTCGGGGCGTTATACCAATAATCTTACTTGCCTGTCGCAGGAGCGGTGGTTGTGGCCTTCTTGTGCTTCTTGGCAGTGCTCTTCTTATGGGCTTTGGGCGCGGGCGCGGGTGCGGCGGTATCGGCAGCCGTCGGCGCAGCGGTCTTCGGCATGTTGGCGGCCATCGATGCGGCGGCAAAGCCAAAGGTCAACAAGGCAGTGGTAATCAGGGTCGCGGACTTCTTCATGAGTTCTCCAAACGGTGGTTGAGGCTCGAGCGGTGCGAAGAATACGACGGATTCAGGCCCGCAGGCTGAGATGAAGATCATTTCACGTTGAATTCAAGCGGGGCGTCTGGAAGCCTGCGTTTTTCGGACATGCCACACCAAGTAGCCGACGACAGCCGCGTTGGCAAGCAGGATCAAGGCCTTGC
This sequence comes from Rhizomicrobium sp., assembly GCA_036500585.1. GTDB lineage: Bacteria > Pseudomonadota > Alphaproteobacteria > Micropepsales > Micropepsaceae > Rhizomicrobium. Next base: position 975 of record DASYBT010000157.1, read on the forward strand.
CGATCGTGGGCCTGTAGAAGATCTCCCAGGCTTCCAGCGGAATTAACGACGCCGTAATGATGGTGGTCAACCACTCAGCCCAGCGTTTCTCCATCCACAAGCCCACGCCCTCCACGGCGAAAACGGCCGCGTAGGCGAGCGTCACCATCCGAAGGGCATAGATGCGCGACACGCTCAAGCCGCTGAACCACTCCACCAGTTGGGTGACGACGCGGTGCTCCAATCCATAGGGTCTTGCCTGCGCCCAGGAGAGCAGCTTCGCCGCGAGCGACGCATCGCGCAGGCGCAGTTCCCCGTACGCGACCGCGAGCAGCAGTGTCACCTTCACAAGCTTATAAAGAGCGATGGTGCGCAGTACACCAAAGTGCGGCTTCGCCGCGCGCACAGCCGGGATTGTCATGGGGCCAGAAGCCTACGCTTGGCCCGCTGGCGGCTGAAAGTCCAGAGTGGCGTCCAGAAGCGCCGGGATGTCGAACACCGCCCGCTCGTTATCGATGACCAAGGGAGCGACGCCCGCCGCCGCCACCAACGCCGCCGGCACTTGGATGCGATCGTGCTCGCGAGTGACGGTCCAGGTTTCCAGGCGCTTGTCTTGGAACGCGAGGTTGAGTGCACCCCATCGCAGCAAGGCCGCGCGCGCCAGCGGCGTATCGCCGCCCCAGTGCCGCTG
>DASYBT010000158.1:0-4269 GCA_036500585.1 Rhizomicrobium sp.
CCCTTGTGGGGAGGTCGAACCGTTGAGCATAGCGAAACGGTTCGGGTGGGGGGCAGACGCTGTCTCGTACACCGCCCCCCGCCCGGCTCGCTTCGCTCGCCGACCTCCCCACAATGGGGGAGGTAAATGGAGGTCCTCTTCTACCACCTCGAACGGCGGTCGCTCGATGATGTGCTGCCGGATTTGATCGAGCGCAGCCTGGAGCGCCGGTGGCGGGCGCTGATCAAGTGCGAATCCGCAGATCGTGCGGCGGCCATCGACACTTTGCTATGGACCTATGACGAGAAAAGTTTTCTGCCGCACGCACAATTGGGTGACGGTGATCCCGCGCGCCAGCCGGCGCTGATCACGGTGGAGGACGCCAACGCAAACAGCGCGAATGTCCTGTTCCTTGTTGGCGGCGCCGTGGCGCCGGCTTGGCAATCGGCCTCCGGCCGCGCGTTCACTCGCATCGTGCTTCTGTTCGATGGCCGCGATCCGCAGGCGCTTTCGGCAGCGCGCGCGGCATGGAAGCATGCCAAAGAAGCCGGGCACGAGGTGACCTACTGGAAGGAATCGCCCTCCGGAAAATGGGAGAAGCAGGCGTAGCTCCGGCTGCGCTTCCTAAAATCCGACGCCGGAGATCTTCGAGGAGACATCCCAGAGCCGCCGGGCATCGGTGTCGTTTTGTGCCGCGGCTGACGGCGTTGCAGGGCGGCATTTGACGTAATAGCCGCCCGTCTTGCCTTCGAGCTCCGGCGAGGACGCCAGATAGATGATGGTCTGTGCGCCCTCTTCCGGCGAAAGCGCGAACTTCTTGGCGCCGCGTATGGCAAGCGCACTCAGTCCGCCGGCTTCATCACCGAACCGCGTGTTCACAAAGCCGGGGTGCAAGCAATTCGCGGTGATGCCGGTTCCGGCAATCCGCCGTGCCAGGTCCCGCGTGAACAGAATGTTCATCAGTTTGCTGCGGCCGTACACCGGAAATCCGGAATAGCCGCGTTCGCTCTGCAGGTCGTCGAAATTCAGTCTGGCGCCATTGTGCGCATCCGAGGCCGTCGAAACGATGCGCGCACCCGGGGTGGCCTTCAACCGATCGAGCAACATGTTGGTGATGACGAAGTACGACATGTGGTTGAGAGCGAAGGTCTTCTCCAGCCCGTCTTCGGTCACCTGTCGGCTGGAGAACATCGCACCGGCATTGTTGATGAGCACGTCGATGTGCGGCTCGGTTTGCGCAATCTCCTGCGCCACCCGCTTCATGTCTGCCAGCTTCGACAGATCGCCGTAGAATACGGTGTGCTTGGCGTGCACCGCAACGGATTCCAGGTGCCGGCGCGTCTTCTCGCCGCGCCCGTGATCGCGCGCCACGAAGACGATGCGCGCGCCGGCCTGCGCGAGATGGTCCGCCGCCACGTCACCGATGCCGGAGGTGGCGCCGGTGATGACGACGACCTTGTCACGCATCGAATCCATCGCCAACTAGCCGCAGATGTCCAGATCGCAGAAGAAGAAGCGGATTTCCTGTTTCGCCGTTTCCGGTGCGTCGGAGCCATGAACGGAGTTCGCCTCGATGGACTCGGCAAAATCCTTGCGGATGGTACCAGCGGCCGCCTTCGAAGGATCTGTGGCGCCCATCACTTCGCGGTTTTTCGCGATGGCATTGTCGCCCTCCAGCACCTGCACCACGACCGGACCGCTGGTCATGAATTCCACCAGGCTGCGGAAGAACGGCCGCGCCTTATGGACATTGTAGAAGGCTTCCGCCTGCGCCGTCGAAAGCTGCATGCGCTTCTGTGCCACCACACGCAGCCCCGCCTTCTCGAAGCGCGAAATGATTTCGCCGGTGATGTTCCGGCGTGTTGCGTCCGGCTTAATGATCGACAGGGTCTGCTCGACGGCCATTCTTCTGCTCCGATGGAAAATCGCGGGCCTTATAGGTGCGCGGGCGGCGGCGGGCAAGTTCGTCTAGGATGACGCTTTCAAGGAGGCGGTGATGGTAAAAGTTGCAGTTGTTCAGGCGGGATCGGTGCTGTTCGATACTGCCGCCACCGTCGAGAAGCTTAAGCGTCTGGTGGCCGAGGCAAATGGCGCGAAGCTGATCCTTTTTCCCGAGGCCTTCATCGGCGGATATCCCAAGGGCGTGACCTTCGGAGCGCATGTCGGGTCCCGCAGCGCCGAAGGCCGCGACCTGTACCGCCGCTATTTCGAATCCGCGATCACGGTGCCTGGTGCAGAGACAGCCGTGATCGCAGAGACCGCGGCCAAGCATCGTGCACACATCGTAACAGGCGTGATCGAGCGCGACGGCGGCACGCTCTACTGCACCATCCTCCATTTCGATGACGTCGGTGCGCTGATCGGCCGACGGCGTAAGCTGATGCCGACCGCCAGCGAGCGGCTGATCTGGGGCATGGGCGACGGCTCGACGCTTGACGTGGTTGAGACTCCGTTCGGGCGCGTGGGCTCCGTGATCTGCTGGGAGAACTACATGCCGATGCTGCGCATGGCGATGTACGCGCAGGATATCCAGCTCTATTGCGCGCCGACCGTCGACGACCGCGACACCTGGCAAACGACGATGCGCCACATCGCCCTGGAAGGCCGCTGTTTCGTCCTATCTGCTGTGCAATATCTTACGCGTGCGGACTGCCCGGCCGACTATCACCCGATGCAGGGCGATGCTCCGGACACCGTGCTCATCCGCGGCGGCAGCGCGATCTACGGACCGCTCGGCGAAATCATTGCAGAACCGGTCTATGGACGCGAGGCGGTGATCACGGCAGAGATTGACGTCGGTGCCGTCGCGCGCGGCAAGTACGATTTCGACGCGGCCGGCCACTATTCACGGCCGGATATCTTCACACTGATAGTCGACCGGCGTCCAAAGCGGGCCGTGCAGATCGCGCCACCGGAGGGCTAGGCGCGCGCGGCACCCTTCGTGCTATACGCCCGCCGCCATGCTGGTCATCGACAACGTTACCGTCCGTATCGCCGGGCGCGAAATCCTGAAGGCCGCGAGCGCGAGCCTGCCCGCCGGACGGCGCGTGGGCTTGGTCGGCCGCAATGGCGCCGGCAAAACGACGTTGCTGAAACTGATCCTTGGCAAGCTGCATGCCGATCTGGGCGAGGTGCGGATTCCGTCGGCGTGGCGGGTAGGCTCCGTTGCGCAGGAGGCGCCGTCAACGAATGTCAGCCTCATCGACACGGTCCTGGCCGCCGATCCGGAGCGCGCCAGCCTTCTGGCCGCTGCTGAGACTGAAACCGATGCGCACGCGCTGGGCGACATTCATCACCGGCTCGATGCCATCGATGCCTATTCTGCGCCCGCGCGTGCTGCGGGAATCCTCGCCGGCCTGGGATTCTCTGCCGAGGATCAGCTGCGGCCCTGCCGCGAGTTCTCCGGCGGCTGGCGGATGCGGGTGGCGCTGGCCGCCATTCTGTTCGCGGCACCCGATCTGCTGCTGCTGGACGAGCCGACCAATTACCTCGACCTCGAAGGCGTGATGTGGCTCGAGGATTTCCTGCGGCGTTATCGCGGCACGGTTCTCATCGTCAGCCATGACCGCGACCTGCTGAATACCGCAGCCGAATTCATTCTGCATCTCGAACACGGCCGGCTGAAGCTCTACACCGGCAACTACGACACCTTCGCCCAAGTCCGTGCCATGCAACGGGCGAACGATATCGCCTTCAACAAGAAGCAGGAACTCGCGCGCGCGCACATGCAGGTCTACGTCGACCGCTTCCGCTACAAGAAAGAGAAAGCGCGGCAGGCGCAGACCCGCCTCCGCATGATCGCGAAGCTGGAATTCAAGGATGTGCCACTGGACGAGCACATCGCGCCGATCCGGTTGCCGCAAGCGCCGCGTGCGAGCCCGCCGCTCGTCACCTTCGACAAGGCGTCTGTCGGCTATGAGGCGGGCAAGCCGATCCTGTCGAACATCACCTGCCGCATCGATCCCGACGATCGCATCGCGTTGCTTGGCAAGAACGGCAACGGCAAGTCCACGTTTGCCAAACTGCTGGCGCAGAAACTGCAGTCGATGTCGGGCGAGGCGGTGCGGGCGAAGAAGCTGGAAGTCGGCTACTTCGCGCAGCACCAGCTGGAGGAGTTGGATGGCACCATTACGCCCGTGCAAACGCTTGCGCGCTTCCGGCCGAAGCTGACGGAACAGCAGCTGCGGACGAAACTCGGCTCCATCGGGCTCACTGCGGATAAGGCGCTGACGAAAGTGGGCCAAGTTTCCGGCGGCGAGCGGGCCCGGCTGATGCTGGCACTCGCCGTGC
>DASYBT010000159.1:0-1586 GCA_036500585.1 Rhizomicrobium sp.
CGTCACGTGATGCGCGTCACAGAACGCAATCTCCGTCGGGCGTAGGGTCCGGGCGAATTCACTGGCTGACCAGATCATCCACAAATTGCCCAGGAGGCTCACATGAAGAAGCTCTTTATTCTCGCCGCGCTGCTGATGGCGAGCACCGCTGCGCACGCCGGCAATTCGATCTCCCTGGACATCGAAGGCCATCACATCCAGGTCGCGGTACCCCGGAATTGCAATTCGCTGTCGTGCCTGCAGATCTCGGCGCCCGGGCTTTCCGGCTCCGGCTTCGGCTACAACTCCAGGCATGACGATGACGACGACAATTACAGCGACAATTCACCGGCGCCGGTGCAGAACACCGCGCCCGCGCCAGTCGCCCGATACAGTGCCCCAGCCACCCAGCATGCCGCGCCGCAGCCTGTGGCACCCGCGGCAAACTACGCCGCGCCGGCGCGGACCCCCACGGCTCCGACTGCTCCCGTTGCGCAGGCGCCCGCCGCAGCGTCGATCGCCACAGCCGTTGCTCCGACGATCGCGGCCGTTGCTCCAGCTCCGGTTGCTGCCTACGCCGCTCCGGCTCCCGTCGCTACCGCACCGGTCGCGCCTGCACCGGTTGCCGCAGCAGCACCGGTATCGGATCCGAACAGCCCGCTCGGCGTCTGGGCCACCGAAGAAAACAAGGGCAATGTCAGCATCGAACCGTGCGGCCCCAATCTCTGCGGCTACGCCGTGAAGAGCGGCGAGAAGGTCTTGATCAACATGAAGCCGTCGGGCTCGAAATGGACAGGCCGGATTCATGATCCGGACAGCGGCAGCGATTACGACTCGACGATCGCGATGAAGGGCACCAATGCGCTCAAGGTGCAGGGCTGCGCGTTCGGCGGCATGTTCTGCGGCGGCCAGACCTGGAAGCGCGTCAGCTAAGAAATACGCCTTTATTTTGAATGCCACGCTCTCGAATACGGGGCGTGGCATTTCTTGTTTGGCTCTGTACATCGATGACGCCGTCTGCATTCATCCGGCATTCAGCCGGCGGAGTCCCCAATCGCCGGACGGCATTCGGGTCCTCAGGCGTATCCAGGGTGGGCATCGTGATGAAGCATCGGCTCGCGCAAGTCACGTTTTGCCAAATCATCTGGCTGGCGCTTCTATTGCTGGGTGGCACGGCCAGCGCCGATGCCGAAACCGCGCGGATGCAGGCTGGCGGCGGCGCGACATCCGGCCTGACAAGAATGGCGCAGGCGCGGCCGGCGCAAGCGCCCGCTCCGGCAGCCGCGCCCGCCGACGCGCAACCGGCCGACGATGAGCCGATCGGAAACGTCGCAACCCTCACCGGCAGCGCGACCGTCACCCGCAACAACACGCCGACGCCGCTCAAGGTGCAGGACGACATTTTCCTGAACGACGTGGTGCAGACCTCGGCGAATTCGACGCTCGGCGTCACCTTCAACGATGCCACCACGTTCAATCTCACGCGAACGCGCGGATCACCATTGATAATTATATTTATGAAGACGGCGGCAAGCAGAACGCCGCGTTGTTCGATATCGCCAGGGGCACGGTGGCGTTTGTGGCGGCCGAGGTCGCCCATACCGGCG
>DASYBT010000160.1:0-15252 GCA_036500585.1 Rhizomicrobium sp.
CTGCTGCGCAAGGCCGAGGAGCGTACGGTTGACGCAACATGGCAGCGCATCGGCATCCTGCTCAACGCCTTCACTCCCGGCCAATGCTCAAACTACCTCGTCAATGCCGGATACGCTCCAATATGATTGGATCACGCTCTAACCGGCTTGCAACAAGCGGGCGGCGGCGGGAGCGAAATAGGTGAGGATTCCATTGGCCCCCGCGCGCTTGAAAGCGATGAGGCTCTCCAGCATCGCGCGGTCCCGATCGAGCCAGCCGCGTTCCACCGCCGCCATGATCATCGAATACTCGCCCGACACCTGATAGGCGAAAGTCGGCATGTGAAATGTGTCCTTCACGCGCCGCACGATATCAAGATACGGCATGCCGGGCTTCACCATCACCATGTCGGCGCCTTCGGCGATGTCGAGCGCCACTTCGCGCAGCGCTTCGTCGCCGTTGGCCGGATCCATCTGGTAGGTTCGCTTGTCGCCAATGAGCGCTTTGGCCGAGCCGACGGCGTCGCGGAATGGCCCGTAGAACGCGCTCGCGTACTTCGCCGCGTACGCCATGATGAGAGTATCGGTGAACCCGTTGTTCTCCAGCGCCTGGCGGATCGCGCCCACGCGGCCGTCCATCATGTCGGATGGCGCGATGATATCGCAGCCGGCCTCCGCCTGGACCAGCGCCTGCTTGACGAGAATTTCGACCGTCTCGTCGTTGGCCACATAGTCGCCGACAATCACGCCATCATGGCCGTGGGTCGTGTAGGGATCGAGCGCCACATCACAGAGCACGCCGATCTCCGGCACCGCCCGCTTGATCTCGCGCACGGCACGGCAGACGAGGTTGTTGGCGTTTAGCGCCTCGCGGCCCTCCGGCGTTTTGAGCGAAACATCTGTGTACGGAAACAGTGCGATGACCGGAATGCCGAGCTTGGCCGCACTTTCTGCTTCCGCCGCAATCAAATCCGGCGAGACGCGCTCCACGCCCGGCATAGAAGCCACGGCCTCGCGCCGCTTGCTGCCCTCCATGACGAAAATCGGCCAGATGAAGTCGGCCGCCGACAGGGTGTGTTCTGCCACCAGCCGGCGCGACCATTCGTGCCGCCGCACCCGGCGCATACGTGAGGCGGGAAACAATGGCTGCATCTTAAAGATAGTACCTGAATCCGCGTTTGGATGTTTTCCACAGGCGAAACTCGCGGGGCTGCACGCGCTCGATCACGATGAGATCTCCTTCGGAAACTGCCTCCTCCTCGAAAAACCGCTTGATGGCAGAGCAATCTCTGAAGATGCCCTTTTCCTCGTCGATGTCAGTCTTGACGGTTTCTTGACCGATCCGCAAAGTGATGGGAGTAGCACACGCGCGTCCATTGCTGCCGAAGCAGTCGTCCGGGAACAAGCCTAAGGCGCCGCGCAGATAGATTTCACGATTGCGGACGTTATCGTCCGTAAGCTCAATAACGACCGCTTTCAGTGTCTCGTTCATGGCACTTGGGAGTAGTATATCAAGCCCGCAAGCGACGGAAGCCAATGTTTCGGGACATACCGGGATGAATTTCGAACTCAGCGAAGATCAGCGGGCCGTGGAAGACGCCGCGCGGCGGTTCACGCAAGACAAACTGGCGCCCCACGCCGCCGAATGGGACGAGACGGAGCATTTCCCCGTCGATGTGATGCGCGAGGCCGCCGAGCTCGGCTTCGCCACCATTTATGTGAAGGGCGATGTCGGCGGCTCGGAGATGAGCCGGCTCGATGCCGCAATCATCTTCGAGGAATTGTCGGCCGGCTGCACGTCCACGGCGGCCTTCATCTCGATCCACAACATGGCGTCGTGGATGATCGACCGCTTCGCTTCGGACGAGGTGCGCAAGCGCTTCCTGCCGAAGCTCGTCACCATGCAGCATATCGCGAGCTATTGCCTGACCGAGCCGGGCTCGGGTTCCGATGCCGCCAGCCTGCGCACGCGCGCGGTGAAGGATGGCGAGCATTATGTGCTGAACGGATCGAAGGCCTTCATCTCCGGCGCCGGCACATCCGACATCTATGTCTGCATGGTGCGCACGGGCGAGGAAGGCCCAAAGGGCATCTCATGCCTCGTGGTGGAGAAGGGTACGCCGGGGCTTTCGTTTGGCAAGATGGAAAAGAAGATGGGCTGGAAGTCGCAGCCCACGGCGCAGGTGATCTTCGACAATTGCCGAGTGCCGGTGGCCAACCGCGTCGGTGCCGAAGGCGAGGGCTTCCGCATCGCCATGGCGGGGCTCGACGGCGGCCGCATCAATATCGGCGCGTGTTCGGTGGGCACCGCGCGCGCCGCGCTGGAGGAGGCGAAGGCGTATGTGTCCGACCGCAAGCAGTTCGGCAAACCCATCGCCGAATTCCAGGCGACGCAATTCAAGCTTGCCGACATGGCGACGGAGCTGGAGGCCGCGCGGCTGATGATCCGCAATGCGGCGGACGCGCTCGACAAGAAACTGCCGCGCGCCACCATGCTGTGCGCCATGGCGAAGCGCTTCGCATCCGACATGGGCTTCAAGATCGCCAACGATGCGCTGCAGCTGCATGGCGGCTATGGCTACCTCAAGGATTTCCCCGCCGAGCGCCATGTGCGCGACTTGCGCGTTCATCAGATTCTGGAAGGCACCAACGAGATCATGCGTGTGATCATCGGCCGCGAGATGTTTCGGCAATGATCTGGGCCCCTCACGTCATGCTGAGGCGCGAGCGCAGCGAGGCCCGAAGCATATTCGGGGCACCTCAGGATGACGAGTGTGAACGAGGAAGTCTTGTTTGACCATCGCGGCGCGGTTGGCCTCATCACCCTCAACCGGCCGAAGGCGCTGAATGCGCTGACGCACGCAATGTGTCTGTCGATGAAGGCGCAGCTGGACGAATGGGCGCGCGATGAGGCGGTAAAGACGGTTGCCATTCGCGGGTTGGGCGAGAAGGCGTTCTGCGCCGGCGGCGATATCCGCGCGCTCTATGACTCAGGCAAGAACAAAACTCCGTACGCGCTTGACTTCTACCGCGACGAATATCGGCTCAACGCGACGATCAAGCATTTCCCCAAGCCCTACGTCGCGCTGATCCATGGCATTGTGATGGGCGGCGGCGTCGGCGTGTCGGTGCATGGCAGCCATCGCGTGGCCAACGAAACGATGACCTTCGCCATGCCGGAAACCGGCATCGGACTGTTTCCCGATGTCGGCGGCTCCTATTTCCTGCCGCGGCTGCCGGGCGAGATCGGCATGTATCTGGCGCTCACAGGCGAGCGCCTGAAGGCGGCGGATTGCATTTACGCGGGGATTGCCACCCATTTCGTGCCGTCACGCGCGACGGAGGAATTGGTCGCGGCGCTGGAAGAGGGCACCGAGCCCGATCTGGTGCTGCGCTCCTTCGCCGAGAATCCCGGTGCCGCGCCGCTCGCCGATCTGCGCGAAGCCATCGACCGCTGTTTCTCGGAAGGCTCGCTCGATGGCGTGATGATGGCGCTGGAATCCGACGGGGGCGACTGGGCGAAGGCGACGCTGGCGACCTTACGCAAGAAATCGCCGACCAGTCTGAAGATCACGTTCCGCCAGATCCGCGAAGGCGCGCGGCTCAGCTTCGACGATTGCATGCGGATGGAATTCCGCATGGTGAATCGCATCGTGGCCGGTCACGATTTCTACGAAGGCGTCCGCGCCGCCATCCTTGACAAGGACAACCAGCCGAAGTGGCAGCCCGCCGATCTGGCGCATGTGACCGATGCGGATGTCGCCGCGTATTTCGCCCCGCTGGACGCCGAGCTGCCACTTTGATATTCTAGAAAGAATTTCTAGAAAGCTGCCATCATGGCCCTGAGCATCAAATCTGACGAAGCGGATCAGCTCGCCCGACAACTCAGCCAAGTTACCGGCGAAAGCATGACCGAGGCAGTGACGAAATCGCTGCGCGAACGGCTGGAACGGGAGAGTCGTACTCGGCGCAAGCCAACGAAAAAAGAAAAGGAGGCCGAGCTTGCGCGTATTCGGGCTTGGCTCGCGAAGACGCGCAAGAATTTCGACTTCAGCAGGCCCGTGACGAAGGAAGAATTCGACGAGGCAAGTGGTGACAACGACATCATGCGGGCCATGGGCAAGTGATCGTCATCGACTCCTCCGCGATTATCGCGGTTCGGGCGGAGGAGCCGGGCTGGGAAATCCTCGTAGCTCGTCTTTCAGACGAATCCCCGACACAGCGATACATTTCGGCTGCGACATTTCTCGAAGCTGGCACAGTCATAGCCGGGCGGTCGTCGAATCCGGAGATTGCCCCCAAGATCATGGATGACTTCCTGGCGAAACATTCGCTTGAAATTGTGCCCGTCGATGCTGAACAGGCACGCATCGCGCTGCAGGCCCGCATCCGTCTTGGACGTGGCTTTGGCCATCCCGCGAAATTGAACTTTGGCGATTGTTTTTCTTATGCACTGGCCAAGACACTGAAGGCGCCGCTGTTGTATGTCGGCGACGATTTCGACAAGACGGACGTGAAGTCCGCGCTGCGCAGGAAAAGGAAAACAAGATGACCACCATCGCATTCATCGGTGTCGGCAATATGGGCGGGCCGATGGCGCGCAATCTGGTGAAAGCCGGACACGATGTGCGCGCCTTCGATCTTTCGGCTGCCGTACTGGAGCCGGTGGTCGGCGCCGGTGCGAAGAAAGCCACCAGTGCCAACGAAGCGGCGAACGGCGCCGATGTGGTCATTACCATGCTGCCGGCGGGTGCGCATGTGCGCAGCGTCTATCTGGACAACGGCATCCTCGTGAACGCGAAGAAGGGCACGCTTCTCATCGATTCCTCCACCATCGATGTCGATTCCGCGCGCGCCGTTCACGCCGCGACCGAGAAAGCGGGCTTCGATTTCCTCGATGCGCCGGTGTCCGGCGGCGTCGGCGGCGCCGAAGCCGGTACGCTCACGTTCATGTGCGGCGGTTCGGAGCAAGCGTTCGCCAAAGCGAAGCCTATCCTCGAAAAGATGGGCAAGAAGATCGTGCATGCCGGCGGCGCCGGCGCCGGCCAGGCGGCGAAAATCTGCAACAACATGCTGCTCGCCATCTCGATGATCGGCACCTGCGAGGCTTTCGCGCTGGGGGAAAAGCTCGGCCTCGATCCGCAGAAATTGTTCGACATCATGTCGACCTCGTCGGGTCAATGCTGGTCGGTGACGACCTACTGTCCCGTTCCGGGACCGGTGCCGACGTCACCCGCCAACCGCGATTACACCGGCGGTTTCGCCACGCAGCTCATGCTGAAGGATTTGAAACTCGCGCAATCCGCCGCGCAATCCGCGGGTGCTGCGACTCCGCTCGGTGCCGAAGCGGCACAACTCTATTCGCTGTTCGCCGCACAAGGAAACGGCGGCGTCGACTTCTCCGGCATCATTCGAATGCTGCGCGGCGAAGTCTGATCTTTACGGCACTTTAACGACCCAAAGACTACTCTCCCATCAAACAAAACAGGTGGGCCCCGCAAAGCGGGGGAGGGTTCAGATGACGGCTTTGGCGAAACCGCAATCCGCGGCCGCGCTCGAGAGCGCACCGGCAGCGGGCAGGCATTATTTCGAAACACTCAACCTGATTGAGCGGCTGCATCGCCAGTTGCTCGACGTGATCAAGGATGAGTTGGACCGGCGCGACGAGCGCGAGATCAACAGCGTACAGGCGCTGCTGCTCTTCAATGTCGGCGACCAGGAATTGACCGCCGGCGAGCTGCGCACGCGCGGGCACTATCTCGGCTCCAACGTGTCGTACAATCTGAAAAAGCTGGTCGACTCCGGCTACATCCATCACGAGCGCTCGGCGATCGACCGCCGCTCGGTGCTGGTCAGGCTCACGCGCAAGGGCGAATATGTCCGCGATATGCTGCGCGAGCTGTTCCATCGGCATCTGGCTTCTGTCGAGGCGGTGGCGAATGTGAACGCGGAAGGCATGGACGCCACCAACGCCACGCTGAAGCGGCTCGAGCGTTTCTGGATCGATCAGGTCCGCTTCCGCCTGTAGAGGTTTCGTGCCACCAATAAAGGGTGGTCTCGATCCGCAATCATCTCTCGCGCCACTGGCGCTTCTACATCTCCGCCGTCATGGGCGGGGCGATCTGGTTTGCCGTTGCCTGGCTGGCGGTGCCGGCGCGACTTGTGGCCGCGGCGGACGCCTTCTTTCTCGCCTACCTGGCATCGGCGGCGCTGGTCATCTTGCGCATAACGCCGGACGAACTGCGCAGGCGGGCCGCCATCGAGGACGAGGGGATTCTGCTCGTCATCCTCATCTCGCTGGTGGTGATCGCGGTCTCGTTCGTCGCGATCATCATCGTGATGCGCCAGAAGCACGGGATGGCTCTGTTGCCGCTGAGCTTGGCGATTTCCGGCGTGCCGCTCGGCTGGTGCACGCTGCACACCATTGCGGCCTTCCGCTATGCCGATCTGTATTACGCCCTCAAGGACAGGCGCGGGCCGGATAGCGTCCGCGGCCTCGACTTTCCCCACACCAAGGAGCCGGGCATCTGGGACTTTCTCTATTATGCCTTCACCGTAGGCATGACGGCGCAAACCTCGGACACGAATGTCCTGGATGCACGGATGCGCCGGGCGACCCTGGGCCATTCCATCGTGTCGTTCTTCTATTACACGGCCATCATTGCCATGTCGGTGAACGCGGCTGTGAATCTCGGGTCCTGATCTTGCCAGCTTGCGGTGGACTTCCAACATAGACGGCCGGGGCTGAAGCGTCCAAGATCAGACGGGTGGTTCAGGCAGGATAAAGGCGCCGGGCCGTCATGTGACAATTTCGCTTGGATCGGGCATGCGGGGTTGCGGTAATCTGGTAATCTGGCGCTCCGGCAGAGGCGCAAAGGGTTAGGCATGGCGTTTCCCTATCAGACGAGATTCCGGGCGGCTTTGGCCGGTTTGCGGCGCGAAGGCCGCTACCGCGTCTTCGCCGATATCGTCCGCCGCCGCGGCCAGTATCCCAATGCCAGCCTGCATCACGGGGGGGCCGCGCGGCCCATCACCGTGTGGTGCAGCAATGATTATCTCGGCATGAGCCAGCACCCGAAGGTCGTCGCCGCCATGCATGAGGCGCTGGAGACCACTGGCGGCGGCTCCGGCGGCACCCGCAACATTTCCGGCACCACGCACTACCATGTGGAACTCGAGGCCGAGCTGGCGGACCTGCACGGCAAGGAAGCGGCGCTGGTGTTCACCTCCGGCTTCGTGTCGAACGACACGACTTTGTCGACGTTGCCGAAGCTGCTGCCGGGCCTTGTCATCATTTCTGACGAACTGAATCACGCCTCGATGATCGAAGGTATCCGCCGCGGCGGAGCCGAGAAGCGGATCTTCCGCCACAACGATCTTGCGGACCTCGAGCGCCAGCTGCGCGAATGCGATGCCTCGGCGCCGAAGCTGATCGCGTTCGAATCGGTCTATTCGATGGATGGCGATTTCGGGCCGGTCGCGGCCATCTGCGATCTCGCCGAAAAGTACGGCGCGCTGACCTATCTCGATGAGGTTCACGGGGTTGGCCTTTACGGCCCGCGCGGGGCCGGTGTGGCGGCACGCGACGGCGCCATGCACCGCGTCGACATCATCGAGGGCACCTTGGCCAAGGCGTTCGGCGTGATGGGCGGCTACATCGCCGCCGATGCCGATCTGATCGATTGCGTCCGTTCGTTTGCGCCGGGATTTATCTTCACGACATCGCTTTCGCCGGTGCTCGCCGCCGGGGTGCTCGCCAGCATCCGCCATCTGAAGACGAGCGAGACGGAGCGCAACGCGCTGCATGCCCATGCGGTGCGGCTGAAACGCCTGCTCGCCGAAGCCGATCTGCCGGTGATGAAATCGCCCAGCCACATTGTGCCCGTGCTGGTTGGCGATGCCGTGCTGTGCAAATCGGTGACGGATGCGCTGCTGGACGAGCATGCGATCTACGTGCAGCCGATCAACTTTCCCACGGTGCCGCGCGGGGCTGAGCGCCTGCGCTTCACGCCGTCGCCCGTCCATACCGACGCGATGATGGATGCGCTGGTGCAGGCGCTGGACCAGGTGTGGACGGCGCATCGTCTGTCGCGCGCCGCTTGAAGCGCGTGGCTGCGGACGGCAAGCGCGAAATCCTTCTCGAGTTCGTAAGCCTTGGCGGCTCGGTGAAAGTCACGGCCATCGACGCTGCGACCGGCACGGAGGCAAGCATCGTCGGCCCCACCTCCGCGCCGCGAAGCACCCTGGAAGCCGCGGCGGTGCAGAAGCTGCGCTATGTGATGAACAAGGCCGCGCAGAGCTAAAGCGTGGTCCGCCCAAGAGGACGCGATCTCTACCCTCCCCTTGAGGGAGGGTCGAAAAATCTGAAGCGCAGCGGAAGATTTTTCGGGGAGGGGTTCACGTGTCGACATTTGACCCCTCCCCGAAATTTGCTTCACTGCGTTCCGCAAATTTCGACCCTCCCTCAAGGGGAGGGTGCGTGCGATTGTTTCTGCGTCGGTCAGTTATGCCTTAGCTGGCCGTGACGGAGCCCACACGCTCGCGAGCCCGGCGAAGGAAATCGTGCAGCGGCTCTAGAGGCGCGACTTCGCCGCGCTGAATAGAACTCCGCGCCTCAGCAAGCAGCGCCTCGATTTCCAGGTGACGGTCAGCCAACAGCCGGTCCATTTCCGCGTCAGACATGTTCTCGTCCAGCGCCGTGGCAACTTGCCGAGCTCATGTTTCAAAACGGCGTTGCTGCTCATTGAGATAGCCTAGCACGGCCGCCTCCCGCATGCGAATACGGGAGAGGCGGTCGCACTGACTGACTAAAGTCTTAAGCCGCTTTGCGACGGCGTCCCTTGCTGGCGGGAGAGGTGCGCCCCAAGCCGATCTTCTTGGCAAACTCCGAACGCTGCGCCGCGTAGTTCGGCGCCACCATTGGGTAATCCGCCGGCAGATGCCACTTCGCGCGATAGTCTTCCGGCGAAAGCCCATAGCGCGAGCGCAGGTAGCGCTTCAGCATCTTCAGCTTCTTGCCATCCTCGAGACAGACAATGTAGCTCGGCGTGACGGACTTCTTCACCGGCACCGCCGGCTTTTGCGAGGTCGACGTGTCGCCGCCGCCGCCGGGCGTCAATCCGCCCAAGGTCGAATGAATGCTCTTGATGACGCCGGGCAATTCAGAAACCGGCAGAGGATTGTTGCTGACATAGGCGGCGACGATGTCGCTTGCCAGCTTCAGCAATTCGTCTGCCTTGTTGCCCGACTCGGTAGATGTCGCCATGTTTAGAAAGCTCCGATGATTAGCATTTGCGAATCCGGGAGTGGTAGAGCGGGATTCCCTTCTGCGCAAGCATTTGAATCGTAACAACAGTTCACGTTTGTGCGCGGCGTGAATGGGACTCGCAAAGGTTAGTCGCTGTGCCGACTGTGATTGTGTGGACCGAGTCGCTGGAAAATGCGCGCGCTGGTTGTTGCACCGCGATGCGGCGTGTTGGCCCGGCAGCGGAATGGTTTGTTTTCAGGCGCGCTGCGGGTGACGGAAATATTCGAAAATCTGCCTCGCATTGCCGCTATATCTGGTAAAAGCATGACGGCGAGCCCCGACAGGTCGCGGGCAATGGGAGTTTCTCTTGTCAATGTCGGCGCAGGAACAAATCGAGGGCAGGGCGGACGGATTTTTCACGCGCGATGTTCAGGAGAGCGATTCCGAACTTGCGCATGCACTCGACGAAGAGTTGCAACGCCAGCGCGAAAAGATCGAACTGATCGCGTCGGAGAACATCGTCTCGCGCGCCGTACTCCAAGCTCAGGGTTCGGTGCTGACGAACAAGTATGCGGAGGGCTATCCGGGCCGCCGCTACTACGGCGGGTGCGAGTATGTCGACATTGCCGAGCAACTGGCGATCGATCGCGCCAAGCGATTGTTCGACTGCGCCTTCGCCAATGTGCAGCCGCATTCCGGCGCCCAGGCGAACCAGGCGGTGTTCTTCGCGCTGCTGCAGCCCGGCGACACCTTCATGGGCCTTGATCTCGCCGCCGGCGGGCACCTGACGCACGGCTCGCCGGTGAATCAATCCGGCAAATGGTTCAAGCCGGTGTCGTACGGCGTGCGCCGCGACGACCAGCGCATCGACATGGACGATGTGGCGCGGGTGGCGCGGGAGCATCGGCCCAAGCTGATCGTGGCGGGCGGCTCCGGCTATTCGCGCATCATCGATTTCGCAGCGTTCCGCAAAATCGCCGACGAGATCGGCGCCATCTTCATGGTGGACATGGCGCATTTCGCCGGATTGGTTGCCGGCGGGGTGCATCCCAATCCGCTCGATCACGCCCATGTCGCCACGACGACGACGCACAAGACGTTGCGCGGGCCGCGCGGCGGCATGATCCTGTCGCGCGATGAAGCCCTCGGCAAGAAAATCAACTCGGCCGTGTTTCCGGGATTGCAGGGCGGCCCGCTGATGCATGTCATCGCCGCGAAGGCGGTGGCGTTCGGCGAGGCGCTCAGGCCGGACTTCAAGATCTATTCGCGCAATATCGTGGAGAACGCGAAAGCGCTCGCTGCCACCCTGAAGGACGAAGGCCTCGATATCGTTTCCGGCGGCACCGACACGCATCTGATGCTGGTCGATCTGCGCCCCAAGAAGGCAACCGGCCGCGCCGTGGAGAAGGCGCTCGATCGCGCCTTCATCACCTGCAACAAGAACGCGATTCCCTTCGATACCGAGAAGCCGGCCATCACGTCGGGCATTCGCCTCGGCACGCCGGCCGGCACCACGCGCGGATTCGGCGCTGGCGAATTCCGCGACATCGGCAAGTGGATCGTCGAAGTGGTGGATGCCGTCGCGGCGAAGGGCGAGGACGGCGACGCCGAAGTGGAAGCGTGCGTGCGCCAGCGCGTGCTCGATTTGTGCAAGCGATTTCCGATCTATCCATAGCTGGGGATTACGTTCATGCGCTGCCCGTTCTGCGGACACGAAGACAGCCAGGTGAAAGACAGCCGGCCGAGCGAAGACAATTCGGCCATCCGGCGCAGGCGGCATTGTCCCGCTTGCGGCGGACGCTTCACCACGTTTGAGCGCGTGCAGCTTCGCGAGCTGATCGTGGTGAAGAAGACGGGGCGGCGCGAGCCGTTCGAGCGCGAGAAGCTGGAGCGCTCGCTGACGCATGCGCTGCGCAAGCGCCCCGTGGAGCCGGAGCGGATCGACCGCATGATCACCGGCATCGTGCGGCGGCTCGAAAGCATGGGCGAGAACGAGATTCCCTCGAGCGTGATCGGCGAGCTGGTGATGCAGGCGCTGGCCAGCCTCGACAAGGTCGCCTATGTGCGCTTCGCCAGCGTCTACAAGAATTTCCGCGAGACCAAGGATTTCGAAGAGCTCATCGGCACCCTCGAAGGCGACAGAGATTGAAAGCGTGCGGTAGTTAACACGTGAGCGGCCAACAAGCGCTGAGTGATGTCATCGGTGTTCTGGTCGTCGTTTATAACGGCACGATTTTCGGATTCATGTTGTATTTGAAGCGCTCCCATAGACCGCTGTGGGACTCCTTTGGTGGACATGGATTTTTCAATACCGATGGCCCATTTGATACCGTCAGATTTGTTCGCACGGGATTGTACGCTTTGTTCCAAGGCGGACACTGGTCGCTCCGCGACCAGAGGGCAACCATTTTCGTTTTCGCGATACGAGGTCTGCTGCTGATTTGTGTCGTGCTAATCGCGCTCTACATTTGGAGCGGTTGATTGTCCGGCCTTGATCACATGCGGCATGCGCTGACGCTGGCGGCGCGGGCGTTGGGGCGCGTGGCGCCCAATCCGGCGGTGGGATGCGTGATCGTGTCGCCGATCGGACGCATCGTCGGGCGCGGATGGACGCAACCCGGCGGGCGGCCCCACGCGGAAACGGTCGCGCTGGCGCAGGCCGGCGATGCAGCGCGTGGCGCGACCGCTTACGTCACGCTGGAGCCGTGTGCGCATCTCGGACAGACGCCGCCTTGTGCGAAGGCGCTGATCGATGCCCGCGTGTCGCGCGTTGTGGCGGCGGTGGAAGACCCCGATCCGCGCGTGAAAGGCAAAGGCTTCGCCATGTTGCGCGCGGCCGGAATCGAGGTCGAGGTCGGCGTGCTGGAACGCGAAGCAGCAGAGATGAACGCCGGCTTCTTCTCGCGCATCGAGAAGGATCGGCCGCTGGTCACGTGCAAGATCGCACAGGATCGCGCGGGTCACACCATTCCGCCGCCGGGGAGCCCACGCTGGATCACCAATGAAGACTCGCGCCGCTTCGTCCATCTGCTGCGGGCGCAGCACGATGCCATTCTCGTCGGCATCGGCACCGTGCTGGCCGACGATCCGATGCTCAATTGCCGCTTGCCCGGTCTGGAGGATCGCTCACCGCTTCGCATCATTCTGGACACCCAGCCGCGAATGCCGGAGGGCGCGAAGTTGGTGCAAACCACGCGAAGAATCCCGACCATCGTCTTCACCCGCGCCGAGTGCGGCGATCCTCTCGCCAAGCACGGCGTCGAAGTGCTGCGCGTGATGCATGATGCAGAGGGCCATCCAAGCCTCACCGCTGTGCTTGGCGTCTTGGCCGGTCGCGGCATCACGCGGCTGCTGGTGGAAGGCGGCGCGACGGTGATCGACTCGTTCCTGCGAGAAGGCCTGGCCGACCGGCTCGAAATCTTCACCGCGCCAACTGACCTGGACGAGGGTGCAGGCGGCCAGATCGAAGGCCTCGCCGATCCGGCCAAATTCGAGAAGACGGCCGCGTGCCGGTTCGGCGGCGATGTGCTGGAAACCTGGCGGGCGCGGGCGTAAGTAAGTTCCATGTTCACCGGAATCGTCACCGACAAGGGCGAAGTGCGCCACATCCAGAAGCGCGGCGACACACACGTCGTCATCGCCACGCATTATGATGTGGCCTCCATCGACATCGGCGCCTCCATCGCCTGCTCCGGCATCTGCATGACAGTGGTGGACAAGGGCAGCGCCATGGACCGCTGGTTCACGGTCACCGCCTCCGGCGAGACCTTGTCGAAGACAACCGTGGGCCACTGGAAGGCCGGCGATCCGGTCAATCTCGAGCGCCCGGTTCGTGTCGGCGATGAGCTTGGCGGCCACATCGTCACCGGACACATCGATGGGACCGCCGAACTGGTGCGCGCGGCGCCGGAAGGCGAATCCATCCGCATGACGTTCGCGGCGCCCAAAGCATTGGCGCCGCTCATTGCGCCCAAAGGCTCCATCGCGCTCGACGGTGTGTCGCTGACAGTGAACGAAGTGGAGGGCGCGCGCTTCGGCGTCAACATCATCCCGCACACCTTGAAGGTGACGACCTTCGGCAAATTGAAGCCCGGCGCCAAAGTGAATCTCGAAGTCGATCTCATGGCGCGCTACGTGGCGCGGCTGGCGAACGCGCGATGATGTTCCGCGACTACATCTCCGACATCGAGGAGCTGATCGAGGATGCGCGCAACGGCCGCATGGTGATCCTGGCCGATGCCGAGGATCGCGAAAACGAGGGCGATCTCTTCATCCCGGCGCAGATGTGTACGCCCGACGCCGTCAATTTCATGGCGAAGCACGGCCGCGGGCTCATTTGCCTGGCGCTGACGCAGGAACGCGCCAACCAGCTGCAGCTGCCGATGATGACGCAATTCAACGGCACACCGCACAAGACGGCGTTCACCGTGTCCATCGAAGCCAAGGAAGGCGTCTCCACCGGAATCTCCGCGCACGATCGCGCGCACACGATTTCCGTCGCCATCGATCCGACCAAAGGCCCCGGCGACATCGTGATGCCGGGGCATGTGTTTCCGCTGGTGGCGCGCGAAGGCGGTGCGCTGGTCCGCGCCGGACACACCGAAGCGGCCGTCGATATTCCGCGGCTGGCCGGTCTCTATCCCGCCGGTGTGATCTGCGAGATCATGAACGACGACGGATCGATGGCGCGGCTGCCAGATCTCGTGGCGTTTGCGCAGCACCACGGCCTCAAGATCGGCACCATCGCCGATCTGATCGCCTATCGCCGCCGCTACGATCATTTCGTCAGGCGCGAGATGGACGCGCCGTTCGAAAGCCATATCGGCGGCGACTGGCGCATGTCGGTCTACGTCAACACCCTGGAATATGCCGAGCACATCGCGCTGGTGAAGGGCGACATTCGCACCCCGGAGCCGGTGCTGGTGCGTATGCACGCCATCAACATCTTCTCCGACATGCTGGGCTACAAGCCGTTCGAATACGACGTGCTGGGCGAATCCATGCGCATCATCGCCAAGGAAGGGCGTGGCGTCGTGGTGATCCTGCGGCAGACCAAGCCCACCTTCGTGACCGACATTCTTACCGGCCGCATCCAGGAGGATGTGGATCGCCGCCGCATCAAGGAATTCGGCGTTGGTGCGCAGATCCTGCTTGATCTCGGCATGAAGGACATGATCCTGCTGACCGACACGCCGGAAAAGAAAGTCGTGGCGCTGGACGGCTACGGGCTTAACATCGTCGGCACGCGGCCCATCAAAGGCACGCGCAAGGGGGCAAAGCCGTGATCGTTCCCAATATCCTCATCGTCGAAGCCCGTTTCTATGAGCACGTCTCGGATGCGCTGCTCGATGGCGCCACCGCCGTGCTCGAGGCTGCAGGCGCGCGTTTCGAGCGCGTCACCGTTCCGGGCGCGCTGGAAATTCCGCCCGCCATTGCCTTCGCGGCGCGGGCAGGGCAGGGTGCGGGCAAGGCGTATGACGGCTTCGTCGCCCTCGGCTGCGTGATCCGCGGCGAGACCTATCATTTCGAGATCGTGGCCGGCGAAAGCGCGCGCGGATTGATGGAACTGGCGCTGCATCACGATCTTTGTATCGGAAACGGAATCCTGACGGTGGAAAACGAGCAGCAGGCCATGGCGCGCGCGTCGCGCGACCAGCTCGACAAGGGCGGCGATGCGGCACGCGCTTGCCTGGCGCTCATCAACGTGCGGGCGAAGATGGGGCAGATGCGGTGAACGCTCCGCGGACAAAGGCGCGACCGAAATCCGGCAAAAGCGCGGCGCGGCTCGCCGCCGTGCAGGCGCTCTACCAGATGGAAGTGACGGGGGTGGATGCGGACACGGTGATCGAGGAATTCTGCGCGCACCGTTTTCCGGAGCCGCGCGCCGTGCCGCTCGGCGAACCGGACGAGCGCCTGTTTCGCGATCTCGTGCACGGCGTGCCGCAGCATCAGGTCGAGATCGATCGCGCGGTGGCGAATGGATTGTCGGAACGTTGGAAACTGCAGCGCATCGATTCCATTCTGCG
>DASYBT010000161.1:0-12226 GCA_036500585.1 Rhizomicrobium sp.
CCGCGATGGCGAAGAACAGATGCTCGACCGTCGTGCCCAATGTTTTTGCCAGCTTCAGGGAAAGGATTGTGGATGGAACAAAGATCGCGTTTTCAACTGTATTGATGGTCTTGCGCGAAACGCCGACGAGGACCGCCAGATCGGTCTGGGTAAGCCCTCGCGCGGTTCGAACCTCTTTCAGACGGTTGCCGAGGCGACGTTCGCCCATCTCAGCCTTCGCCTCCGCGCGAAGCCCGCCAATCGCCGATGATGTAATAGAGCGCGGGGGCGGCAAAGCCAGCGTACAGGGCGCAGGCGATGGCCGTCAGCGCCCAATCCGGACGCCAAAGAGCGACCGGAAGCGCACCGGCGAGCAGCAGCATCACCAGGACGTAGCCAAATCGCGTCGTGCGCGCGCGTAGAGCCCTGTCGAATTCGTCATTGGGAAGTTCGCGCACGCCGGGAGGCACCAGGGTTTGCCAGCGAGGGCCCGAGGACAGAAGGAGTGCATTCATGAGCATAATTCCCGCGATCAAAGCCCCTGCCCCTATCAACAACGGCAATTGGCGCGCCGCCCGTAGAACCGGAACCGCGTGCGGTATGCCCATGAGGACAAAAAACATCATGACGACGCCGATCAGGATCGACCAGCGCCGGACGCCCTGATAGTGATCCAGCCGACGCTGCACGAGACGTGGACTATCCGCTTTGATAGGTTGGATAGAGGATTTGATAATCGTCACGAAGGCATAAACGAACAACGCACCTATGACGGCTGCGATGACGATCCGCCCCCACATGCCGGCGACCAGCGCCGCATGACCCGAAAAGATGGCTGCCGCAGTCGCCCCAACAACCAGCGCTATTCCGCTCGGCAGGACCCATAGCATTCGCCACGTCATGCGGGCGCGGGTTTCGAAGCGGTCGAGGGTTTCCTCATCGCTCGTCTCAAGCCTCACGCGTGCGATAGGTTTTTCATCGGAGGGCTGATTTTCGGCCATCTGCGCTCGCCTCACTGCTGTAACCCTAGGGTTACTGTAACCCAAGGGTTACCCGCCTGTCAACGGAGGCAAGTCGCTTTGCATAGGCCGAGGAATGGCCGCCTTGGCGGCGCAAAGCGGACATTGAGCAATGTGTTTTTTGCGATAAGGGTGGGCAGGCCATTCTGATGTGAGGGAAGCTGATCGCCGCTCAGGCGCGCGAGCGGACGGCCATCCCGGTGTTGCGCGGTCAGATGGCTCCGATGCGACCGGAGCATGTCGGAGCGAAGCTGCGCCGTTCCATCGGGATCGCATCGGGCGCAGGTTCCTCTGCAAGGCGCAGGTGCGGCTGCTCGCGCGCGAGGGTTTTCGCCAGACGCAGCGCTGCGTCGACCAGTGCGTCGGCATCGGAAACTTGCGTGCGATGGTTGGTTATGGCGGCGCGGATCGCGACCTGGCCATCGATCATCGTGGTCGACGGCGCTGCAATCCCCGATTCCTGAATCCGGACCGCAAGCTCGGTGTTGAAGGAGTTCGGCTCGGCCGCGCGATGGCGGAAGCAGACGATGTTGAGCTGCACCGGCGCCAGCAACTCCAGACTGGGTTCCGCGGCAATCCGTTCCGCAAGGTGGCGCGCAACCTCGCAACAATGGTGCATGGCTTCGCCAAGCCGTTCGGTGCCGAACGTCTTCAGGGCAAACCAGGTCTTCAGCGCGCGGAAACCGCGCGACAGGTCGAACGACAGGTCGCATGGCCATGGCGAACCTGCGGCCATTCCGCGTGCATGCCTCTGCAGGTAAGCGGCGGGCGAAGCGAACGCGGCCTCGTGTCTTGCGCCATCGCGGACCAGCAGGAAACCGGCGTCATAGGGCACCTGTCCCCATTTGTGAAAATCGAATGCGATCGAATCCGCTTGCTCTATTCCGGCAAGGCGTGGCGCAAGATGCGGGCTCATGATCCCCAGCGCACCGAACGCACCATCGACGTGAAACCACAATCCCTCGCGGCGGCAGAATTCCGCGATTGCCGCGAGATCATCGATGGCGCCGATATCGACCGTTCCCGCCGTGCCGACGACAAGAAATGGCGACAAACCGCTCGCGCGATCGGATCGCACCGCCTCGGCCAGTGCTTGCACATTTAGGCGATGGCGCGCGTCGGTCTCGATCGTCCGCAGCGCATCGCTGCCCAGGCCGGCGATGTCGGTGGCGCGGGCAACGCATCCATGCGCGGCGCGGGAGGCGTAGGCGCGAAGTTGGGCACCCTCTTCTCCCAGCCCGCGCTTGCGGATTTCGCAGCCAAGCGCTTGCGTGCGCGCGACCAGGACGGCGAGCAGATTGGCGGCCGACGTGCCGGTCACGAAAACGCCGCTCGCGCCTTCCGGAAAATCGAACAGCTCGCGCATCCAGCGCACGATCTGTTGCTCGACGACGACAGCGGCATGGTCGCGGCCGCCGACATTGGAATTCAGGCCGCTGGCCAGCATCTCGGCAAGCATGCCGACAGCCGTGCCGCCGCCATGGACCCATCCCATGAATCCCGGATGAACGTTGCCGAGCGCATAGGGAAGGATCGATTGGCTGAATTCGTCATAGACCTCCGCAAGAGCGGAGGGTGATTGCGGAATGGCGGTGCGGAATTCCGCGCGCACGCTCTCCGGCATCGGCTGCCAGACCGGCCGCTGTCGAACGTGCTCGAGATACTCGAACATGTCGTCCAGCATCCGATGGCCAAGGCCGCGCAGCTCGCTCCAGTCTTCCGGATCGAGGGAAGCGACGTCGCAGCCGGTTGCCGGCTGGAGCTCAGGCCGCTTGCGCGCGGTCGCTTTGGGCATGGCGATGCAGCATGGCGGTGAATGCAGAAAACACTTTTCGCATCTGCGCCGGCTTGTATGGGTAGACGTCAGGCGGATCCATGTCGTGGACGATCATCGCGGTCTCGCCCTCGAACAGCAGAAGTTCTCCCTCCGCCGTTTCCGCACAATCGATGCCGAAATAGTCGAGGCCAACCGTCCGCATCAGGGCTTCGAAGGCGGCGGCGTGACGAACGGCAAAATTCTCATCGAAGGTCGCGAAGAAGTGCGCCTCTTCGGCTCGCTTGTCCTCGCTCTGATCCATGCCTGCGTTGAGGTACCAGACCTTCCATTCCGGCGCGATCGCCATGTGGCAGGCGAACGATTTGCCGTCGATGAAGACGACTCGATATTTGCGGTAGAGTCCGTCGCCATCGCGATAGTCCACGAACGGGGACAGGAAGAATTCGGCCTCGATTGTTTGATCGAGGTAGGCGGCGATGGCATCCACGGTGTCCAGTTTTTCCAGCCCGCGGCCGGCATGGGAATCCACCGGACGCACGATGAGCGGGAATCGCGCACCGGGAAGCAGGCAATCCGGCGCGATATTGCTGTTACCAATCTGCGAAAGCGTTTGCCGCGACACCCGCACCGTTTTCGGAATCCGGATGCCTGGAAGGCCGTTCGCCAGCGCGTAGAACTCATCGCGCTGCAGTTTGAAGATGCGGTCCGGCGGATTCAGAAGCGGCCGCGGCCAACGCCCGGCGATTTCCTCGATCTGCTCGAGCGTATCGACCATGCCGTCGGCATAGCCGAGCGCAACGATGGCGACGTCGTGTGCCGGCAGCGGGTTGGGGAGGCTCGCTTCGGGCGAGACGTAAAGCGTGATCAGCTCGACATCCGAACCGCTCAGCAGGAACTCGAGCGGGATGTTTGCTCCGATGTCCGAAACGCCGGCCAGCGCCAGCACGGTTATGCGCAGCGAACCGATGGCCGTTTGCGACCGGTACAGCCGCTGCACCTGCAGCGCGCCTTGCTGCAGCGCCGCGCCGGCTTTCTGATCGCCCATCAACTGCGCCAGCACGGAGAGGTCCATCACCGGCGCTGCATTGGCCGGCTGCCTGCGCACCGTTTCGATAAGCCGGTTCCAGATCTCGCCGAGGTCCTTGCCTTCGAACGCCAGTCTGGTGAGTTGCGCCACGCCCATGCGCGTCGGCGGATTTGCGGCCATTTTCGAAATATCGAGCGGTTTCATCTTGTCGCGAGCACCTTGTGGCTTCCCACGTCTGCCGGTCGTCCGGTGTCCGTGGGCCTAGCGGCAAGATGAATGAACACGGTTAATGAGTGTTTACGGCGAAGGTTACATTTCTCCACACGATGCGCTTGGCGGCGTCGCCTCGAGGCGCGCGGATTGAACCTGCGGGCGGCGCACCGGCGCCCTATTGCGGTGGAGTGCCGAAGGCCCGCATGAACGTGGTGACGGCGCTGGCGACTTCCGTGCGGATTTCTTCGCACGACGGCGACGTGATGGCGCCCCACAGCCTGCGCTGCTGGATGTCCTGGACGCACATGCCGAAGAAGTGGTTGACCGCCGTCGCCACGTCGATGTCGCGCCGCAACTGTCCGGCGTCCATCGCATGCTTCAGGAATTCGGCCATGCGGGATTTCGTCTGCCGCGGGCCGGAATTGTAGAGCGCCCGGCCAATCTCGGGAAAACGGGCTGCTTCGGCCGTCGCCAGACGATAGGTGGCGATCGAATCATCGCTGAGGATGAGTTCGAGGAATCGCTGTCCGAAGTTCGTCAGTGCGGTGCGCAGATCGCCGCCGGCCTCGATCTCGGCCTGGTTGAGCAAACACTGGATTGTTTCGCACTTCTTCTCGACGACGGCGACGAACAGTTCCTCCTTCGACTTGAAGTAATTGTAAAGCGTCGCCTTCGATCCGCCGACGCGCGCGGCGATGGCCGACATCGAGGTGCCCGCGTAACCGAACTCCACGAAAGCCTGCTTGGCGACTTCCACGATGGCGTCGCGCCGTTCGTCCCTCCACGGCTTGCCGCCGCATTTGGGCTCTTTCAGCCCGGCCTCGTCTGTCACTGCTTTTGCCTCATGCTAGGGCTGCATAAAACGCATGACCGTACCGTACGGTTTCTCATTGACATAAGCAACTCCCAATCCTAAATCTGGCCTCACCGAGAGATGACCGTACAGTACGGTTATAAGGAATTTGTGGGGAAATTCAATGCTTAGCCACTTTCGCCCCCAGCCCATGGCTGAGCACCCCACAGCAGCCAGGGCGGGCGGTAGCAAGCCCTTCGTCGCCGCCCGTCCTGGCAACTTTTCGCGAGAAACCCCCATGGCCACCTCCCACGCCCGCGTGCCGACCGCAAACGCCGCCGACTACCTGCTCCGCCTGAGCGGCGGGCTCTTTGCCCGGACGCCGACGCTCTTGCGCGACGACCGGCGAACGGTGGTGACGCTGCCGAACGCGCGTTGCGAGATCGTCGCCGGCGCCGGGTTTCTCGATATCACGCTCACCGCTGCCTCGAAAGAATGGGCCGCCGCCCTGGAGGACCTCGTGTCCGACGGGCTCGACGATGCCGCTCGCGGAGAGGAACTCAAATATCAGTGGGTGCTCCAATGATCTGCGCAAGCTGCCCCGGATTCACGCCAAATTTGGAGGACGACCGTGTTGATCTTCACGCGCACACTCGCGGCTCCGCTTATCGGCGGGTTCGCGATCGGCTTCAGCCTCATGTTTTTGCTCTGGCACCTCGTGTGACGGCGGGCTTTTCGCTGTTGCAAGGGGCTTCGACCGCCGTGGCGCTGATCCTGATGCGCCTGCACTGGATCTTCCTCTGACAACAAGAAGAAAAAAAGGAGAGGCCCATGTCGGACGCGGCACTCGCTGAACCGCTGTCGTCTGCCTTCGTCGTAGAGAAGCGCAAGACTGCCGTTGACGCCGCATCGCGCCGCAAGACGTGGCGCAAACGGCTTTTTGCCGGTCTGGGCGCCTTGGTGTTGATCTCGGCCGCTGCCGCCGGCGGCTGGTGGTACATCGCCGGGCAAAAGTACATCTCGACCGACGATGCTTACGTTTCCGCCGACAGCGCGCAGATCACGCCGCAGGTGAGCGGAACCGTGGCGGCGGTTCCCGTCACCGACACCATGCATGTGAAGCGTGGCGATGTGCTGGTCGAGATCGATCCGGCCGATGCGCAGCTCGCCTATGCGCAGGCCGAAGCAAACTACGCGCAAGCCGTGCGCCGCGTGCAGCAGTATTTCGCCAATGCCGCCGAGGCCTCTGCAACGGTTACGGCACGTGCCTCGGACGTGACGCGCGCCAGCGAGGACTATGGCCGCCGCGTGTCGCTGGCGCAGGCCGGCGCGATCGCGGCCGAGCAGGTCACCGACTACCGCAACACCTACGAGACCGCGCAGGCGAATTTGGCCGCTGCACAGCAGACGCTCGCCGCGCAGCAGGCCCTCATTCACGGCACCGACGTGAATCACAATCCCGAAGTGCTGGCCGCAAAGGCTGCAATGGAGAAGGCGAAGCTCGATCTGACGCGGACCATCCTCCGCGCGCCGTTCAATGGCGTGGTGGCGCAGAAGTCCGTGCAGATCGGGCAACGCGTGGATGTCGGTCAGACGCTGATGAGCGTTGTCCCGGTCAACCGCGCCTACGTGGACGCCAATTTCAAGGAAGGCCAGCTCACCAAGGTGCGTGCCGGGCAGGCGGTGACTCTCACCTCCGATCTCTATGGCTCGAAGGTGGTGTTTCATGGACACGTGGAGGGCTTAAGCGGCGGCACCGGAGCGGCTTTCGCCGTGATCCCGGCACAGAACGCGACCGGCAACTGGATCAAGGTCGTGCAGCGCCTGCCGGTGCGCGTGGCGCTCGAACCCAACGAGCTGGCGCAGCATCCGCTTCGCGTCGGCCTCTCGATGGACGCCACCATCGACGTTTCGCAGTGAGCGCGAGCAACGCCGCCGCGGACGACCCGCAGTACCTGCACGGGTTCGCGCTCTTCGGCACCATCTTCCTGCTGGCGCTGGCGAACTTCATGGCGGTGCTCGATCTCACCATCGTGAATGTCGCGGTGCCGCACATCGCCGGCTCGCTCGCCGTATCGCCGAACGAAGGCACCTGGGTGATCACATCCTACGCCGTCGCCGAGGCGATCACGGTGCCGCTTTCGGGATGGCTGGCGCAGCGCTTCGGCGCCGTGCGCGTCTTCGTCATCGCCGCAAGCGGCTTCGGCCTCTTCTCGCTCTTGTGCGGATTCGCGCCGTCGATTTCGATGCTGGTGATCTTCCGCGTGCTGCAGGGCTTCTCCGGCGGTCCGCTGATGCCGATGTCGCAGACCTTGTTGTTGCGCGTGACGCCGCCGCGCCTTGCGCAAATGGGCCTCGGTCTTCAGACCATGACCACCATCATCGCGCCGATCGCGGGTCCGCTGCTGGGCGGAACCTTGACGGACTCGGTGGGCTGGCCCTGGGCCTTCTTCATCAATGTGCCGATTGCGATCTTCGTCTCGCTGATGGTGTGGCAGCTGCTGCGCAAGCGCGAAACCGACAGAGCGCAGAAGCCTGTGGATTACGTCGGGCTCGGCCTGCTCGTCCTCTGGATCGGCGCGCTGCAGATCATGCTCGACAACGGACAGGACAAGGACTGGTTTGCATCGCCCTACATCGTGACCTTGGCCATCGTCGCTGCGATCGGCTTCGCCGCCTTCCTGATCTGGGAATTGACCGACGAACACCCCATCGTCGACCTCAGCGTGTTCCGCAACCGCACCTTCAGCGTCATGGCGGTGGCGATGGCATTCACCTTCGGCGCCTTCTTCGCCACCATCGTGCTCGTGCCCCTCTGGCTGCAGACGAACATGGGCTACACGGCCACCTGGGCCGGCGATGTCATGGCGTTCATGGGCGTGCTCGGCGTCATCATGGCGCCGGTGGCGGCGATGCTGATTTCGCGGATGGACGCGCGACTTCTGATGTCCATCGGGCTGTCCATTCTTGCCGCCGTCACGTTCTGGCGCACGACCTTCGCCCCGAACATGACGTTCTGGCAGCTCGCGGTCCCGCAGTTGGTGACCGGGCTTGGCATGCCGCTGTTCTTCGTGCCGCTGCTGGGGCTTTCGATTGCGGCCGTGCCTCCGGCGAAGACGGCATCCGCCGCCGGGCTGGTGAACTTCATCCGCACCATGTCCGGCGCATTCGGAACGGCGCTCGTCACCACCGCGTGGGATCAGTCGACCACCGGCGCACGTGTCGACCTGGTCGGCAAGCTGAACCAATCGCAGGCGACCCTGCACACGTTTCAATCGCACGGCATGACGGCGGCGCAAGCGCTGCAGAATTTCAGTGATCTGGTGCAGAGCCAGGCCGTGATGCTGGCGACCAACCGGGTGTCTTTTGTGCTTGCGATTATCCTGGCGGCCGTGGCGCTCGGCGTGTGGCTGTCGCCGAAACCCAAGGGTGCCGTGAAGATGAGCGCCGCACACTAAGTTGGCGACCCCGAGAGGATTCGAACCTCCGACCTACAGATTAGGAATCTGCCGCTCTATCCTGCTGAGCTACGGGGTCTTGAAAGGGTTGGCACACGTCCGGCCTTCTTTGTCCCTGCATTCTCTCCTGAATTCAACCGATGTGGTGCCGGGAGTATGGTACCGAATTCCTTAGGCTGCACGTTTCTCGGGCACTTTGATGAGCGATTCGGCCGGTATGCCCGAGCCCCGATGCAGATTCCAGATCATGCGAAGCGTCAGCGGACGCTTGCGTCCCAACACTTCATAGACGCGATTTCGGCTGCCGATGAAACGTACAAGATCGCGGGGCTCAAGGGCCCTCTGCTCCATGTGATATTTGATCGCCTCGACCGGGTCGGGAAGATCAATCGGATAGTGCTTGGCCTCGCAGGCCTCGACGAGCGTGACGAGCAGGTCCAGCCGGTCGCCCTCGGGGGTGCGGGCCCTCGCGTTCATAAGCCCTTCGATCTCCTTGAGCGTGCGCTTGTAGTCGCGCTTGGTCCTGATGGGTGTTACGTCCATGACATTCTCCTCAAATTGTCTGCGCGTCGATGTTGTCGTACCGGCGGTGCGTGCCCACGAACCGGACATAGACGACGCGGTAGGGATAGTTGATCCACACTACCACGCGATATTTGTTCCCGGCGATGTTGAACACCGCTCGTCCATCCTTGAGAATGCTCGTGCTGCGGATGTCGCGCTTCACCCCGCCGGTGTCGCCCAGTCGGCGCCGCGCACTTGCCGATACCAGGCCATCAGCGGCTCGCGGGCATCCGCATAAGCGGGTTTCCGCTGAACTTGGGACCAATCACGATATGTGAATCAAGAGCGCGACATCTGTAACCCCCGGGCAAGCGGCGGGCGTGCTCAAACACTCGGGCGTTTGCGATCGAGCCACAGATAGCGCGAGCGGTTGACGTTCACGTCATTGGGAATCCCAGCCGCGCACTTCATTGGAGACGAGGTTGCGCGATACGCCGAACTACACCGGCGCATCGTCGAAGGAGAACACCGGCCCGTTGCGCCTCACCTTGACGCCGGGTGCATCCATTCGGCTCTTTGTAGCTCGCGTCGGTGCGGCGAGAGAGTGGCTGTTTGCCGTCACGGAAACATTGCATCCCTGACACGGGACTGAAACGTTGCCATTCCAGGTTCCACGCTCCTGTTCTGGCGTCGTTCGGGGCCGCCGGTTCATCCCAACCAACCACCACAAGGCGGAAACCTCATGCGAATCCTCCCACAGGCGCGGCGCGCGTCATTGCTTGCTGGCTGCAGCGTGCTTGCAATCTTCACATCGGCAACGATGGTTCTCGCGGACCAGCCTGCCCTGCTTCCGAATTCTCTGGTGATCAGCAGCACGACATATGACCGCACCCAAGGCGCAGTGGCGTCTCTGACAGTCGGAACAACCCTGGCTGGTTCGGACAACACGCAGACCAGCAGCGCGGTTGCGGGCAACAACTACACGCAAGTGTGGAACAATGAAAGTGTGGACCCGAGTTTCGGTGTGACCTCCGCCATCCAGTTGACGGATATGGAGCCGCACAGCGGGCACGTGTTCGGAACCGTCACCGTACCGGCCGATCAGGTCGTCACCAGTTTTCCGTCGAAATCGGAACTCGGCCTTCACATCGCCAACGACACTAATGGCCTGCATGTCGTGTTCGTTGGTTATGCCGGAGCGGGCGTGGGCGCGCTGGACGCGTCGAATGCCGACGCCGTGCCAGGTCAGGATCCCACCAATCCGGTGACGTACGCCTTCGGCTCGAGTTACGCGTTCCCGCGCACCATCGTATCCATGGACCGCAACGGCAATTTCTCCTACACGCCGACAACCGACTACGGCGGCAACAATGGCCGCTCGGCCTTGCTGGGCTCGAATGGCCTCTATTACACGGTCGGCAATGCTAACAATGGCAACGCATCGACCTTCGCGCCCAACGGAACCAACCCCGATGTGACCACCACGACGGGCCTCATCGCGGTCAATCCGATTGACGCGCAAACTGCCAGCGTCGCACCCGGCGATTCCGCCGAGGTCGACCCGAATCTGCAATATCCTCTCAACAAGGGGAAGCTCGACAAGGCGGGCAAGGACAACAACTATCGCGGCGTGACGGAACAGGGCGGCGCGCTCTATTTCACCAAGGGCAGCGGCAGCAACGGCATGGATACCGTTTACACGGTTGCGTCGCTTCCCACCGTCGACAATGCGGCGCAGGCGACGATCAGCGTGGTGCCGGGCTTTCCCACCGACTCGGCCAGGGCGACCGGCGGCGACTTCACACCGTTTGCCGTCTTCTTCGCCAATGCCACGACGATGTACGTGACGGACGAAGGCTCCGGCGATGCGACCGACATGGTAGCGCATGCCGGCCTGGAGAAGTGGACCTTGGCGAATGGCACCTGGCAGCTCGATTACGTGCTCACCAAGGGGGCTATTGGCGTCGTTGACACCAACCTGAACGGTTATGACGGGCAGTATCCCGACGTGACAACCGTCGGACTCCGCAACCTGGCCGGTGTCGTCAACGCCAACGGAACGATCACGCTGTGGGCGACGACCGCGACGTCAAGCGCGGCGACCGATGCGGGCGCCGATCCCAACAAGGTGGTGGAAATCACCGACAAGCTGAGCGCCACAAGCCTGAGCCAGGTGGCGAATGAAAGCTTCAGCGTGCTGGCCGGACCGACTTACGGCAAGGCCTATCGCGGCGTCGCCTACGTCCATTAGCGCATTTGGATAAGGGCCGAGCATTTCTCTCAAGGTGGGATGCTCGGCTCCTCCAAAGCAAATTTGCCGGCTGCTTAAGCCGCCGCCTCGCGCCGCGGCAGGTTCATGTATTTGCCGTATTCGAGGCGCGCCAAGGTGCGGTTGTGCACTTCGTCCGGACCGTCGGCCAAGCGCAAGGTGCGCATCCCGGCATACATCTTCGCGAGGCCGGAATCGGTCGTCACGCCGGCGCCGCCCCACGCCTGAATCGCATCGTCGATGATTTTCAGCGCCATGCGCGGCGCCGCCACCTTGATCATGGCGATCTCGGCGCGCGCCACCTTGTTGCCGACCTTGTCCATCATGTCGGCGGCCTTCAAGGTGAGCAGGCGGCACATGTCGATATTGGTGCGCGCCTCGGCGACGCGCTGCTCCCACACCGAATGCTCGGCGATCTTCTTGCCGAACGCCTCGCGCGACAGCAGCCGCCGGCACATCTGCTCGAGCGCGCGTTCCGCCACACCGATGGTGCGCATGCAGTGATGGATGCGCCCCGGGCCGAGGCGCCCTTGTGCGATCTCGAAGCCGCGCCCTTCGCCGAGGATCATGTTCTCCACCGGCACCTTGACATTCTCGAACAGCACCTCGCCGTGGCCATGCGGCGCGTCGTCGAAGCCGAACACCGGCAGCATGCGTTTCACCGTGACGCCGGCCGTGTCCATCGGCACCAAGATCTGCGACTGCTGGCGATACTTGTCGCCCTCGGGATCGGTCTTGCCCATCACGATCATGATCTTGCAGCGCGGATCGCCGACGCCCGACGACCACCATTTGCGGCCGTTGATGACGTAGTGGTCGCCGTGTCTTTCGATGCGGGTCGAGATGTTAGTGGCATCCGAAGACGCAACCGCCGGCTCCGTCATGATGTAGGCGGAGCGGATTTCGCCGTTAAGCAGCGCCGTCAGCCACTTCTCCTGCTGGTACGGGCTGCCGTAGCGGTCGAGCACTTCCATGTTGCCGGTGTCGGGCGCCGAGCAGTTGAACACTTCCGACGCAATCGCCGACCAGCCCATTTCCTCGGCGATATAGGCGTATTCGACGGTTGTGAGGCCGTAACCCTTGTCGGAGCCGGTGAGCCAGAAGTTCCACAACCCCTTGTCGCGCGCCTTGGCCTTCAGCCCCTCCATGATCTCGGTCATGCCGGCGGTGTAGGCGAAGCGGTCGCC
>DASYBT010000162.1:0-12783 GCA_036500585.1 Rhizomicrobium sp.
TTCGTCATCGGCGGCGGCTCCGGCGGGGTGCGGGCGAGCCGCATGGCGGCGCTCGCCGGCAAACGCGTGGCCATTGCGGAGGAGTACCAGTTTGGCGGCACCTGCGTGATCCGCGGCTGTATCCCGAAGAAGCTGTTCGTCTATGCCGCGCAATACGGTGAGGATTTCGAGGATGCTGCCGGCTTCGGCTGGACCGTGCCCGAGCGCCATTTCGACTGGACCATGCTGGTCGCCAACAAGGACAAGGAGATCGCGCGGCTGTCCGATCTCTATGTGCAGAACGTCGACAAGGCCGGTGTGGAGATTTTCTATGACCGCGCGGAGCTGCGCGATCCGCACACCGTCCATCTGAAGAAATCACGCCGCACGGTCACCGCCGAAATTATCCTCATCGCCACCGGCGGCCGTCCGTCGAATGACGGACTCGACATTCCCGGTGTCGAGCACACCATTTCCTCCAATGAGGCGTTCTATCTGAAGAAGCTGCCGCGCCGCGTCATCGTGGTCGGCGGTGGCTACATCGCGGTCGAATTCGCGCACATCTTCCACGGCCTCGGCTGCGACACGACGCTCGTCTACCGCGGTCCCAAGGTGCTGCGCGGCTTCGACGAGGACATGCGCGATTGCCTGACGGCCGAGATGCACCGCAATGGACTGCGCGTCGTATGCAACCGCAATTTCAAGCGCATCGAGAAGCGGGACGGCATGCTGTTCGCGTTCACCGACCACAACGAAATTCTCGAAGCCGACGAGATCATGCTCGCCATCGGCCGCCGCCCCAACACGGACGGCGTCGGCCTCGAGAGCGCCGGGGTGGAGCTGGGCGCGAAGGGCGAGGTGAAGGTCGATCCGTATTCGCGCTCCAACGTGGCGAACATCTTCGCCATCGGTGACGTCACCAATCGTCTGCAGCTTACCCCCGTCGCCATCCACGACGCGATGTGCTTTGTGAAGACGGCGTTCGAAGGCAACCCCACGCCGGTCGATCATCATCTGGTGCCCACGGCCGTGTTCAGCCGGCCCGAGATCGCGACGGTCGGCTTGACCGAGAAGGAGGCGCTCGACCGCGGGCACGCGATTGACGTGTATAGATCCACCTTCCGTCCGCTGAAGCACACCTTGTCGGGGCGCGAAACGCGCGCGCAGTTCAAGCTGGTAGTGGACGCGAAAACAGACAAGGTTCTCGGCTGCCATGTCTTCGGATTCGACGCCGCTGAGATGGTGCAGATCGTGGCGGTGGCGCTGAAAATGGGCGCGACCAAGGCGCAGTTCGACAATGTGGTGGCGCTGCATCCGACGGCAGCGGAAGAACTCGTCACCATGCGAACGAAGAGCTACTCAAAGGCGCCAGGATGAGTTGGTTGCGGTTTGGCGCAGCGTTCTACCTCGCGGCGGGGGTAATCTTCGCCGGGCCCGCGATGGCTGAAGACTGTACGCTCAAGCAATTGGCGTCGCTCCAGATGGCCGATAACTTCCCCGGTCGTGTCGTGGTCACCGCGACCATCAACGGAGCGCCGCATCCTTTCATGGTCGATACCGGTGGCCTGGTGACCGAGCTGTATGACGATGTCGTGCAGAAGCTGGGCCTCACGAGCTCGACCATCAATCCCAATGTCGAAATCTACGACACGTCCGGCAACCTCAGGCGGCGCTACGTGCGCGTCGAGGATTTCGCGCTTGGACCGATGCATGCCGAGCACAAGGTCATGGTGGTGAAGCCGCGCGGGCCCGGCGAGGATGAAGGCATCGACGGCATCATCGGTCCCGATGTGCTGGAGCATCTTGATGTCGAGTTCGATTTTGGCGGCCGCAAGCTCAACCTGATCTCGCCCGACCATTGCGAAGGCAAGGTCGTGTACTGGTCCCAGTCCTACACCGACACCGATTTTTCCCTGAGCGACGATCACGTCGTTATCCCGATGATGCTCGATGGAAAAGAGGTGCAGGCGACGCTCGATACCGGGGCACCGGCGACTTATCTCAGCGAAACCGCCGCCCACCGGCTGTTCGGCATCGATATCGAATCGCCCGGCATCGAGCGCGATTCCGGTGCCCCGCCGGGCTCGCCTTACGCTTATCGCTACAAGTTCAGATCATTGTCCGTCGCCGGCCTCGCCGTGAACAATCCGCTGGTCCACATCTTGCCGGATCTGGCGCGGCAGGCGTTCAACCGCCGCCATCAAAGCAAGGAGGATCTCGATCCGGTGACGGCGCCGCAGTTGAAGGAAACCCCGATGCTGCTCGGCATGGACGTGCTTTCGAAGCTGCATCTCTACATCGCCTACAAGGAACGCAAGCTCTACATCACCGGGGCGAACGCGCATTGAACGGCGATGCTGATCGACAGGTGAAGCTTTGATGTGGCAACCGAAAGATGTAAACGAGAAAGATGTAAATGAGTCGAACGGCAACGGTTCTGCCGTGGGGGCGTCTATGCCGACGCAGGGCAGTCTTTTTCAGGCGCTGATCGCCACGGCCGTCGACGGTGTGATGGTGATCGACGACCACGGAATCGTGCAGGTATACAATGAAGCCTGCCGCCGCCTTTTCCAGTACGATCCCGAAGAGGTGCTGGGCCGCAACGTCAAGATCCTGATGCCGGCGCCGTATCGCGAGGAGCATGACGGCTACCTCGATCGCTACAAGACGACCGGCGAGCGCCGCATCATCGGCATCGGCCGCGAAGTTGTGGGCCAGCGCAAGGACGGCACGACCTTCCCCATGTACCTCTCCGTCGGCGAGGGCAGGGCCGAGGGCAGACGCATCTTCGTCGGAATCGTTCACGATCTCAGCGCGCAGCGCGAGGAGGAGGCGCAGAGGCTGCTTCTGTCGAGCGCGGTCGATGGCGCACAGGTCATGGTCCGCGAACTCGACGGCACGGTTCGCCTGTGGACCAGCGGCATGGAAGGGCTTTACGGTTTCTCCGCCGCGGAAATCGTCGGCCGCAACTCGCACGCGATGCTGCAGACACGCTTTTCTGAGCCGATCGAGCGGATCAATGCGTGGCTGCTTGCGAACGACCGCTGGTCGGGAGATCTCCGGCATACCACCAAGGACGGACGCAGGATCGTCGTGGCCAGCGAGTGGGCGCTGTACCGGCCGGCAGATGGCCCTGCACTCATCACGGAGGTCAACCACGACGTCACCTCGCTCAGGCAGATGGAAAGCACGCGCGGCTACCTGGCCAGCATCGTAGAAAGTTCGGCCGACGCGATCATCGGCAAGACGCTGCTTGGCAAGATCACGGCGTGGAACGCGGCCGCCCAACGAATGTTCGGTTACACCGCGGACGAGGTACTGGGACTGCACATCGGCATCCTCTTTCCGCGGGAGCTGCTCTTCGAAGAGGACGAGATCATCGCCCGCATGAGAGCCGGCGATCGTGTCGAAGGAATGGAGACTCGGCGCAGGCACAAGGACGGACACGACATTCTCGTCTCGCTCACCGTCTCGCCCATCCGCAACGCCGCGGGCGAGATCATCGGCGCGTCGAAGATCGTGCGCGACATCACGGAAAAGAAGGCCGCGGAGGCTCGCTATGCCGCGCTGCAGGCGGAGCTGATCCATCTGTCGCGCTGGAACATGATGGGGTCGATGGCGTCGTCGATGGCGCACGAGCTCAACCAGCCGCTGGCGGCGATGACGAACTACCTGAACACCTTGCGCCGGGTGATCCACGCGCCACAGCAGAACCCGAAGCTGGTGAATGAGCTGATCGAGAAAGCGACCCAGCAGGGCCAGCGCGCCGCCACGATCATTCAGCGCCTGCGCGATCAGGTGGCCAAGGGAAAATCGGAGAAACGGGCCGAAGACCTGGTGGATGTGGTGAAGGAGGCGCTCGAGCTCGCCGCGGTGACCACCAAGCAGCACTCCGTTCAGGTGATCTTCGAGGCGAAAGACGAGCTGCCGCCGCTGATGATGGACCGCGTGCAGATCCAGCAGGTCATCATCAACCTGGTGCGAAACGCGGCGGAAGCGATGGCCGACGGTCCGCACAAGCAGATGCAGATCGATCTGGTGCCGGAACAGGACGGCGTCCGCGTGCAAATCGCGGACACGGGGCCCGGCCTGCCGTCCGCCGTCACCGATCATCTGTTCGAGGCCTTCGTCACGACCAAGCCGCAGGGCATGGGGCTCGGACTTTCGATCTGTCATCAGATCGTCGGCTCGCATGGTGCACAATTGACGGCCCGTCCGAACAAACCGTGCGGCACCGTGTTCAGCTTCACCTTGCCGAAGGGAGAGCTTTGATCCTCATCGCAATTCCACAAGACGTGCGCCGGCGAGCAAGTGCGCCTCGACTTCACTCCATGTTGCGGTGAATCTCTTCAACAGCAGACGGTTCACCAAGTTTCCGGTGCGAGCTCAAAACATCAGCCGCTATTCGGCCGCGACGACCACAGGATGCCCTGCCATTCCGGCGGCGTAAGCGAGGCAGGCGCGAATGTCGTCCGCCTCCAGATCAGGATAGTCCTGCAGGATTTCCTCGGCCGAGATGCCATTCGCGAGCATTTCCAGGACGTCCGCCACGCGGATTCGCACGCCGCGAATGCAGGGCCGTCCATGACATTGCTCGGGCCGAACGGTGATGCGGGACAACATCTCGCTCATCCTCTGAAGCTACACCCTCGATGGCGGTCCGTCATCACTGAAGACCTCTATCAACCCTGCTGACCCGACGTACTGGCGAACCGGCCGGGGCTGCCGTATATCCACGCCAGAATAGGGAGTTAGCCGTGGTCCAGCCGTGGAGCCCGTCGACCTGGCGTGGAAAGCCGATCAGCCAGATGCCGGAATACCCGGATCAGGCGGCGCTCGCGGCTGTCGAAGCGCGGCTGAAGACGCATCCGCCCCTCGTCTTCGCCGGCGAGGCGCGCAACCTGATGGCGGCACTGGGGGCGGTTTGCGACGGCAAAGCCTTCCTGCTGCAGGGCGGGGATTGCGCCGAAAGCTTCGCCGAATTCCACCCCGACAACATCCGCGACACCTTTCGCGTGCTGCTGCAGATGGCGGTCATCCTCACCTTCGGCGCGGCCATGCCGATCGTGAAGCTGGGCCGCATCGCCGGCCAGTTCGCCAAGCCGCGCAGCGACGACATGGAGACGCGCGATGGCCAATCGCTGCCATCCTATCGCGGCGACAACATCAACGGCATGGACTTCACGGAAGAAAGCCGCACGCCGGACCCCAATCGCCTGATGCAGGGCTATGCGCAATCCGCCGCCACGCTCAATCTGCTGCGCGCGTTCGCCAGCGGCGGCTATGCCGACCTGCACAATGTGCATCGCTGGACCCTCGGTTTCATTGCCGGCTCTCCGGCGGGCGAGAAGTACAAGGCGCTGTCGCAGCGCATCGGCGAAGCGCTCGACTTCATGGAGGCCTGCGGACTCACGCCGGAGTCCATTCCGCAGCTGCGGGGCACCAGTTTCTACACCAGCCATGAGGCGCTGTTCCTGAATTACGAACAGGCGATGACGCGGATCGATTCCACCAGCGGCGAATGGTACGACACCTCCGCCCATTTTGTGTGGATCGGCGATCGCACGCGGCAGATTGACGGCGGCCATGTCGAATTCTGCCGCGGCATCAAAAATCCCATCGGGCTGAAATGCGGCCCGTCACTGAGCGAGGACGAACTCCTCAAACTGATTACCGTCCTGTCGCCGCAGAACAAGCCGGGCCGGCTCACGCTGATCTGCCGCTTCGGCGCCGACAAGGTTGCCGAGAAACTGCCCCGCCTCATCCGCGCGGTCACTCGCGAGGGCGCAAAGGTCGTATGGTCGTGCGATCCAATGCACGGCAACACGATGAAATCGCGGGCGGGCATCAAGACGCGCTCGTTCGATCGCATCCTCAAGGAAGTGAAGACCTTCTTCGACATCCATCGCGCCGAAGGCACGCATGCGGGCGGGGTGCATTTCGAGATGACGGGCCAGAACGTCACCGAATGCCTGGGCGGGGCGCAGGCGATTTCGGAAGAGGATCTGTCGCATCGCTATCACACGCACTGCGATCCCAGGCTCAACGCGAGCCAGGCGCTGGAGCTTGCCTTCCTGATGGCGGAAAGCCTGCGCGCCGAGCGGATGAAGGGTGCGGGCATGGCAGCGTCCGCGTGAGCGCCGGCTGAAGGGGGTTTGCATGGGCGTGTCGCGCCTCTTGGCGAAGGGCTGGGTCGCGTTCTGCGTGTTCGCGGGCGCCTACCAGTTTGCCCATGTCGCCATGGCCGGCGCGCCGATCGCACAGGCGTTGTTGCCGCTTGGGGTGACTGTCCTTCTGTTCGGAGCGATGGGTCTGCTGTTTATCGCCGGTTACGGCTTGTCGGCGAGCCATAGGCTGCCGCGGATCGAGTCGCTGCGGTTCATGCCGGGATTCAACGAGATCGTCTTCCTGTGTTTCGTTGCGCTGAGCTTCATCATTGAGATTGCCTACCGCCCCGGCAACGGTGTGGGCCGTGTCATCGAGGCGTTGGAGGCGGCGATGCGAATCATTCCCGGACAGCATGCGCTCGCCGATGCGCTCGGTCGCTGCAGCCTCGACGGCGGCCGCGAGTTTTCCGCCGCGTTCGCATGGCTGCTCGCCTTTATTTTCGTGGGGTCGGCGGCATCGCGCCTGCGCATGTCGGCGGCGCTGCTCAGGATCGAGCGCAAGCAACGGCCCGATCCGTTGGGACCGTTCGGCGTGGGACTGGCGCTCGGCATCGCGGCCGTGGTGGGAATCCAGTTCCTCTTCATCGGCACGCTCTACACCTTGCTGCCGTGCTCGCTTTTGGCAGGCGTGCTGGGCGGCGTGCTGATGGGGCTGGCGCCGCTGGCGCTCGCCTACCTCGTTGTCGCCGCGCTGACCAATCTGCTGGCCGCAAACCCGGAAGGCTGACGATAACTTGTTCATACCCTCCCCTTGAGGGAGGGTCGAAATTTGCCAAAGCAAATTTCGGGGAGGGGTGGCCTTCTAGAAGTTCAGCGGCATGACCCCTCCCCGAAGATTTTTTTCGCTGCGCTCAAATTCTTCGACCCTCCCTCAAGGGGAGGGTTTAATCATGCGCCTGTTGGATCGGGAGCCAGCCGCACCAGCATCTTGCCGAAATTCTCGCCCTTGAAGAGCTTCAGGAAGGCGCGCGGCGCATTCTCAATGCCGTCGTCGATCGTCTCGTGCCACTTCATCTTGCCTTCGCGGTGCCAGGCGATCATGTCGCGCAGGAAGTCCGGCGTCAGGCTCGCGTAATCGGTGACGATGAAGCCCTTGATGGTGAGCCGCATCGGCAGCACGTTGATGAAGTTCACCGGTCCCGGCGGCGGCGTGGTCGCATTGTACTGCTCGATCATTCCACACACCGCGATGCGGCCGTGCATCCGCATGTTGGCAAGCGCCGCGTCGAGATGCGCGCCACCGACATTCTCGAAGTAGACGTCGATGCCTTCGGGTGCGGCCGCGCGCAACGCCTTCGTCAGATCGCCGGCGGTGCGGTAGTTGATCGTCGCATCGACGCGCGCCTCGCGCTTCAGCCAATCGCACTTCTCGTCCGAGCCGGCCGAGCCGACCACGTAGCAGCCCTTGTTCTTCGCGATCTGGCAGACGATGGCACCCACTGCCCCGCTGGCGGCCGACACGAACACCCGCTCGCCATCCTTCAGTTCGCCCACCTTAAGCAGTCCGGCATAGGCGGTGAGCCCAGGCATGCCGAGCGCACCCAGATAGGCGCCAAGGCCGATCCCGGGCATGGCCGCAACCTTCTGCAGGTCGCCGCCGCCGCCGGAGACAAACCACTCCCGCCAGCCGGAAAAGTTGTTGACGAAATCGCCCTTCTCAAACCCAGGATTGTTCGACTGCACCACCTGGCCGATCGCCCCACCTGACAGCGCCTCGCCCACCTGGAAGGGCGGCACGTAGCTTTCCCGGTCCATCATGCGGCCGCGCATGTAGGGATCGACCGACATGTAGATATTGCGGACCAGCACCTGGCCCGGACCGGGGCTGGGAACTGGGCTCTCGGCCAGTTCGAAATCGCCTTCGCTAGGCATGCCGACCGGGCGGCTTTTCAGGCGGATTTCGTGGTTTTTCGGCTCGGCCATGGTTGCCCTCGCTGACTGGGTGTCAGGATCACGTTATTAACCTCGCAAATGTGTAACAAGAAGAAACATTTTATGAGTCGCGCTGCGATGCTCGCCTGTGGCTCATAACCCTCGACAATCCTTAGGGGATTCCCCTTTTGCGAACCTATCATCCGCATCCCGGCCGAATCCTCCGGGCAGGCGTGATCGGTAACGGCGCGTTCGGCCGGCACCACGCAACCAAATATGCCCGCATCCCGGGGGTCGAACTGGTCGGCATTGCCGATCCATTGCCGGAGGCGCGCCGGCACGCGATGGCGACACACGGCGTGCCCGCCATGCAGGATTGGCGCGAGCTGCTGGGGGCCGTCGACATCGTCAGTGTCTGCTCGCCGGCGACGACGCATGCGTCGATCGTGCGCGCTTTCCTGAATGCGAATGCCGATGTGCTGGTGGAGAAGCCGATCGCCACCGATCTCGATGAAGCGGATTCGCTGATCGCGCTTGCCGAAGTGAAGAACCGCGTGCTGACCGTCGGGCATCAGGAGCGCTTCGTCTTCGCCCGCACCGGGCTGCTCGACTACGAGCACGCGCCGCTCGAAGTGGAATGCTGGCGCATGGGACCGTGGACGGGCCGCGGCGCCGATGTTTCCGCCGTTCTCGATCTCATGATCCACGATCTCGATCTCGTGCACCGGCTCATTCCGGGCGGCGTGGCGGATGTGCGCGCCAACGGCCGCAGGACGCACGGCCGTCTGGCCGACGATGTTTACGCCCTGATCATGTTCGACAATGGCGGCCACGCGCGGCTTCGCGCGAGCCGGGTGTCGCCGATCCGCCGCCGCGGCATGCGCGCGGTCTATCACGACGGCGTGGTGGAGATCGATTTCATCACCCGTCAGGTGAAGAACACCACCGGCCGCCCGCTCAACCCGCTGGAGTTGGATGATCCTTTGGGCGAATCCATCGCGGCCTTTGTCAGCGCCGCGCGGCTTGGTGCGTCCGCGCTGGTTCGCCCGGAGGAAGCCCGCAATGCGCTTGAGACGGCGTTGATGATCGACGA
This sequence comes from Rhizomicrobium sp., assembly GCA_036500585.1. Taxonomy (GTDB): domain Bacteria; phylum Pseudomonadota; class Alphaproteobacteria; order Micropepsales; family Micropepsaceae; genus Rhizomicrobium. Next base: position 9,112 of record DASYBT010000162.1, read on the forward strand.
AGCGGCCGCACCGCTGCCGATCGCCAACGAGACCGACGCCGACATCGCGATTTACGCTTAGCTCTCGCTTATAGCACTCCGGCATACCCTCCCCTTGAGGGAGGGTCGCCCTCGCCTGTAAATCGCGTCTCAAGCGCGGATGGATGGGCGCAAAGTTTGCGCGATTTACTGGCGGGGCGGGGAGGGGTTATGTCAGATTCAAATCGCCGTAACGCGCTAAAGCGTGACTTGGCTCGGCGCCTTCGTCACGACGCGACGAAAGCAGAGCGGAGAATGTGGGACATTCTCCGCAATAAGAAATTTGCTGGTGTGCGCTTTCGGCGCCAACAGCCATCGGTCCGTATGTGGTGGACTTCTATTGCTCGGCGGCGAAACTAATCGTTGAATTGGACGGCGGTCAGCACGCCGATCTTCAACGCAAGCTTTATGACCAAAACCGCACGCGGTGGTTAGAACAGCGCGGCTACCGCGTGCTTCGTTTCTGGAACATCGATGTTGTGAGCGACTCTGAAGCGGGTGCCGTGCTGTTGCAGGCTTTGCACGCGAGCGGAGTACCCCTCCCCGAACCGCTGCGCGGTTCGACCCTCCCTCAAGGGGAGGGTACAATTAAGTAATATCGGCTTCGCTGTAGAGTTCGGGCTCGCCGGCAAGGAAATCGAAAGCGTGTCCCTGCTCGGCCATGTGGGCAAGCGGCAGGTCATCGCTCAAGGTCTCCACGACCACCCGGACGCGTTCGCCGGCACCAATACCGCGTCGTTCGATTTCCGCCGGTATTTTCCCGGCTTCAATGTTGTCGAGGATATAGCGCATTCTGATCTCGGGCTGTGTTTCAACAATGTAGTGGAATTTCACTATTTTGTCTAAACACACCGCATGATCGACCGCTTTCGCATTGCGCTGGCGCAGGCCAATCCGCTAATGGGCGACATACCAGGCAACCTCGCCAAGGCGCGGGAGATGCGCGCCGAGGCCGCCAGGCAAAGTGCCGATCTCATTCTCTTTCCCGAGCTCTACATCGTGGGCTATCCGCCCGAGGATCTGGTGCTCAAGCCGGCACTGCAGGAGGACGTGCGCGAAGCCATCGAGGCGCTGGCGCGCGACACCGCCGATGGGGGGCCGGCCGTGCTCATCGGCACGCCGTGGGTTGATGGCGGCAAGCTTTACAATGCCTGCCTCTATCTCGATCAGGGCCGCATCCTCGGGCGCACCTACAAGCACGACCTGCCGAATTACGGCGTCTTCGACGAGAAGCGCGTGTTCGCCGTCGGTCCGATGCCAGGACCGTTCAACATCCGGGGTATCCGCGTCGGCGTGCCGGTGTGCGAGGACATCTGGACTCCCGATGTGGTCGAGTGCCTGGCGGAAACCGGCGGCGAAATTCTGCTGGTGCCGAACGGCTCACCGTTCGAGGCCGGCAAGGAGGATGTGCGGCTGAATCTCATCGTATCGCGCGTCAAGGAAAGCGGGCTGCCGCTCATCTACCTCAACCAGGTCGGCGGCCAGGACGAACTGGTATTCGACGGTGCCTCGCTGGTGTGCAACGTCGACGGACATCTCGCGCACGCGCTGCCGGCATGGGAGGAGGCGCTCGCCGTCACCGAATGGCGGCGCACGACGCAAGGCTGGGTGTGCGCAAAAGGCGAATGCGCGGGCGAAGAAGCCCGCGAGCAATCCGTCTATCACGCCATGATGCTGGGCTTACGCGATTACGTGAACAAGAACCGCTTCCCCGGCGTTGTGCTGGGCCTGTCAGGCGGGATTGACTCCGCCTTGTCGGCCGCCGTGGCTGTCGATGCGCTTGGAGCGGCGCGCGTCCGCTGTGTGATGCTGCCATCGAAATACACCAGCCGTGAATCGCTCGACGATGCGGCCGAGATCGCGCGGCTGCTGGGCTGCGAATACGAAACCGTGCCGATCGAGCCGGCGGTGGACGCGTTCACCGGAGCGCTGCACAACACCTTCGCTGGCCGCGCGGTGGACACGACGGAGGAGAACATCCAGTCGCGCATCCGCGGCGTGATCCTGATGGCGATCTCCAACAAGTTCGGCCCGATGGTGCTGACCACCGGCAACAAGAGCGAGATGAGCGTCGGCTACGCCACGCTCTACGGCGACATGTGCGGCGGCTACAATGTGCTGAAGGATGTCTACAAGACGGAAGTGTTCCGGCTGGCGCGCTTGCGCAACGCCAATGTGCCGCGCGGGGGCTTGGGGCCTGCGGGGCGGGTGATGCCGGAGCGCGTGATCAGCCGTCCGCCATCGGCCGAATTGCGCGCCGACCAGAAGGACGAGGACTCGCTGCCGCCTTACGAGATTCTCGACGGCATCCTCGAAATGCTGGTGGAAGGCGAAATGTCCTTCGCGCAGGTTGTTGCAAAGGGCTACGAACCGGCCACCATCAAGCGCATCGAGCAGTTGCTCTATGTGTCGGAGTACAAGCGGCGGCAGGCGCCGCCGGGTGTGAAAATCACGCGCAGGAACTTCGGCCGCGACCGCCGCTACCCCATCACGAACGCTTTCCGGGACGCGAGATGATTGAGCAACGGTGTTCCCTCTCCCCCTTTGAGGGGGAGAGGGTTAGGGTGAGGGGGCTTCTCCGCGCGCGCTTGCTGAAAGCGTTGCTGAGGCTTCTGAATTCTGGGATGCGAAAAGCATGCGATGAAAAAAGTTCTTTACTCCTCAGATCGTGAATTTCAGCTGTGGAAATACACCGTGAGCCACAGGCAGTTGCTTCTCCGCAATGTGAAGTCGCCAGCAGAACCGACCCGCATTGATCTTTTGTTCAAGGATGTGAAAGGCCTTAATCTGGCAACGATCCTTCACGGCATCCGTATAGACCTGCAAGGCGACTCCTCGGGCAAGGAGACCTACCGGATTGATAGCTCGAACTTCTCCGGATTTGTTTTGGCGTCAGCCTTTGCACATCTCACCGATGACCGCGAGTACAATGATCCAAGTGGTTTCAAGGGTTTGGATATGGGTTTGTAGGATTTCGGAACGTACAGGATGCATGAGAAGGAATGTCCCATTTGAAATCGAGGATGAGGGTACGTCCCCACGCGCGCTTTATTGAAAGCGTTGGTGAAGCTTCAGCACCCCCTCACCCCGACCCTCTCCCCCACTGCGTGGGGGCGAGGGAGAAGATAACATGACCACCATCGTCCGTTTTGCGCCGTCATTCTGCCCCCTCCCCTTGCGGGAGGGGGCAAATTCGAGCGCGCCTGCGCTCAAGCAGCAAGGCGATAGCGCATGCAAAGCGCGCGCGAGAATTTGGGGGAGGGGTTCTTCACGCCTCGAACGCCCCCTCCCCCGAATGCTCCGCGCTGCGCTTGTCGCATTCGCCCCCTCCCGCGAGGGGAGGGGGGCACTTATTGTATCGTCATGACCATCGTCCGCTTTGCGCCGTCGCCGACCGGATTGCTGCATGTCGGCAATGCTGGCAGCCAAACGGACTCCCTCTCCCCCTCGGGGGGAGAGGGCTGGGGGACGTCCACAGCTGCAGAATTCCCCCTCACCCTAACCCTCTCCCCCAAAAGGGGGCGAGGGGACTAGATTTATCCCATGACCACCATCGTCCGCTTTGCGCCTATCGCTGATGGTTCCTCCCCTGCGAAGCGGGGGAGGGGGACCATGCCAGGCGAAGCACGCGCGAGCGTGTTCGCCAAAGGCATG
>DASYBT010000163.1:0-3321 GCA_036500585.1 Rhizomicrobium sp.
CGCCTCGAAGGATGGTGTTCAGCACTGTGCGTGCGGCCATCCTTCGAGGCTCGCCAAGGGGCTCGCACCTCACGGGCGAACGCATCGCGTTCGTCCCGGGGATGACGGTGCGTTTGTGGAAATGGTCTTGCTGATTTAGCCCGACGGGCAAATCACTGATTTGCCTGTCCAGGGCCTGTCCTCAATTAGCGGATTGAACGAAGCCGCTACGCGGCGGTTGGCGCTTGTTGCGAGCCTGCAGATTCGCCATTCTTGGCGGGATGCTGGTGCTCTTCGAATTTTCAGACGTACATCAGAGGTAACTTCGTGATCGGAAATGTGCGGGCGGGCGACGTGGCGCTCTTCAATTTTGATGCCGAGCGGATATCGCTGCGGTTGGGCAGCCGATTAGAACCGCATCACGCCAAAGTTGCAAACCGTGGTCTTTTTGCCACGCTTAACCCTTTGAAAATACTCGCGGGAGAGAAATTACTTTCCCCATTTAGCAACATTCGTGCCGTAACGTTCAAGTTGTGCACGCGTGCGGCACCGACGACCCGCCAAATATCACCGACCTCATAGCGCAACCCGTCTCTCCGTATCGGCCGCGCCTTCGTTCAATCCGGCTTCAATGAGGTCGCGGGCAAGCACCTGCCGCATCCTCGCGTCAGCGCGACCTCACAGAACCCTCCAGATTGAACGAAGCCGCTGCCGCGGCGTAGGGGCAAGGTGGCGTAGTTCGCCTCCTGGCTGAGAGGATGTGGGTGTTGGACCCACCCCCTCAGACAGGAGTATCGAGATGGCCGATTTGAGCCCTCTTCGCCGCCGCATGATCGAAGACATGACCGTCCGCAATCTGTCGCCGGCGACACAGCGATCCTACATCAGCGCGGTTTCGAAGTTCAGCCGCTATTTTGGCCGATCACCTGACCGGTTAGAGCTGGAAGACGTCCGCGCCTTCCAGGTGCATCTGGTCTCGACCGGCATATCATGGCCGGCTCTGAACCAGATTGTCTGTGCGCTACGGTTTTTCTACGGCGTTACGCTCGGCGAGGCGCTGATCCCGGAGCGCATCCCCTATGCGCGAGAACCCCTCAAGCTGCCGGTGGTGCTGAGTGCCGACGAAGTCGTGCAGTTCCTCGAGGCCGTATCGAGCCTGAAGAGCCGCGCCGCGCTCACCACCGCCTATGCGGCCGGGCTCAGGGCCTCGGAGGTTGCGGGACTGCGGATCGAAGACATCGACAGCGCCCGCGGCGTCATCCAGGTGCGCCACGGCAAGGGCGCAAAGGATCGCAACGTGATGCTGTCGCCCCAGCTGCTGGGCATCCTGCGCACCTACTGGCGGCTCGCCCGGCCGCGGCTTTATCTGTTCCCTGGTCGTGACGAAGATCATCCGATCGATCAGACCGTGTTGCATGCCGCCTGCCGGTCGGCGGTGAAGGCTGCAGGCCTGACCAAGCGCGTCACGCTCCACACGCTGCGCCACAGCTTCGCGACACATCTTCTCGAGAACGGAACCGATATCCGGATCATCCAGGTCTTGCTCGGACACAATAATTTGTCGTCGACGGCGCGCTACACGCAGGTCGCCACCGATACGATCCGAGCGACGCAGAGCCCGCTCGATCGCCTGTCGCTGGAGGTGACGCCACCTGGATGATCCGCAGCGGGATGCGGGTCATGACCCGCTGCGACACCCGCTCCAACAGGCCCACCATCGAGATTGCCGATATTCTGCGCCGGCATGGCGACGCCTATCGCCGTGTACATGCCGGCCATCTGGGGCGGGTCGAGCGGCGCGTGATGAGCGCGATCGTTGCGTGCCGGACCGAGGCGCTCGGTGGCCACGTGGAGGCTTGCGACGACTGCGGCACGACACGCGTTGCCTATAATTCCTGCCGCAATCGGCACTGTCCGAAGTGTCAGGGGAGAGCCCGAGCCGCGTGGCTCGCCGCGCGTCAAGCCGACCTGCTTCCGGTTCCCTATTTCCACGTCGTCTTTACACTTCCCGCACCGATCGCCGCGATCGCTTTCCAGAACAAGGCCGTCGTCTATGCCATCCTGTTCAAGGCTGCCGCCGAGGCGATGACGACGCTCGCCGCCAATCCACGCCGGCTCGGCGGTGCGATCGGCGGCGTCGCCGTCCTCCACACCTGGGGACAGGCGCTGATGCATCATCCCCACGTCCATTGCGTCGTTCCGAGTGGCGGCCTCTCGCCCGATGGCGCGCGCTGGATCGCTTGCCGACCGAACTTCTTCCTGGCCGTCAAACCGTTGTCCAGACTATTTCGCACACTTTTTCTCAAACGTCTGTCGGCAGCCTTCAACTCCGGTGCCTTGCGTTTCTTCGGCGATCTCGGAGCTCTGGCCGTGCCGGCTGCCTTCGCGGCCCACCTCGACGCCATGCGACGCATCAACTGGGTTGTTTACGCCAAGCGGCCCTTCGGCGGGCCCGCACAGGTGCTGGCCTATCTCGGCCGCTACACCCATCGCGTCGCCATCGCCAACAGCCGGCTCGTAGCCCTCGACGACGATCAAGTCGCCTTCTCATGGAAGGACTACCGCCAGAACAGCGCGACAAAAATCATGAGGCTCAAGCCAGACGAGTTCATCCGCCGCTTCCTGCTTCACACGTTGCCCGACGGCTTCCATCGTATCCGCCATTTTGGCTTCATGGCCAACCGCCATCGCGCCGCCAAGCTCGCCCTTTGCCGCACCCTTCTCGATCATGAGCGGAAAGCGCCAAACAATGCCGAGCCGTCGCCCTTGGATTCGGCCCTCCATACCCGGGCCGAGGTTCCTGCCTGTCCCGATTGTGGGGGCGTCATGCGCATCGTCGAGCGCTTTCGACACAGCTGCAGCCGCTCCAGCCCTCGAACCCCACCGTTCCGATGCGACACGTCGTGAGCCAGTTCGTGCCCTGCACGACGATCATCATTCCCAGCGTCTCGATCATCGCCGACGCTGTCAAAGCCGTGCGGCCACACCGCGCGACGATAACCATTCAATGCAGCGGACCATCGATCGCGACCGCCTGCAAAACGCTCCCGGTCTCAAATTGCCGCCGATGCGCAGCCAGCACGTCTCCGCTTCAGATACACAGTCTGCCGAGAGCTAGTTGCGATCTCGAACAATCCCCATAGCCTCACCACCGTGCCCACCCTCCCGCGCCTTCGTTCAATCCGGCTTCAATGAGGTCGCGCTCAGCGCCAAGCCCTGCCGTCACCGCCGCGCGACCTCACAGAACCCTCCAGATTCCCAAAGGGCACGAAGCGTGATTCATCCTCATGGCCGCGAGGATGGCGCATGGAGAGGCTCTTCGTGTTCGGGTGATCAGGGCTG
>DASYBT010000164.1:0-38965 GCA_036500585.1 Rhizomicrobium sp.
CACGGCGAAGGCCGAAAGCGATGGCACCAGCAATCCGATCTCGGCGGCAACATCGTGAAAATGGCGGAGCGGCTTAAACGCTTTATTGTAGGACAGAACAACGCCGTGCAGATCCTCATTCACCCCTACACCTGGAGCGGCGGCAAGCGCGACGGCGAATTGAGCGCGCTGCTGCGGCAATAGGATGGCTGTCACTCTCATACCGCATCGCCAGCCGGCGTCGCCGAATCCGCGGTCGATGCTGGATGTGCGCAACAAGCTGATCCTGTTCTGGATGCACCGGTGCGGCAGCACCACCGCGCAGCTGTGGTTCTTCGAACTCGCCGGATGGAAGGAGCGGATGGCCGGCCGCGGTGCGGGCGAGCTGTCGCGAATGTGGTTCGCCGAGCACGAGCACGACTATGGCGGTCTGCAGGAATGCTATCGCGACCCGTCCTACCTGAAGATCGCTGTGGTGCGCCATCCATTGCCGCGCGCCATCAGTGCCTTCACGGTGATGACCGACAGCAAGACCGGGTTGCAGTGGCGCGTGGTGGCGCGTTCGGTTGCGGCGCCAGATGCAGAGCGACGGCTGACGTTCCTCGAATTCCTCGATTTTCTGGAGCAGACGGATCTGGCGACGGCGAACTACCATTGGCGGCTACAGACGGCGCAGGATTGGTGCGATCTGTCGCTTCCGGACATTCAGTTCGTCCGACTGGAATCCATTCGCGCCGGATTGAATGACGTATGCCGGAAACTCGGCCGCAAACGAATCCCGGTATGGCTGAACTCGGCGCAAACAAAAATCCGTTCGAAATTTTCCGGCGAAGAGATCGTGAATTTCACGCGTGCCGACTTCGCGCGCGAATTCGGCACCGACCGCCGCGGTGTGATCCGGTTTCCCGATTACGGCAGCTTCCTTACGCCGCACGCCGCGGAACGCCTGGCGCGACTCTACGCACGCGACTTCACCGCGCTTGGATACGATCCGAACGTGATCCCCACGGAAGAAGCCAATCGGCCGACGCTGTGGCAGCGCGCGATGCGCCGGCTGTCCCGCTAATCAGACCCCGAGCTCTGCGCGCAGCGCGTTGGCGGTTCGCGTGCCGGCGCCGGGCGTGAAGTCGAGGATATGGCGGCGCGGCAGATATTTATCCTGCGTCCACAGCCGGTTCCAGCCGCACTCGATGGTTTCCGTCCACTCCGTCTCATCGCGCAAGGTCACGCAGGGTACGCGATGGAAGTAGGCTTCCTTCTGCAGGCCCCCCGAATCCGTCAGCACCACAGCCGCGTGATGGGTGAGCTGGCACATGTCGAGGAACCCGACCGGCTCGATGACGATGAGGTTCGGCCGCTCGAGATTGATCCCCGCCGCCGCCGCGGCATGCGAAGTGCGCGGATGCACGGGGAACACCACCGGCTGCTCGCGCGCCTGATCGGCAATGTAGTCGATGGCGCGCGCCAGCTGCTCCGGATCGTCCGTATTCTCGGCGCGATGCAAAGTCGCAACGGCGTAAGATTTCGGCGTCAGGTTGAGGCGCGCGAGGATATGGGAGTGCTGCTCGGCCAGCCCGGTGGCATAAAGCGTCGCGTCCACCATCAGGTCGCCGACAAGGTGCACATGGCCGGTGACGCCTTCGCGCGCCAGATGCTCCACCGAACTCTGAGTCGCGCAAAGAAGAATGTCGCTGACATGGTCGGCGACGATGCGGTTGATCTCCTCCGCCATCTTCCGGTTGAACGACCGCATGCCGGCTTCCACATGGGCAAGCGGAATGTGCAGCTTGCTGGCCGCCAGCGCACCCGCCAGCGTGGAGTTGGTATCGCCGTAGATCAGGACCACATCCGGCTTCTCGATGAGCAGCGCACTTTCGACATCGACCAGCATCTGCGCCGTGGCCGCTCCCTGGTGGGTGGCCCGCACGGCAAAGTGATATCTGGGCGGCGGAATCTGCAGCTCGTCGAAGAAAATGGCCGACATGTTCTGATCGTAGTGCTGACCCGTGTGGATCAGCACTTCTTCGATTTCGGGAACCTGGGCGAGCGCGCGCGACAGCGCAAACGCCTTCACGAATTGCGGCCGTGCGCCGAGGATGGTCGCGAGCTTCCTGGGATGTGCCACAGCCTGGGTCCGCCGAATTCAGCCAACGTAATCGCGCAGAGCCAGAATGGCTCCCGCAATATGATATAGGGAGCTTGCCGGCGAAGGCTCGATGACAAAAGTTCCATCCGCCCGCATCTTGTCGTGCCAAAGACCGTGCACTTCGGTGTGAAGATAATGCGACAACCCTTCGGCCGCCGAAAGCGCAGCGGCTTCGAACGTCGCGCGCCGCGCAGGTTCGGTGGAATGCGATGCGAGAATCAGCGCCGACTTCAGCCGTTCCGTCTGCGGCCACAGGCGCGCCTGCCGCGAATAGAGCGACATGTCATCGAGCAGCGTGTCGATGGCGACGCCGCGCAACGGATCGATGCCGTGGCGCTCGCCGATCTCGAACAGCGTGAGTGCCGCGCTCGCGCATGCCACATCGCCCGTGCGCCGAGCCCAACGAGACAGAAGCCACGACCATTCGAACTGGTGCCCGGGCTCGACGATGCGGCCGGGGAAGCCTTCAACCGGCGTACCGCGATCATCGAAGAATTCGCGCAAGAACCCGCTGTCGCGGTCGATGAAGTGCTGGAAGCAGACGTCGACAATTTGTTCGGCCAAGCTCTCCCACTTGGCGTCCCCCGTCGTGTCTGCCCAGGCAAGCGATGCCTCAAGCAGATGCATGTGCGGGTTTGATTGGAAGCGCGTGCCACGGATTTCCTCTTCAAAAAATCCCCCGCCGCGACGACCATACCGTTCCGCCAGCATTCCCCGCAGCGCGATCGCCTCCGCTTCACTCGACTGCGCATCCACTCCGGCCTTCGCCGCGCTTGCCAGAGCAAGCAGAACGAACGCGTGGTCGTACAGAAAGGCACGATCGTCCACCTGTCCTCCGTCTTCGCCCACCAGGGTGCAGTAGAGACCGTCGGGCTTGCGATACTGACCGCGAAGATAGTCGAGGCCGTGCCGGACGGCGGAGCGCCACGGCCCGCGCCAGCCGGCAGCGCCGGCCGCCGCATAGACGAACACCTGCCGGGCTTGCACGCGAACGCGCCGCGCAACACTCAGGCCCCGCCCGCGCTCGTCCAGCAATTCGAAATAGCCGCCGCGCTCGTGATCGGCGCCGGCCGTCCACCATAGCGGCAGCGCCGAATTGTCGAGCCACGCACCGAGATTGCGCGCGGCTGCCGCGAGATTGGCGTGATCGCGGCGCCAGGCCGACGGCGTGCTGCGCAACGCTTCCGGCCGCGATTTGGCGCGCAAATTCTCCACCGCTGACTTAACTGCCGCGCTGGTGTCGAGCTTGCAGACCACGATGCCATCCGGCTCGGCAATCACGCCGACGTCCGTCAATCCGATCACCGCCAGCGGTATGTTGGAAGCGCGCACGAAGCAGCGCTGCGACTGGATCGCCACGGCATTGCCGCCTGCGATCACATTGCCGTCCGCGTCCTTTGGATGCGCGCCGTAGATGGCGCTCCAGGCGCCAAGGTCCGACCATTGGAAGTCTGCCGCGACGACGGCGGCGCGGTCGGTGCGCTCCATCACCGCATAATCGAGCGATTTCTTCGTCGCTTTCGCAAACGCATGCGGATCGAGGCGAATGACGTTGCCATGCACTGCAGCCTCAGCCACCGCAAGCTTCACAGCATCGACGATAGCCGGCTCGAACTTCTCCATTTCGCCGAGCAGCACGGAAGGCCGGAACGCGAAGATGCCGCTGTTCCAGACGAAGCCCTGCGCGAGATACTCGATGGCGATCTCGAGCGACGGCTTCTCGGCAAAGCGATTGACGATCGACACACCCGGCGCGTCGGGCAGAGCCTCGCCGATGTTGATATAGCCATAGGAGACTTCGGGCAGCGACGGGGTAATGCCGAACGTCACGACATAACCGTCATCCGCCGCGGTCGCTGCGCGTTCGACCGCGGCGGTGAACCGCTCGACATCCGGAATGTAGTGATCCGCCGGCTGCATCACGGCAGGACCATCCTGTCCGACTGCCAGAAGATAGGCGGCGGCAGCGGCGGTCGCCGGCGCGGAGTCGCGGCCTTCAGGCTCCAGAATCACGGTTGCTTCCAGGCCGATCGCATCGAGCTGCCGGCGGACCGTCAGTTCGTGCGCCTCGCCCGCCACGATCACTGGCTTCAGCGCCCCCGGCATCTTCGAAAGCCGCAGCGCCGCCTGCTGGAAACACGACATTGTTCCCACGAGCGTGGCGAACTGCTTGGGAAAATCACGCCGCGAAACCGGCCAAAGGCGCGAGCCTTCTCCGCCACAGAGAATGATGGGGCAAACAGTCATGAAGGCTGGGTCCGGCTTGGCGGCGGCAATCTCCCCATCGGGGCCAACCTCGTCAAGGCGATCAGGCGATCAGGTTTCGCTTGCATGCCGACGAAGATCGGGCCGATGGTCATTCCAGTTAGGGAGATCGGCATGAGGTTTGGCGGCGGCGGCGCTCTGCAAATGCTCGCGCATGGTCGTTTCGTGCTCGGCGCATTTCTCATTGCCCTCATGATCGCGCTCGCACTGGAAATGCTGGCGACGTTCAACGCGAAGACCCGCGATCTTGCCGGACGTCCGCGCTGGAAATTGCTCAGCTACTGGGCATTCGCAATTGGCGTCGTGGCGGTGATTTTTCTGTGGGTGGTCATGGGCTGACCGACGCGCCGGTGCCCTCGGGTGGTTCAGCTTCAGCGTTTCCCGGAGTCGAGACAAGAACGGCTTCGATCAGCATGATGCCGAGATCGCGTGTGTCGCCGGACACGCCCGCACTGGCCGGCGAAAACGAACGATCCGCAATCAATGCGACCACCACGGAGGATTCCCGCCCGGCGGCATTCAGCGGGATGCGCCAATCGCACGGCGCATCGTTCACAAGATCCAGGGAAGCGACCTTCTGTCCATCGCAATAGGCGACGAGCTTCCGCCTACCGGTGTGATCGGTGCCGGCGACGCGCAACCGCAACGTTAGCGTCAGCGCAGGATCCGCATTGGCCGGCAGACGGAACGCCAGAGCGCCGCTAGGGCCGTGGGTCCAGCGGCCGACCGCCTCGGCACCGTGCCAGTTCCCGACAAGCCTTGGCGCAGCAGCGCTGGAGGCAGCGCTGAAGTGCACCCGATTGCCTGGCTGCCAAGACGGGACATCATCGCCGCGGCGCAGCGATTGCACAAGCACTTGCTCGTCGGCCCAGAGCGCAAGCCGATCATTGGCAGCCAGCTCACCCTCTCCTGCCGTGGCGACAAAGCGTCTGAACATCTCGATCGGCGGCATTCCGGATTCCACAAGCTGTGCCCACCTGTCGGGCTCCCCCTGCTCCCAGGGCCGCTGCAGGATCGCGACGTAGAGCAGTCTGGCAAATGCGGCCGGCCGCAGGTGGCAGGCGAGTGCCCAGAAATCCGTGCCTAGTATTCTCGCTGCCGGAATTGCGAGATCGTCCGGCGAAATCCGTTCGCCGAGGCAAAGCTCCTGCAGCCGGCGGAGTGTCGCGACGAGCACATAAACCTGCCAGCGGTCAGCGGCACATTGGATGATCGAGCGGACCTGCTTCTCCAATTGCGCAGGCTCCGGCGAATCCAAAAAGAACCACGCCACAAGCTTCGCGATGTCGCGGTCCGACCATTTGAGGAACGGCTCTGGCGATCGTACATCGGGATCCCGCTCCAGATCATTGTGCGCCGCGCGCGCACCAAGCAGCGATTCCCACCATGGTTCGTCCTGACGCTCAGGATCGGGCTGCGCCAGGGCATCGCGCACAGGCGCGACGAAACGCGCACGCCTTCGCAGCAAATCGCGATTCTCACGGATGAACGCCGTCAGGCCCGCCAAATAATTGCGGGACTGGTCGTTATCTGAATCCCCGCCCGGCGCCTGAAGGCGCAGAACCGGACCATGAAAGAATGAGCGTACGCACGTCTCCATCGCATCCGAATGCACGACGAGCGCGGATGCCAGCGCGGCGATCGGCTCGAGCAGCGGAAACGAAGCCGCCGAAGCTCCGGGGGTCAGCAGGACATCAAGGCCGCTTGTGCCGTAGTATCGATGGATGAGACGGGCGAACGCCGCCGGTGATTGCAACGCCCCGAAGCATCGGGCTGCGAACAAGCCCTGGCAGGACTCCTCATGAAGGATCAGCACGCCGGGCAAGCGACGCAGCGTCTGCAGGATCGCGTCTGCACCCTGTCCTACGCTCCCAATGTTGAAAATTGCAGCGTCGTAGGTGGACAGAATTTCCTGGAATGCAGCGTCCGTCGCCAGCCGCGCGGACCGCACGGGCAGCGGAGATGCCGTTCCCTGCCCCGCCACGAACGCGTGACATTCGAGCTGCGGGTCGCGGCCGGGATGGAATTGCTGCAGAAGCCCGGCCGAAAATCGGGAGCCTGCCGGGTCATCGAGAGCATACAGCCACGCGAGGCGCGTGGTTGCGTCGCTCATTGCAAAACCTCGGTCATGATCCGCGCCCAGGCGGCCGCCGAATCCATCTCGGCCCGCGCTGACGCACTCTGGCGGCGAACAGCATCCGGATCGGCAGCGAAATCCCGCAACGCCGACACGAGCTCATCAATGCCGTGGCACAAGCGGCTGCCGCGATCTTCGGTGACGATCGATGCCGTGCCGACGGCGCGGATGTTTCGGCTTTGCGGATCGATGATTTGGAACACGGGAACGCCGCCCGCCAAGCAGTCCTCCAGGCGCGAGCCGGGCTCCGGGCTGGTCGCATGGCCGATATGGATTGCCGCATACCACGGCAATTCGAAGACATCGGTTTGATCCAACACGAACTCCCAATCTGGCAGATGGTCCTTCAGCGCTGCCAGCACCGTCCTGCTGAAGCTGTCGGCCTCTGGATGAACAACCGCGAGAACTCTTTTGTCGGCGATCCCCTGCACCAACGGCACAGGGGGGAATTCGAACCAGGATTGCCTCTTCGGCAGCAACGGCTCCAACGATGCCGCCACGTTGCGGCCCAGCGAAATGATCTTCGCCGCGTTGCAGAGCGCATTGTGCATTCGGAGGCGGACCTCGTCCGGGTGAAGTTGCAGGGCGTCAGCGATATCCTGCGCGCCACGGAACGGATCTTCTGCTGCGACAATCGTGGCGCGGTAGGCCGCGTAGGCACACATGGCCGCCGCGTCCAGCAGGACAAGGTTTGCTCCTTCCCGATCGTTACCGAGCGCAAATCGCTCTATCGCTGCGCCGGCGCTCACACTGTCGAGCGCCTGGGCGACGAGATGCATATGCTCCTTGCAGGCGTCCACGGCTGCGGAAAGCATCGACAGCCGCGCCTTCGCTGTGACCTGCGGAACCGCCGGCAGGTCACCCTGCGCGTCCGCATAAACAAGGACGGTTTCCATACGCATTTGCCATGCTGGGCCTGCCGCCCATATTGCTGGGTGCCGATTGGGCTTACAAGGTTTGGCCAAGCGGTTGCGGGCGGCAAGCCCACCCTGTAAGACTGGCACATCGTCCGCAGACTGATCGCGCTTTGGCAGGGGCGCCATGAGCAACACACAGCAATTCGACGATCGCCTCGAATCCCTTCTGACGCTGCGCGGTCCCGAGCTGATGCACGCGCTTGTCAAGGAATTGCGCGACCTCAATCGGGAGCTTCAAAACCTCAAATGCGAGGTGGAGGCCTTGCGGACCTACAGGATCGCAAAGCAGCGCTGGCTTGCATCAGATTCGCTGATTAAGTCCACCGTATCCTTGCCGGCTTCTGCTTGTGTCACGGCGGCGGAGCTTCTGTACCAAAGCAATGGCTTTTACTCGCTCGAGCACACGCGCGAAGGCATCGCATTCCGCTGGACGGGACCGTCGCGAAGTTTTTCATTCGATCTGTTTGTGGACCGGATGCACGGCGCCGAGCTGGAATTGCGTGCGCTGTCCTGCGTCGATTTCGAGCGCCAGAAGAACATCGTGGTGATGGTGGATGGCGAAAGGGTTTCCAGCAATGTGGAGCGAAGACGTGACTCCGTCTTGCTCACCGCAGAGCTCCCAACAAGCGCCGATGGAACCGCGAGCCATCTCGAGTTCGTCGTTCCCGAAGTCATACCGCCGCCTGAGTCTGACGACTCCCGCTTGCTGGGGATTTCCTTCACCTCCCTGTTGGTCAAGGCGCATCCGAAACCCGCGGTTGGAGCGGATGACTCCGAGAAGACGGTCGGAGTCGAGATCATCGAATTGGTCCCGCGGTCGCAAACGCAATGAATTCCTGATCCGGCTTGCAAGGAATAATCCGAGGTGTCGGCAATTCGTCAGCAGAAAGACTCACGCGACGGCGGTCCGGCGGTCACCGCCGTGATCTGCACCTATGACCGGTACGATCTGCTCACCGGCGCGATCGACAGCTTGACGCGTCAGACCTTGCCTGCCGACCAGCTTGAAATCCTCGTGGTGGACAATTCACCGGATCACGCACACTCGCAGAAGGTATCGAAAAATTTCGCCGGCATCCCGAATCTGAAATGGCTGATGGAAACCAGGCCCGGATTGTCGAATGCCAGGAACGTCGCCATTCGCGAGGCGCGGGCGCCGATCGTCGCTTTCATGGACGACGACGCCGCCGCCGAGCCGACCTGGCTCGAATGGCTGCTGAAAGCATTTCAGCGGTTCGGCGACGACGCCGTCGCCGCGGGCGGCCGGGTCAAGCCGATCTGGGCTGTCGATCGGCCGGCCTGGCTGCACGAGAAGCTGCTCGGCTATGTGTCGGTTGTCGACTGGGGCGGCATCACGCGCTTCGCCGCGCCGCAGGAGTGGGTTGCCGGCACCAACATCGCATTTCGCGTCGAGCCGCTGCGCAAGGTCGGAGGCTTCTCCGTCCATCTCGGCCGCAACCGTGGCGGCCATGCGCTTCTTTCGAACGACGAAACGGAAGTCGTCGAAAAGCTGACGGCGGCGGGCGGCCGGCTGCTCTATGTACCGGAGGCGATCGTCAATCATCTGGTGCCGCCGGAGCGCCTGACGCAGGCATGGTTCCGGCGCCGCGTGGCGTGGCAGGCGGTATCGGAATACCTACAGCGGCCCGCCGAACTGTTCGACAGAGCACCGGCGTTTTGGAACGACGTCACGGATTTCTACGCACATCTGCCGCCGAAGCTGCGCACACCGCGCGGCCTTTGGGCCGAACAGCGGGATGCCGAACTGTTCCAGCGCCAGATGTCGGCGATCTACAATTTCACGGTCGCATCTCTGGCGGGCTTCCACAGCCTGGAAGGCGACTAGCAATGTCGCGAGGCACGCCCGGCCGCGACAGCTGGAAAGGTGAGCGCATTCTGGTGCTCTCGCCCACGCCGAGCCATCCGCAGGATTTCGGCAACCGCAAGCGCATTTTTCAGGTTTGCAACCGCATCACAGCGGACGGCGGCAGGATCAGCTTCGCGCATTATCCGGCCGAGGCGGATTGGCGGACGGCAAGCCCGTGGAGTGCGGAGCGGGCCATGGCGGCAGCCTGGGACCAGTATTTCACCATTCCGCCGACTCGCCATCTCCATACCGCGCCGCATGGCGAGTATCACCAGATCGATGAGTGGTGGGACGACTCCATCGGTCACTTCCTGCGCTGGGCGTTCCGCGCCCATTCGTTCGACGCGTTCATCGTGAACTATGCGTGGCTCAGCAAGGCGTTCGAATACACGCCCGACCATGTGATCAAGATCCTCGACACGCACGACAAGGTGTCGGGACGCCGCGAACTGCTTCTCGCGAACGGACTGGCGCCGGAGTTCTTCTTCACCACGCCCGAGGAGGAAGCACGCGCGCTCGACCGCGCCGATCTTGTCTGGGCCATCAAGCCGGAGGAGCAGGAAGCCTTCGAGAAGATGTCGCGGACCCCGGTGATGACTTTGCCGCACCTCGATCCGCTGTTGCCGATCAAGCGGCCGGAACCGGATGCGGACGGCTATCTGCGCGTGGGGTTTCTTGGCGCGCGCAATTCCGTGAACCGCGCCAGTCTCCTGGCCTTTCTCGAGATTGCCCTGCCCCTGTTCGAGCGCTGGTTTGCGCCGATCAAGTTCATCGTCGCCGGATCCGTCTGCGACGAACTCGAGTCCATCGACAGCCCGTTCGTGGAACTGCGCGGGCGTGTCTCAGATGTCGCACAGCTGTATGGCTCGGTCGATTGCATCGCCGTGCCGATGACGTTCTCCACCGGCCTGAAGATCAAGACCGGTGAAGCGCTGTCGTTTGCAATGCCCCTGATCGCAACCGCGCACGCCTTCGAGGGATATGAATCCGGACACCCCCTGCACGCGCTGCCCGATCTGAAGGCGCTGGCGCTGGCGCTCGTCGAGCTGTCCTTTGCGCCACGAAGCGCGTTGGACGAACTTGCGACGGCTTCGGTGCGGACACACCAGGAGACAGCAAGCCGCATCGAGCGAACGTTCGCGGAAACGCGCGCGTTTCTCCGTGACAGGCAGAAGACGATCGTTCTCGCCGTCGATTCTCGGGCGATTGCGGAAGTTGGAATCTTCCGGGCCGTCCTGCAGTCAAGCCATGAATATCTGCGCTTCCTCGGAAATCTGATCGTGCTGGTCGTCAAGGGAAGCGCCGCCGACCTTGTCAATGCCGGCCCGGCATTGGGAGAGCTTTCGCGGCTCGTTGTCGCCGACGACCTGCCCGATATCGATTTGCATCGCGGCGCGCTTGCGGCGCATGGCGTCGAGTGCGTCAATGTCGAAGCGTTCCTGCAGGAGAAGAATGCGAAAGTTCTGTTCCTGGATGCTGCTCATCCAGCCTTCGAAACAGCAGCCAGCGGCGAGATGGCGATTTTTTCCCGGCCCGATCTGATTTCGCTCTCCGAGGCGCGCGAGGATTTTCCCCTGCCTGCCATCTGCTGGGGCCGGGCCTTCGTGGTTTCGCACTTCATCTCGCGTGAAACGTCGCATTGGAAGACGATGGGTGCCTCCCACATCCGCGCTCCCCTCCTTTACCGCACGCCGCAGCTGCGGCCGCTGCGGCCCGCTTCCGCGCCGCACATCGTGGTGCTTGGCTCCCCACAGACGGAGGCGGTCGCTCTGGCGCTGGCGATGGCCGAGGCGTGGCGGATCGATGTGCGACTGGTGCCGCCCATCGGAGAGCCCGCGGACATGCCGGTCCTTTTCCAGGGGAATGGTACCTGCGCCACTCCTCTGCATTTTCTGACCGGCCTCGTCGATGGCACCGGGTCCAGACCGCTTTTTGCGCTCGATCTCTCCGCCGGCCGCGTCGGCCTTCAGCTTTGCCGGGAAATGCTCGAGCGGCTAAACGTTCCCGTCGTGGCAACGTCGCCAACGTGCCCGCAACCAACCTCCCGCCCGGGATTCTTGCCGCCGGCCATCGCAACAGAAGCGGATCTCGCGCGCATCTTCAGTGCGTTCATGCACGATGCGACGGCAGCGCAGCGGTGGAGAAGAGACCATAATGCTGTTTCGGCCTATGAGAAGGATGCCGGCTGGGCCTATATCTGGGCGGTATGCAAACGAGTCGAACAAGGCGATTCGATCTTTGCCTAGACCAATTTGCGCTACAGCGTCTGCCGCAACCATGGACGGACCATCGTGGGGCACCGGAGGCGATCTATCCAAGGAAAGACAGACGTCGCAGTGATGGAATATCCTGAAGGACCGGAAGAGCAGGCGGCGGAGGCGATCGGCGAACCGGTCAACAGCCACAAGGACCGGTTCATTGTGCTGCTTTCCCACGAACGATCGGGCAGTCACTTCGTGACCGATCTGCTTGCGTCGACTGGTCAGGTTCACTCCTTCGATGAAGTCTGCAATTTCAATGCGGTCGATCCCGAAACCGCTCCGGCGTCGTTCTTCGGCTTCCGGCGCAGGGCTCAGCAGCAGGATGCCGACATTCTGCTGCGTCCCAGCGTGGATTCCAGCTCTCGGCTCCTGGATGGCTATCTGCATCATCTCACCAGCCTTGTGGGGCCGCGAAAGAAGCTGCTGATCGATATCAAGTACGGTCACGTGCACAATTTCGAGATCGGCTGGTGGCCCTCGGAGAGACGGCCATTCCTGATCGGCTGGCTCGCACGGCACGACATTCCGGTACTGCACCTGACCCGGCACAGTTCCGTGGCAGCGGCGGTGTCGAATCTCATCGCCGAAAAAACGCAAATCTGGCACCGGAAGGAAGAGCTGCGCGAGCATCCCCGTGTGCGGATTGCCGTGCAGCGCGCCGTCCATGAAGCGCTGCTGGTGGAACGCGAGAAGGACAATTACTTCAACTGGCTCACGGGCGTCCGCCACCTCCCGTTGGAATACGAGCAGATCGCCGGCAACAAGTCAGATCGCGACGCGGTGATGGCACGGGCCTGCGACTTCATCGGCGTGACCGCGCCGGAGGAATTCCACTCCAGCCGCTACAAGGTGACAGCGCCGCTCAGCGAGGCCGTGGAGAATTACGCCGACCTGCTGCGCTGCGTTCAGCTGTTCGGCAACGGCCGGCTCAGGCTGGACACCTGAATTCGTTCCACTTCACCGTCTCAGCCGTAGTGGCGGGCGTACCACTGCTTCACGATCGGCGAATTGAGCGTGAGCAGCCGCTCGTAGGCCGGTCTGAGCCGGGCGCGCATCTCGTCGTAGAGCTCTCGCGGCAATTCTCCGGGCTGTCCTTCGTGCACCGGCTTGTCCAACCCTTTGAACTTAGCGCGGGCGGGATCGACCGCTAGGAAATTGCACACGTCAAGTACGAGCTTCGCAGGTCTTTCCACCACGTCGTCAAAAAACAGAATGAGCATGTTCTCGGCGGGAATGAATTGGCGAAAGCGCTCGATCGTCGCCATGAAATCGGCGCGCTGCAGGAATTGACGGCTGCCGATCTGATGGAGCTCATGCGCGCCGCTGCTGTTCGTGCGCCGCTGCATCATCCGCAAATCCGACCATCCGCGGTCGATGGGATCACGGATGATGAAGATGATCTTCACGTCTGGCCGCAAGCGGACGATGTGCTCGATACCTGCCGGCGGCAGAAGCGCATATTCCGGCGTGATCTCGCCGCAGACGGTGCCGGTGCCCGCGTGCCTGAAGATCGTGCCGTACCATTCGTCCGTCAGCTCGCGCAGTCCGATGAGCGCCAGCAGATGAATGATGCGGATCTTTCCCGCCGCCGTCCGGCTGCTCTTGAGCGCCCATTCGGTCGAGACCAGCGCCTTGTCGATGCGCCCCACGTCCATTCCCGTGAGGCCGGTGGCGGGGTCCTTCACATAATCCAGGTGAAGCACATCGAAGTAGTGGATTTCCTTGAGCGGCGGCATCCAGATATCCGGGTGCTGCTCGAGTTTCTTGTGGAGCCAGGTGGTGCCCGCCTTCTGCGCGCCGATTCCGAGAAAGTCCGGAAACCGCAGCGGCGTCTTATCAGTGGCAGCATCTCCCGTCATGGCAAGAATCACACCTGGAAGCAGGCCTTGCCGAAGCCCGCGCCGACCGGTTTGAGGTGAAGCCGGCAAAGACGCGCGACCGGTTTGACGTCCGGCCAGTTGGCGTCGTCGAGCATCAGAAGCGCACCGGGGCGCAGCAGCTGAAGTCCGAGAGATGTGTCCACCATGGGGTGCAGCTGTTCGTGATTGCCGTCGATGTACAGGAAATCGAACTTTCGGCCCTGCTTCATCAGCTCGACCATGGCGTTGGCGCTGGTGTCCCGCAGCAGAGCGACCTTCAAGCCCGCAGCATCGTAAAGCCGGAGTGCGCTGCGCATCGTGCTCTCGGTGCTGCGCATGACGATGGTGTCGTTCTTGAACGGGGGGGTTTGCTCGTAACCTTCCGCGAAATAGGGATCGATCGAGACGATGTCGCCCAGCTTGCCCAACGCACGCAGGATGCTGGCGATCACCAGCAGCGAAGCCCCCTTGAAGGACCCAACCTCAAGGTAATCGACCTCGCCATTCGGTGCCGGCACCTGCTCCATAATGGAATAGAGAAACTTGAAGCAATCGGGACGCGTCGTCTCGTTCATCATGGCGGTGCGGTAGACCGCTGTGCAGACCTCGTGCACGGACCTGAGCACGACGGCTTCGCTCTCGCTCAGTGCGCTGAAATCGTCGGCTGCCATGCGCTCTGTTGTCATCTGTGCATCCATCGGCGGTGCAGCGCTCATGCTTCCGCCTGGTAGCATTTGCGGAGAACCATCAGCTTGATCCGGGAGCTGGTAGAGACCTTAAAGGAGGGGAAGAACGCGGCGGACATGGTTTGCCGTTCGACGGCGCGCATGATCTCGGGCGTCAAGACAGTGTTTTCCAGCAGCTCTCCCTCCTCCAAAAATGTCTGAAAAAAGGTCGCGGTTACCGGCACGCGCGGCAAGGACTCCTCATACACCGGCGGCTGCCAGTTCACGTCTTCGATGATGTAGAGTCCCCCGGCACGCAGCTTGGGCCACAAATGCTTGAAAACGAGCTGCTGGTGGTACGACGCATGCGAAGCGTCGTCGATGATCACGTCGAAGCCATCCCGCGATGCCGCCAGGCGTTGAACGTCTTCATCCTTCCCACAATCGCCGCGAATGAACGTGAAGCGCTCGCTTTGCTGGTGCGAGAAATCGGATATGTCGAAGCCGACGATGTCCGCGCGGGTGAAATACTCCGTCCACATGCGCACCGAGGGCGACACCGCCACGCGATCGATGGATTTGCCGAGTTCGGGACCGCCGCGGCACAGCCCGATCTCGAGGAACGTAATGTCCTGCTCTTTCTGAGGAGCAAACAGCAGGTCGTAGATGTAGGTGTAACGGTGCGGTGTCCTGCCGCCTGTCGTTCCCTTGTCCGAGCCATATTCGTTGGCCAGTGTCTGCAGATTCTTCATGTTCTCAACTCGCCGGGACGTTCTCGGACGCAAGGTGGGCTTCGAGTGCCGTCAGCAGGCGGCGTGCGCGGCCGCTTCCTTTTTGCATCTGCCCTTTCCACGTCAGCTTATGCAGGGGAAACTGGCGCAACAGCACCGCGACGGTTTCCATTTGCGCCGCTGAGAGCGATCCGCCCGAATCCTCAGCGGCTTTCAGTTGCGCCATGCTGGCCAGCCGCCCGGTTGACGCTGCGCCGACCGGAATCTTTGGCATCGTCGCCCACAATGCAGCCGCTTCGGGGTCGGCGTTTACAACATATTCGAGTGCGTAGTGCACGAAAAAGTAGGAATGGACCCATCTGCGCTCCGCCTCCAGATGTGCGAAATACGCGGAAACAATCGTGTCCCACAACGCGAGGATGCGGCAATTCTGCGCTGCCGCGAGAAACCACGATGCCAGCGTGCGATCCTCGGCCGGGAACGCGAACGCAAAGAAGAGCGAAGGCGCGGCCAGCAGGTGAACCCAGCTGTCAGCCGGCTGCGCGCAGAAGAGCGTCGCGTCAGCCCAGATGCCGCCATACTTGCGAAGCAGCTTGAGGCGGACTCTGTCGGAGAATCCGGCCAGTCGCGAGCGGCCATGATATTCCAGCGGTTCAGGCAGAAGGGTTGCGAGCTGCGCGGCGTCCACCGCATGCACGTCCCAGAGGCCGTTCTGTTGCCTCCATGACTTGAGGCAGAGCTTTGCCACCTCGGGCGCATTGTCCCAGCCATCGTGCCAGTACATCCACACATGGGGCGGAACGCCGGCTCTGGTTCCGGCCGGTCGTTTGGTCTCCTGCGCGCGCAGGAGCTCGCGGCCGCCGATCTCATCCAGACAGGCGAACATATTCTGCTTCTGAACGGCGTGGGGTGAATCCGATCCGGTCCCCTGCAGCGGTTCGCCTGGTTGGATCAGCATGTGTCCCCGCGTCCACCGTCTGTGCTGGTTGGCGGCCGCCAGTTGTGCCCACGCCGCCATCGGCATTCACCTCCACCATGCCGGATGGAGTCAAGGCGACGCACATTCGTCGAGGCCAAGTGCCAAACGAGCGCGAATCTGTATGATCGCGGCGCCGGCAAAGGGCGGCGACGGAGGGGGACGAGATGACATTTTTGACCCGGCGCAAGCCGATCGATGTGGCAGCGGCGACCGACGAGGCGCACCGCCTCAAGCCCACGCTCACCTGGCCGCATCTGATCGCCATGGGTGTCGGTGCGATCGTCGGCACCGGCATCTACACGCTCACCGGCGTGGGCGCCGGTCTCGCGGGACCGGCGGTGATCCTCTCCTTCCTCCTGTGCGGCGTCGTGTGCGCCTGTGCCGCGCTTTGCTATGCCGAGATGGCGACCATGATCCCGGCCGCGGGCAGCGCCTACACCTACACCTATTCCACATTGGGCGAATTGCTGGCCTGGATCGTCGGCTGGAGCCTGGTGCTCGAATATACCGTGGCGGCAGCTGCCGTGGCGGTGGGTTGGGCCGGACATTTTTCCGCGTTCATTCTCGCCGCCGGATGGCACGTGCCGGCTGCTCTGCTCAACGGCCCGATGAGCGGCGGCATCGTCAACATCCCTGCCGTGCTCATCGCAGCCCTCATTACCGCACTGCTCGTCATCGGCACGCGGGAGAGCGCCACGCTCAACATCGCCCTGGTGCTCATCAAGCTCGCCGCACTGGCGCTGTTCGTGGTTCTGGCGGTGCAGGCGTTCCATTCCGGAAATTTTCATCCCTTCGCGCCGTTCGGATACGGCGCCACGGCGGCCGGCGCCGACCGCAATGTCGGCATGCTGGGCGCGGCCGCGATCGTGTTCTTCGCCTTCTACGGATTCGACGCGGTCTCCACCGCCGCGGAGGAGACGATCGACCCCGGGCGCAATCTCACCATCGGCATCGTCGGATCCATGGCGGTGTGCACCATCCTGTACGTCGTCGTAGCGGCGGTAGCGGTCGGCTCGATGCCGTTCCGGCTGTTCTCGAACGCGCACGAAGAGACGCCGCTCGTCCACATCCTGAGCCTGCTGCATCATCCGCTGGCGGCGCAGATCGTCGCTGCCGCCGTCGTGATCGCGTTGCCCAGCGTCATCCTCGTGCTGATGTACGGACAGAGCCGCATCTTCTTCGTCATGGCCCGCGACGGATTGCTGCCGCAGCGACTGGCCGTGGTGAATCGCGCCCGCGGCACACCGGTGCTGATGACGGTGCTGACCGGCCTCGTCGTCGCCATTCTGGCGGCCACGCTGAAGCTTGATCAGATCGCGTCGGTGGCCAATGCCGGCACGCTCTGTGCCTTCATCGCGGTCGCCCTCTGCATGCTGGTGTGGCGCCATCGGCAACCCGATCGTCCGCGGGCTTTTCGCACGCCGCTTGCGTGGGTGCTCGGCCCACTTTGCATCATCGGCTGCCTCTTCCTCTTCGTCATCGGCCTGTCGAGCTTCACCAAATGGTGCTTTGTGATCTGGAACGCCGCCGGATTGGTGCTTTATTTCGCGTATGGCGCATGGCGCAGCCGCCTCGCACGCGCCGACGCGCGTTAACGCCGCTATTGCCGTTTCAACGTTCGCTTAACCAGCGTCAGGTAGCCTTACGGTTGCAACTCATCCTTTGGGCGGCAACCGATTGAGCGAACGATTGAGCGGCGTGGCGTTGGAAGTCGATCCGCGGCAATTCGCGCATCCGACCCTCACCTTCCTGCGCGATTATTGGGAAGCGAAGCGCGGCTCTCGCGCCATGCCGTCGCGCGCCGATATTAAGCCCTCCGAGCTGAAGGAACATCTCGGCTGGGTGACGTTGGTCGAGGTGCTGCCGGAGTTCGCCGATTTCCGCTACAAGCTCATCGGCACGCTCGTCACCCAGTATTATCTCGAGGACTCGACCGGGAAGACCGTGCGCGAGGCGTTCGGCGTTTGGCGCTCGCAGGCCGCGGTGAACGGCGCGCTCGCCATGTTCCGCAAATGCGCGCGCGATTGCGTCGTGCTGCGCGTGCATGGCGATGCCGACTGGATCGCGCCGGGATATGAGGAATTCGAAGCTATCTGCCTGCCGCTTTCCGACGACGGCGAGCATTGCAACATGGTCCTGCACGCCTTCTCGTTCAATCGGGAGAAGGTGATGCTGGCGCGGGAAATTGCGCGGGCGAACAGCGGCAGGCTGATGGTGGCGCCCCCCAGGCGCGCGCGGTAGCGTCAAGCCACACAAACTTGCGGCCTCTGGAGCCCTCGGCTAGCAATCTTAAGCCAGGGAGGGCAGCGCATGGCGAACGCAGGCGAACCTGCGGCCGGACGGCAGCGTATCGGACTGGTGGTGACGGCATCCGCCGCCGGCACCATGTTCGAATGGTACGATTTCTTCATCTACGGATCGGTCGCGCCTATTATCGCCAGGCACTTCTTCGCCGGCGCCGGTGAGACGCAAGGCTACATTCTCACACTGCTCACCTTTGCCGCCGGGTTCTTCGCCCGTCCTTTTGGAGCCGTCGTGTTCGGCCGCTTGGGCGATCGCACCGGACGCAAGCGGACCTTTCTGGTGACGATCACCGTGATGGGCCTCGCCACGTTTCTCGCGGGCCTGCTGCCGGACGCCAGCATGATCGGCAATTTGGCGCCGTGGCTGCTCGTCGCCTTACGCGTGGCACAGGGATTTGCGATCGGCGGCGAATATGGCGGCGCGGCCATCTACGTCGCCGAACATACCCCGGCGCGCGGCCGCGGCTTTTCCACGGGATGGATTCAGCTTTCCGCCTCGATCGGATTGATCCTGGCGCTCGGCGTCATTCTCGTTCTGCAGAATGCGATGGGCGAAAAGACGTTCGCCGATTGGGGCTGGCGCGTGCCGTTCCTGCTCTCCGCCATCCTGCTGGCGATCTCGCTGTGGATTCGCCTGCGGCTCGAAGAATCGCCGCTGTTCCAGCGCATTCGCGACGAAGGCCGCCTCGCCAAGGCGCCGCTCAGTGAAGCGCTGCTCGAGCCCGCGAACCTGAAGGTCGTGCTGATCGTCCTCGTCGGGCTGCTGATGGGTCAGGGCGTGGTGTGGTATCTGGCGCAGTTCTACACGCTGTTCTTCCTCCAGCATGTGTTGAAGCTCGATCTCGGGATGACCACGGCGCTGATCATGGGGATGACGCTGATCACCCTGCCCTTCTACCTCTTCTTCTCCTGGCTGTCGGACAAGATCGGGCGCAAGCCGGTGATGCTGGCCGGCATGTGCGTGGCTGCCATCGCAACGTTCCCGATTTTCCACGGGCTTACGGAATCGGTGAACCCCGCGCTTGCCTCGGCCGCTGCCAAGGCGCCCGTTCTTGTGGTTGCCGCGCCGCGGGACTGCTCGGTCCAGTTCAACCTCACCGGCACCGCGAAATTCGTCAGCTCCTGCGATATCGCGAAGTCTGCTCTTGCCGGTGCGGGGATTCCCTATCGCAATCGGGAAGCACCGGAAGGCACGTTCGCGCATGTGAAGATCGGGCTCGCCGACGTGGCGAGCCCCGATGGCCGCAACATGCGCGCCGGCGAGCTTGCGGCGGCGAAAAAGGATTTCGACGTACGCCTGAAAGCGGCGCTGACAGCTGCCGGATATCCGCAAATGGCGAACAGCGGCGCGGTCGATATCGGCCGCACATTGCTGCTTCTCACAATTCTCGGCGTTGCGGCGGCTGCACTCTACGCGCCGCAGGCCGCGGCTCTGGTCGAGCTGTTTCCGACCCGCATCCGCTACACCGCGTTGTCGGTGCCGTATCATATCGGCGTCGGATGGTTCGGTGGATTCCTGCCGGCAACGGCATTCGCCATCGTCGCGGCAACCGGCAACATCTACGCCGGACTGTGGTATCCGGTGATCGTCGCCGCGGTGGGATTTTTCGTGTCGCTGCTTCTGCTGCCCGAGACCTACAAACGCGCAATCGACTGAAGCCGGCCAAGGCCGATGAATGCCACGGCGCGAACATCATCGCGCATATCGAATGGCGGCCAGTACCTAGCGCTCGTAACCGCCGCCGCCCGCTGTCCGATTAGCCGCCAGTGGAAAGGCTATTGGCAGAGACAGCGCCACACGGCACAGATGGTCGCGTGAGCAAGCGACGCATAGTTCAACTGGCGAGGTTTTCCGGGCTGCTTTGTGTGCTGATGGCCTTTTGCGTGATGGTCGTTTGCCCTCGCGCCTTCGTGCCGGTCAATTCCATCACAGGCGACCGGCTTGCCATGCTTCCGTGCCCGTTTGGCGCGAATGAGGTTTGGGTCGTGCCTCTGGCGAACTGGGGCTTGGTAATCGGCGTGGCGTTGCTTCTAGGGTCTGTCGTTATCGGCAAGCGGCGGCAATCACGTGGACACTAGCAGCGCCCAAGTAATCACGCGACCCTTGCCGGCACGCCGAACTTTCCGTCCCTTCATGCCGTGCTTGCTAGCCAACGCCCACTTATTCTCCGATCACACCCGGACTCTTCATCTTCGGCAGTCGAACGGCGGCTGATTTCGTTGGCGAATTCCGATTTGGATTAAATCGTCTTCCCCGGAAATTCTCGGCACGGAATCCTGTGGTAGAGTTGCATTGTCCAGGTTCGCGGGCAGAGCGCTTTGGCGCTCGCCGATTAGGCGCGACCGGGATCAACAGACCGGCAAGGTCATCGCTCGCGGAAAACGGATTCCGCGACAACGGGAGAGGTGTGAATGAGCGGCAGACAAAAATCGCAACAGACGCGCGGCAATCGGTGGCACTTCGTGACTTCGACTGCTCCGAGGGTGCGATCGCCACAATATGTTGTGTTCATCGCGGACGAGACGCTGGAACGTGCAACACCGCGGCACATCGTGACTTCAAATGCATCGCGGCGCTGGCGCACACCGCATGTGGTGTTCAGGGCCGGTGTGTCACTTCACCTCGATGGGCACACCGGGCTCGCGTTTCGTCGGATGAATGACGAGCGATGATTTCACGCTGGCGACTCCCTTGGCCGCAATCAGGGTGTCGGTGATGAACGACTGGAAGGAAGACAGATCCTTCGCCACGCATTTCAGGATGAAGTCGACCTCGCCCGAGAGCATGAAGCACTCGCGCACCTCGGGCCAGCTGCGCACCTGCTCCTCGAAGCGCTTGACGTCGGCTTCAGACTGGCTTGTCAGTCCGACGAACACGAACGCACTCACTTCATAGCCGAGCAGCTTCTGTTCGATGTCGGCGTGGTAGCCTTTGATGTAGCCGGCCTTCTCCAGCGCACGCATGCGGCGCAGGCAGGGCGGCGCGGTGATCTTGGCGCGGCGCGACAGTTCCACATTGGTGATTCGGCCATTGGCCTGAAGTTCGGAAAGGATGCGCTGATCGATGGAGTCGAGCTTGTGGTGTTCCATAGGGGGACGGGCTTCGGTGGCGGGGCGCATTAAACTCCCGCCACTCTGTTGGAGCAATAAAATTTCGCTCAATCCTTCGAGACCTTGTTCGCCGCCGGCGTCCCCAGAGTAGATTTGCGACATGAACGGGTCCGAATCCCTCCGGGATGAGTGCTGGGTCGTCACCGAGGGCCATGCCGGCATGGAGAATCAGGCGCTTGGGCTAGCGCAACGGCTGCCGCTGCCGATCCGGGTTTTTCGGGTGGCGTTGCGGCGTCCGTGGACCTGGCTGGCACCGAACTCCGTCGGCTCAGTTTTCCGCCAGGCGAAGCGCGGATCGGACCGCATCGAGCCGCCATGGCCGCGGCTGCTGATCGGCTGCGGACGGCAAAGCATCCCTTTCTCCCGCGCGGTGAAGCGGGCGAGCGGCGGCCGGACCACGACGGTTCAGTGTCAGGACCCGCGGGTCGATCCCGCCTGTTTCGATCTCGTCATCCCGCCAGAGCACGACGAGCTCACCGGACCGAATGTGTTCCCGATCGTCGGCAGCCCAAATCGCGTAACGGCCGAGAGGCTCGCGCAAAGCCGCTTGGAGTTCGCGCCCTTGTTCGAGTCGCTGCGGGAACCGCGCGTGGCCGTGCTGATCGGTGGACGGAGCCGCCGCAACGGGAACTTCGACCACGACGCTGCCGCTCGCCTCGCCCCCATGCTGTCCCGACTCGCGCAAGGGTATGGTTTGATGGTTACCACCTCGCGCCGCACGCCCGCAGACGCGACGGCGATCCTGCGCCGCGCGACCGCCGGAAGCGGCGCGTTCTTCTGGGATGGGAGCGGCGCCAATCCGTATCTGGGGCTGCTCGCCTGGGCAGATGCGTTCATCGTCACGGCCGATTCGGTCAACATGATTTGCGAAGCGGCCGCGACCGGAAAACCTGTGCATGTTTTTCCGCTGGCGGGGGGCCGCAGGAAGGCGCAACTGTTTCAGCGGTCCCTGACGGAACGTGGAATTGCGCGTCCATTTAACGGTGCAATCCAGCAGTGGCGTTACGCACCATTGGACGAGACCGGGCGGGCTGTGGACCGCATCGCTGCGCTGCTGGAGACCGACTGATCATGCGGTCGAATCCAATGACGTCAGCGCGAATGGTTTCCTCCCCTTTTGGGGGAGAGAACCTGCCCCGAACCCGATTTAACGCAGAGCGCGCGGTCGCGAAAACGAGGCGCTATCTGTTGGTTATTCTGAACACCACGCCATCGCCATTGGCGCCGCCGTAGGCGGCGGTGCCATAGAGCTTGCCATGCTTCTTGGCCAGTTTGCTCACGGACGTCGAACCGTCCGTCCCGGAGAATTGGTGAAGAACCGTTTCGGTTCCACTCGCGATATCGACCTTGTAGACGACGCCATAGCCATTGACATCCCCGCCAGCGCTGGTGGCGCCGTAGAGCGTATCGCTTATCCGCAGGATATCGCCTTGGGGATTCGCCCCGTCGGCCCCGCCTGTGAAGCTGTACAGTGCGGTGAGAGTACCATTCGGCGTCAGCTTGAAGACGGTGCCGACATTGTTCACGCCGCTGTTCTCGGCGGTACCGTAGAGGTTGCCTGACTTGTCGCGATCGAGTCCGCCGACCGGATTGGCTCCGTCACTTTGGCCGGTGAAGCTGTAGAGCGTGGTGAAGCGCCCGTTCGACTGGATTTCGAACACCGTGCCGTCGTTGCTGGCTCCGCCGCCTTCGGTCGTGCCATACATGTTGCCGGCGCGGTCCTGTATCAGGCTGCATTCCGGATACGCGCCGTCGGTCCCGGCAAACGTATGCAGCACTTTGAATTTTCCACTAGCGGCATATTCGAATACCTCGCCTTCGTTGTTCGCGCCGCCGTTGGTGGTGATCCCATAGAGATTGCCCATAGTGTCGCGGAGCAGCTTGCCGACGGGCTGGCTGCCGTCGGTGAAATCGAACTTGTGCAGCACTTTGTAATCGCCGCCCGCAGCATATTCCCAGATCGTGCCGCAGCCGCCATCGCAATTTATGCTACCGCCGCCGCCATTGGTGGTGCCGTAGATAGTTCCTGTCGACTCGTCGATCGCCGGCTGCGATCTGGGAAACGCGCCGTCCCTTCCTTTGCCGAAGGAGCGGAGGATCGTCTCGGTCCCGTCCGGCGCCATTTTGAACAGCGTGCCGAGACCGTGGGTACCACCGATATAGGTGACTCCATAAATCTCGCCGGCGTCATCGATGCTCACGCCGGTGAGAGGATAGGCGCCGTCTTTGGGGGCGCCCGCGAAATCGTGCAGCACGGCGTAGGCCGGCTTTGCTCCGGCGACCGGAGCGAAAACGACGAGTGCGAGGGCGGAGCCGAGTAGCGCGCTGCGAAACGGGGTACGATTGAAAAACATTGTGTCAGCTCCTCCAGATTGCGAACGTATCGTTCCAATTACCGCGGTTTGCGCGCGACGCAAACCGCCAAAATGCCGCCGCCGCAAAGCGCAACTCTTTCAGTGTTTTCTGAACCAGTCGTGGAACAACCAAACCGTCAGAAGGGATGGTGCGGCAATGACATTACAACCGTCAGATAGGAGCCGCCCGGCTGTGGGCCGAATCAAGCCGCTCCTTGATTTTGCCACCATGCCTGCCGATATCGCGGGTTAGGGGCCGTAGTTCGCCACGTCGCGACCAGCGCTCCGACTTCGGGAGCGGCATGCCGGAAACCAAAGCGAAAGTCGTGATTCTCGGCAGTGGCGCGGCCGGCGCGACGGCTGCGATCTATGCCGCGCGCGCCATGCTGAAGCCGATCATGATCGCGGGGCTGCAGCCCGGGGGCCAGCTCACCATCACGACGGAAGTCGAGAATTACCCGGGATTTGCCGAGGCGATTCAGGGCCCATGGCTGATGGACCAGATGCAGGCGCAGGCCGAGCATGTCGGCGCCAAAATCGTCCACGACACGATCACGGCGGTCGATCTGGCGAAACGTCCGTTCACCCTGATTGGCGATTCCGGCGACCGCTACATCGCCGAAACCCTGATTGTCGCCACGGGTGCGCAGGCGCGCTGGCTGGGCCTGCCGTCGGAAGAGCAATTCAAGGGCTTCGGCGTATCTGCCTGCGCCACATGCGATGGCTTCTTCTTCCGGGAAAAGCGCGTCGCGGTTGTCGGTGGCGGCAATACGGCAGCAGAAGAGGCGCTGTTCCTCACCAATTTCGCGGACAAAGTGACCTTGATCCATCGCCGTGCGGTGCTGCGCGCCGACAAGACAAATCAGATGCGCCTCGCCGACAATCCGAAGATTGAAATCATTTATGATTCCGTGGTCGACGAAGTGCTCGGTTCAGACAATCCGCGCGGCGTCACCGGCGCGAAGGTGCGCAATCTCGAAACCGGCGATACGCAGACTTTGGATATCGACGGCTTGTTCGTCGCCATCGGCCATACGCCGGCGACCGAGCTATTCTATGGGCAGCTCGACCTGGACGGCGATGGCTATGTGATTACCGCGCCCGATTCGACGCGCACCAATATCGCCGGCGTATTCGCCGCAGGCGACGTGAAAGACAAGGTGTTCCGGCAGGCCGTGACCGCTGCCGGAATGGGCTGCATGGCAGCTCTGGAAGCCGAGAAGTTCCTGGCTGGCGGCCACTAGACGCGAGGGCGTCATGGACTGGGACAAACTGAGGATTTTCCACGCGGTGGCATCCG
The DNA here is from genome assembly GCA_036500585.1 of Rhizomicrobium sp. GTDB lineage: Bacteria > Pseudomonadota > Alphaproteobacteria > Micropepsales > Micropepsaceae > Rhizomicrobium. The sequence continues at coordinate 24,875 of DASYBT010000164.1, forward strand.
CCGGCAGCTTCACGCATGCCGGACAAATGCTGGCGCTCAGCCAATCTGCCGTCAGCCGCCAGATCAGTGCACTTGAGGAAGAGATTGCCACGCCGCTGTTCCAGCGCCACGCGCGCGGGCTCACGCTGACGGATGAAGGCGAGCTGCTCTACGGGGCCGTGAGCGATGTGCTGTCGCGCCTCGGCCAGGCGGAAGAAGCGCTGAAGAACGCGCAGGCCTCACCGCGCGGCACCCTGAAGGTGACATCAAGCCACGGGCTGGGCACCTACTGGCTGTTGCCGCGCATTAACGAATTCGTGCGCGATTTTCCCGAGCTTCAGGTGCATCTGGTCTTCGAGGATCGCGAGCTTGATCTCGCCCAGCGTGAAGCCGATCTCGCCATCCGCATGCGCGCGCCGGTGCAAGCCGACCTCATTCAGCGCAAGCTGTTCACGGTGCATTACCACCTCTATGCCCATACCGATTACCTCGCCCTCCACGGTACGCCGCAGAACATGGACGGTCTCGTGAAGCACACGCTGATCGCCTATGGGGAGACGGCAGCGCCGGAAATCCGCGACGTGAACTGGCTCATCGATACCACCCGCCGGATGGGGACGAATGGCTGCGGCCGCGCGCTGCGCATCAACAACATCACGGGCATTCTGCATGCCACGGAAGCCGGCGTGGGCATCGCCGCCCTGCCCGATTATGTCGCAGTCGAGCGCCCCGAGCTCGTCCGCATCCTGCCCGATGTCGAGGGACCGACGTTCGATGTTCACATCGTCTATTGCGACGCCCTGCGGCAGTCGAAGCGCGTTGCCGCCTTCCGCGATTTCATCGTCCGCGCCGCCAGGGACTGGAAGTTCTAAGGGACAAGGCCCTCTCGCTCCGGCTTGATTTTTCTGCCAGATTAAGGGACTCACAGATCCCGGCCCCGGATTAGCAAACGCAACGGGGTGCCTCGAAAACTATCCTTATCTCGGACGGGCATGAAAGAATTTTATTTGTTTCCCGGTGCGCACAAGACTGCGACGACACTTCTGCAAGCTGCACTTCATGCTCAAGCCGAACGGCTGGCGCCGGCCGGCATCGAGGTGATCTCGCGGGATATTTTCTATTCATCACCGCTGTTCGCCTACATGAAGTCCTTGCGACCGCATGCAAAGACAAGCGATCCAGACCTGCGGAAGAAGGCAAAGCGATGGGCACGGGAAATCAGAAGCAGGACACGAGACTCAAAGCTTGTCTTGTCAGGCGAAAGTTTTTTTGGCGAACCAAACTCGCAACCTTACCCTGGCGTCGAATCTGCCTTGAAGGCACTAGATGAGTTCTTTCCCCGCCGCAAAATTCGGATCACCTACTATGTGCGCCGACAAGACACCTTCTTGGAAAGCATGTACATTCAGCGCATCCAAAAGGGCGGACTGCCGAATTTCGACAAATTCTACAGATCGATGTACCGAGCGAACTACGACTGGTGTTCAATGCTTGGTGCGATGGCTGAGGTCGTTGGTAAGCGAAACATACTCGTCAAGCCATTCGAGATGATCTACTGGGGAGCGGCCAACTACGTGCGGGACTTCTTCGCGTCTTTCGCGCAGGATGAAAACTTACTCGAACAGCTCTCCGTCCTCCCATCTGCTGCCAAGACCAATGTGAGCTTGTCCCAAGACGCGCTGGACGAGGCCGTTCGGAAGTTTCCGGATCTCGATGCTGAAGCCCGAAAAAAATTAATTCGGAGGCTTCAGCGAGAGGCATCAAGCGACAAATATCCGCGTGCAGAACTCTTGTCGCAAGCACGCCGGGAGCAAGTCGCAGAAAAGTACGCCGTCGCGAACGAGAGACTGTTCTCGAAATGGCGATTGGACGAGAGATTCCGACCCTACTACACCTTCACCGACGCCAAGCCGCCAATCTCGCCCGGCAGCGATGCGCAGGCACTAATGCTCGAGACGCATCGTGTTCGCCAGGCAGCGGTAAGCTCAGTGGTATCTGGCTAGCGAGGAGGGGTTCCCCTCTTCCCAAGAACATCCAAGACATTCACTTGGCGCGCACGCATGCAGGTTCGCAAGTAGAAGCTTCTGGCCGAGAGTTGCGAAAATGGCGCCTTCTCGGGGCAAGCACCTCGCGGGCCTCGCATATTTTGGCGAAAAAGATCGTGTGGTTGCCAATGTTGGGGGCCCGCATCGAGGATGACCGCGCCCGAGCTTATGTAAGCGGCGGCCTGCTGCAGGAGCTGATGTTCATAGAAGGCGTGGTTGTGGAGGATGCTCCGCTGAATTACGTCCACATCCGCGAACGGCAGATGCATCTTGACCAGAGTATCCCGGTAGAGAGAGCGGAATTGGTGCTCCGGCCCTAGCGAGGCAAACCGCGCCTGCAGCAGCAGGGTTGGATGCTTTAAGGACAACGTCCGGTCTCTTGCAGATTTCCATCACCGCGGGCCCATTGCCGACCTCATCAGCTTGGGGCGCCGCTGCCTGCGATCCAGCGGGTACCCCACTTCGCAAAGAAACGATCAGCCGTTGCGCTCTGCTGAAAATTGCGCTCATGAGCGCACCGAGGTAGCGGGAGAGCGATTTCACCGCAATATTGCCTTGACCGGCGCAGCACACTCCGTTTACGCAGGCAATCGAAGGAACTTAGCGTTGCAGAGAGAAGAGTTCATCTCCCAGCAGGTCTCGTTTCAATTGGGAGAGCTGAAAATATCTCCGACATTCGAGCCGACCGATGTGCAGTGCTCCCCAGCATCGAAGAGTTCGCTGTTCCTCTTTTACGATCCGACGAAAGACAGGATCAGGCCGGAGTCGTGGAGCGCCCACCTTCGCCGTCGGGACAGCGATGGCGAATGGACCTACGATCGGCAAGGGCCAAAACCACGTGGCCATCGCAATGCAGAATTCCTGAACGATATGCGCCGTTTCGGCCTGGGGTGTCCGGTCGTCGCGAATATGCAGGATTCCGTCCACGAGGAGAACACGGCATTTCCCGTGTTTCAGTACAACCGCCGGGGAGGATGCCGCAATTCCATTCTGTGGCCGCTCAATTGCGTTCACGCCCTTGGCAGCAGGAGCTTTTGCTCATTGCCCGATCCGGCGGAGCGGCCGCTGAAAGAGAAGTCACCTGTTGTATTCTGGCGCGGCGCCATGGTTGGAACCACGAACATCGGCAACAGACATGCAAACGCCCACGGCATGGTCAAGAGCTTCGTCGAGGGCAAAATCGGCCGGGATATTTTCTTTGCCCAACTTCAGAGCATTTCCCGCTACCGTTTCGTTTCCATGTTTCACGACGCAGAGGGATTTGATGTCGGGTTCCACCACTCCCGCAAGACGTTCTTTCATCGATCGGGGCGGGCACAGAACTATGCTGAAGTGCCGGAGCTCGTTGGTTATGAGAAACCGGGCGCATCGCCTGCCGAGCAAGCCCAATCCCGCTATGTGGTGTGCCTGAGAGGTAACGATGTGGGCAGCAGCTTTGGATGGCAGATCGGAACCAGCTGCGTCATTTTGAAAGAGGAATATCCATGGGAGGTCTTTTTCTATGCACATTTTAAGCCTTGGGAGCATTACGTTCCCATCTCGCCGGACTTTCGCGATGTGCCGGCAAAGGTCGAGTGGTGCGAAAACAATCTGGATGCGTGCGAAGAGATGAACCGCAAGCGGCACGCCCTCATTCCCCTGCTTTTGGAACGTCAAATCCGCGAAGAGGCCATGCAGCGCGTCGTGCGGCGTTATGAGGACTTCTGCAGGCAAAGCGGCGTGAGCTGACGCATCTGCCGTTCCTATCGCTAGACGGACTGCTTCGCGGCCGCGGCGCGCCGGACGCACACACGGCCCGGCCACGTCTCGGCGAAATTCCCGCTGACCAACACCGCTCCGGCAGCGCCGCAAGACGCTGATAGGGCTGACCAAACGCGTACTCAGATGCTCCGTGACATGAACATATAGCCGAGGCCGGTCGTCAGGAAATTCACCCCGATCAGCAGTCCAAGCGCGACAAGCGATATCCCGGGCAGGCCCGCGGCGATGATCACTGCCAGGATGATGCTCGCCAGCGCCGACAGCAACATCCATATCCAGGACGGATTGGGCCGCATCTCGATGGCAAAGGCGAATTCCACCGCCCCCTGCAGCATGAACAGCACGCCGAGCAGGATCGTCAGAACGAGCGCACCGGCAAGCGGATTGAACAGCAGGAATACGCCGGCCGCGATCATCAGCAGCGTCACCAGCAAGGCGCCGAAGAAATGCCCGGTGCCGTGAACGCTGAAAGCGCCCACGAGCAGGAAGAACCCGCCCAGCAGCAATGCCCAGCCGACGAAGATTGTGCTCGCCAAGGTGGATACGATCGGAAACAGGATCGCGGCGACTCCAGCTATCGTCATCAACAGACCGACCCAGAACAATCGCTTCGACGCCGCGCGAACGCGCGAGTGAAACAGGCTTTCGATTGGCCCTGCAGTGGTCATCGTTCCCCCCTTGATCCGCCTAAGCGGCTGCCTTGCGTTGCTGCACGATGCTTTCGGCCAGCTTGCCGGATAGTTCGGCCAGATGATCGAACTTCACTTCGAAGGTGCCGACGCCTTGCGTCAGCGAGCGCAGGTCGATGATCAAACCGTGCAGCTCAGACATCGGCATCTGTGCCTCCACGGTGTCCCATCCCTTCCACCCGTCACGCGCATCGTAGCCGAGCAACTGGCCGCGCCGGCCGCTCACCACCTGGTTCACTTTGGACGTGGCGTCGTTCGGGACATGGATGCGGACGTGCATGATCGGCTCGAGCAGAACGGGCGAGCAGTTTGGCATGCCCTCCTGCATCGCAATGCGCGCGGCGGTCTGGAATGCGGCATCCGATGAATCGACCGTGTGGTAGGAGCCGTCCACCAGCGCCACCGTGAAATCCACCACCGGGAATCCCAGCGGGCCCTCCTTCATATAGTCGACGACGCCCTTCTCGACCGAAGGAATGAACTGCCGCGGCACGACGCCGCCCTTGATTTTGTCCTCGAATATGAATCCGGACCCGCGCGGCAGCGGCGCAATCTCCACATGCACGTCGCCGAACTGGCCATGGCCGCCGGACTGGCGCTTGTGGCGGCCGTGCTGCCTGGCGGATCTGCGGATCGTCTCCTTGTAAGGGACCTTGGGCGGATGGGTGCTGATCTTCAGGCCGTATTTGCTGGCGAGCCTTTCCACGGCAACCTTCAGGTGAATCTCGCCCTGCCCCGCCAGCGCCATTTGCTGCAGTTCGGCGTCCTGCTCGAAATGTAGTGAAGGATCCTCCTCCTGCAGCTTATGGATCGCCGTGGTGAGCTTCACTTCGTCCTTGCGGTCCGTGGCCTCGATCGCCAGCGTGTAAACTGGCGCAAGCTGTTCGATCTCCACCTTCGGCAGCGCAGTTTTGGACCCCGACAGCATCTCGCCGGTTCCGACACCCTCAAGCCGGCCGAGCGCGACGGTCTCGCCGGCATGCGCTTCGGCAAGTTTCGTCTGGGTATCGCCCTTCAGCGAAAACAGGCCGCCGATGCGCGCATCGTTGCCATCGCGCGTGTGCAGCACCGCGCCATCTTTCAGCGTTCCGGACAGCACCCGCGCCAGCGACAGTTTTCCGTGCGAGCCGTTGAAGGTCTTGATGATCTGGACGATCGTTTCTCCATTCGCCTTTACCCCGAGACGCGCTGCGGCGGCATTCACACCGGGCACTTCGTGCCGCAGCGCCTTCAACAGGCGCCTAACCCCGTTGTCGCGCTCGGCGGAGCCGAGCAGCACCGGCACCACAAGCCCTTCGGCCAACTCCTTCGACAGGTCCTCAAACACTTCGTCGCGCGGCGGCTCGATATCGGAGAGCAGCTCTTCCATCAGATGCTCATCGAAATCCGCGAGTTTCTCGAGCATCAGGTAGCGCGCCTGTTTCTCCTCGTCCTTGATGTCGCCTTTAAGTTCGATCACCTGCGATTCCGCGTGCTCGCGGTAAACAAAGGCGCGCTCCAGCGCGAGATCGACGAACCCGGTGATGCTGCCGCTTTCCAGAATCGGGATTTGCCGGACGAGCAGTGGCTTGTCGCTCGCCTCCTGCAGCTGTGCCAACAGGTCGCGAACATTGCCGGTCGCTTTGTCGATCTTGTTGACGAAAAGGAAGTGCGGAATGCCCTGATCGGCGATGCGCTTCAGGAACGGCTTCAGCATCTGAAGCTTGTTGCCGTCCGGCTCGCAAACCACGACCACGGCGTCGACGGCGGGAAGGACGTTCAGCGTGTCCTGCAGAAATTCGATGGAGCCTGGGCAATCGAGGAACGTGAAGCTTTCGTCGAGGTAAGTGGTCGTGGCGACGTTCACCTCGACACTCATTTGGCGGGCGCGTGCTTCGGGGGAAAAATCGCCGACCGTATTGCCCTGCGGCACCGATCCCTTTCGCTGGACCGCGCCAGTGGCCCACAACATGGATTCGAGCAGCGTGGTCTTGCCGCTGCCGTAGGGTCCCACGAGGGCCACGGTACGTGGCCCAACTCCTCCGTTCTTTTTTGGCATAACCGCCTCCATTACCGCCGCGTGTTCGCGTGGCTTTCGAGGCGCGGCGGGCGCTTAAGTCCCAGGACACTGGGCGGCGTCACGCGCCCCGCTTGTGGACAAATGTTCGCGCCCTTTTCAGGCGCGGGCAAGGGGGACGCCGGATATTCCGCCACCCGGCGGCCGCATTCGCACGAGGCCCGCGTTCGCGCTACAGTCGCGCTTGGCCCAGACGACAGGAGTTCTTTTTGGTACGTGCGCTTTGGCTCGCCGCGTTGCTGGTTTGCGCGGGCTGCTCTGACGAGGACCAGCGCTACCTGCTGACGTACGAAAAGCCGCAGCACCGCGAGATGGTGGCGGCGCGCGACGTTCCGCCCGCGTCGGTCACAGCCGCGCCCGCGCGGTCCGGCGCCACGACCGAAAGAGTTCCATCGACACCGCCCGCGCGCGTTGCGGAAATGCCGTTGCCCGCACCTGCTTCAGCTAAGAATACGGAACCTGCTCAAGCAGCAACGCCAGTCGAGGCGGCGGCCGCCGAACCGCCGGCGCAAGCGAGCAGCCCTCCTGTTCAGACCGTTACCCAATCCTCTGTTCCGGCTGATGGAGAAGGCGAGGCGTTGGCGGCCGAACCGGCGGCTCCCGACGAAGCTCAGTCAGCGCCCGCAGAAAGTGCACCCTCGGAAGTTCCGCCGCCTGCGGCTATCGTTGCGAATGCATCAGCCGGCGCAGCCAGCGGAGAGGCTCATTGCCGCGCCGTCGCGCAGCAGCGGAAGGACGATGCAACGGCGAACTATTATGATGACGATACGGCCGATCAAATTTACGCCGGCACATACAGCAACTGCATGAAATGGGAAGCAGCCCACCCCTCTGCCTGACGATCAGGCGCAGAGCCGCTCTGGAGCGTTGGCGGGATCAGCCTCGGTCTCCAGGCAGCTGGCCATCACTTCGAGTTCCCGCGCGCCCTTCAGCATGCGCGCGACGTAATCGTCATGGCACATCTGATCGGCACGCGTGCGAAGCTGCGCGGCGACGTCCCGCAAATTCCGGATTTTCTCGAGCGTCGCGCTATCCACCGCTGCCTCCCACGCAATCGACGGGTGGGAAAATGCGCGCGCGCCACACCGGTCACAATCAGGAATGGTGCCTAAGGGACTCTACGTATCGTGACGCGACTTTGATGCAGCGCAACGCTCGGGAGGCGAAAATACGCCATTCCTTGGCGAAGTTCCCGCCGGTTGGTGCGATCGCGATGCCGGGGCGTGTCCTTACGGATGCGGGGTGATCGTGAGCAACAATCGGGGGGACGCCTGACCCGTGGGACAGGCGGCGCGCTCTTGTTTCGGGACGGGAGCGCGTCACTCTCTCAGCAGACGCGGACGCGGCTTCTCAGTTCAGGCTCGCGCAAAACCGTTGTATCCGCAGGCAGGCCTCTTCCAGCGCCGCATTCGATGCTGCGTATGAGATGCGGAAGAACGGCGACAGTCCGAACGCCGCGCCCTGCACGATGGCGACTCCCTCCGCCTCCAGCAGCTCTCGGACAAAGTCCCCGTCGAATGCGATTGTCGAGCCGGCAGGGGATTTGCTGCCGATCAGCTTCCGGATCGAAGGATAGACATAGAACGCGCCCTCCGGTTTCGGGCATTCGATGCCGCGTGCCTGGTTGAGCATCGAGACGACGAGGTCACGCCGCTCCTCGAACGCGCGCTGGAATTCCAGAATGAAGTCCTGCGGCCCATTCAGGGCTTCGACGCTCGCCCATTGCGAAATGGACGACGCCTGGGTCGCGCCTTGCGATTGCAGCTTTGCCATCGCCCTGATCAGCGGTTCTGGGCCGCCGCAATAGCCGATGCGCCAGCCGGTCATCGCATATGCCTTCGACACCCCGTTCATCGTCAGCGTTCGCTCGTAGAGGCGCGGCTCAATCTCGGCGACAGTGTGGAATTGAAATCCCTCGTAGACGAGGTGCTCGTACATATCGTCGGTCAGCACCCAGACGCGAGGATGCCGCAACAACACGTCCGTCAGCGCCTGCAATTGCGCACGTGTGTAGCAGGCGCCGGTCGGATTCGATGGCTGATTGAAAACGAGCCATTTCGTCTTCGGCGTGATGGCCCGTCCGAGTGCCTCAGGAGTCAGGCGAAATCCATCTTCCATACGGGTGTCGACGATGACCGGCGTGCCGCCGCCGAGCAGCACGATATCGGGATAGCTCACCCAATAAGGCGCCGGCACGATCACCTCATCCCCCGGATTGAGCGTCGCCATCAGGGCCGTATAGATGACGGACTTGCCGCCCGGCCCGACGAATGTCTGCGACGGCGCATAATCCAGCCGGTTCTCGCGCTTGAATTTCGCCGCGACCGCCGAACGCAGTTCGGGGATTCCCTCGACGGCCGTGTATTTCGTTTCACCCCGCCGGATGGCCGCGATGGCCGCTTCCTTGATATTCTCCGGCGTATCGAAGTCCGGCTCGCCGGCCCCAAGCCCGATGATGTCGCGCCCGGCCGCCTTCAAATCGCGAGCCTTCTGCGAGACCGCAATGGTCGGCGACGGGCGAATGCGCTGGATCGCGTGGCTAAGGAATTCCGCCGGCAAGCCGCCTGTCATCAACTGCTCCTGCTCAGAGGCACGACCTAACAAGGCGCCCAGCCGGGAGGCAAGCGGCCCCGCCCGCCGTTACGGTTTGTTCAGCCCTGCGGCCTACACTGGCGACGGGGTTTGTCTGAGTCGCTACTCATGCGGCGCACCGCGGCAATGGCTCTGTGGCTTGCCTGTTTGGTTGGCCTGTTCGCGTGCTCGCACGCCAAGCCGCCGGCCGGCCGCTGGGAAGGCACCTACGATGCGGCCGACGTGATGGTCGCGGTCCGGCTTGAGATCGATGGCTCCGGGAACGTGTTTCTCAGCGCACCGGACGCGATCGATTTTCCCGCCGTTTCCGATGAGCAGCGCCAGGCAATGCACGCCCGCCTGGCGCGGCATTTGACGGAGGCCTGGGGCGAAGTCACGCCACGCAAATTCGAGTTCGACGGCAGCACGTTTCGAAATCCCGGCGGCTTCGCGCCGCAGATGGAATGGAATGCGGCGGCCCATCAGATGACCGTCATCGTTTATCTCGAGCGCCGCTCCGGCATCCGCATTCCGCTTCACGCTGTTTCGAATTTCAGCGCCAACCCCTGGGCGGCCTAGCTCCACTTGGTAAAGCCGAAATAGGCGGCAAGCACCAGAAAGCCGAACGCGACCAGGTGATTCCATCTCAGCGTCTCGCCAAGATAGGTGACGGAGAAGACGGCAAACACGCTGAGGGTGATGAACTCCTGCATCGTCTTCAGCTGGGCGGCCGAATAGACCTGATATCCGATCCGGTTGGCCGGTACCGCCAGGCAGTATTCGAAGAACGCGATGCTCCAGCTCACCGGAATCACAAGCCAAAGCGGTGCGGCCGGGTACTTGAGCTGCCCGTACCAGGCAAATGTCATGAAGATGTTGGAGCCACACAAAAGCAGGATCGGCGCGATATAGGCCCAGTTCATAGTCAGCTCACCTCGAATTTCAGTATGATCGGACGGTCGTAATGGCCGCGGCCCCTCGATTGCCGCCCGCAGTCACGGCACGGTGATCCAGGCGTGAATAGAAGAACCCCGGGGATCGGTATACGATCCTAGCCTTCTGCCGCGGGAGGCACCGATGAATTTTCGCGCCATGATCACTGGCACTCTGCTTGGGCTTTTGGCTGGCACAGCGGCTGCTCCGGCCGCCGTCAGCGTCGTCGGCAACTCGATTGGCACCGACTGCTACCGCGCTGCCGAGTTTGGCGGCGAAACACGCGATGGAATCCAGACCTGCACCTATGCACTGGACTCGCAAGCGCTGACGATTCGCGATCGTGCGGCGACCTTGATCAACCGCGGCATCCTGCGTTCGCGCGTCGGCGACACAGAGGGGGCGCTTGCCGACTATAATCAGGGACTCACCTACGACGGTTCATTGGGCGAAGGCTATGTCGACCGGGGCGCCGTGTATATCGCGCTGCGCAGGTACGATGAGGCCCTGAACGACATCAACAAGGGAATTGAAATGGGAGCCCGCGAGCCGCACATCGCCTATTACGATCGCGCCATTGTCGACGAAGCCATGGGAAACATTCGCGCCGCCTATGAGGATTACAAGAAGGCGGTCGAGCTACAACCAGACTTCACGCTTGCGAGTCAGCAGCTCGCGCGCTTCAAAGTGATTCGCTCGTCGGCGAACGGCACTTAGCCTCCTCTGGAACCGCAAGGTTTTCGTCGCGAGATTCGCCTGCCCGAAGCGGGCCGCGACAGATGGATACACTTTCAACGCCTGCAGGCACTTCCCCTTTGGTCACCGCCGTCTCACTCTTGGGTTTGCGATGCCGAGGCGGTCGGATGTGCTTTCCCCACGCAATCAAGCTGCTGAGTGCAAACGCAGAGTCTCTCCTTCAGAACGTGCGTGCCGAGATCGTGATCGCGCCCATATCGGCGCTCCACTAAGGGCGTGGTCACGCGGGCGGTCGAACCGGTTCCTGGTCCCCGAAACTGGAGCAGTGTTCGACCGCCCATTTTCCCTGACCGGTGCTGGCCCGCTATCGGCAAGCCCTGCCGGAGCCACATTGAAGGTATGATAGGCATTCGAATCGGTGGCGGCGCCTCTTGCAGGAAGCGGGCGCACCTCTAAATGTGCTGCGGCGGGGTGTGTCTTGCCTTGGCAAATCCGGCTTGTAAAAGGCGGCGGCTAATCGGGGCTCCTATTGTGCGAGTAGTCTGATGACATTCATGCGATCTGCATCCGTTCTTGCCCTGGCTGCGGCTTTGGCAAGCTGCCAGACACCGACGCCGCAGGTCCTGGATTCGCAATACGTCCCCTCGAACTTCACGGCCCCGACTGTGCCGGCAACCCAGGTGTGGCCGTCCACTGACTGGTGGAAGAATTTCGATAGCGAGGAGATGAGCGGCTTCATCGTGACGGCGGAGGCCAACAACCTGGATTTGGCGGCTGCGGCGGCGCGGGTGCTGCAGGCCGAGGAGCAGACGGAAATCGCCGGATCGGCGCTGTTTCCGACCATCGATCTTGATGGACAGGCGCAGCGCTCGCGAAACGGAGCCGGTGCCTTCGCGGTCAACCCGACAACAGGCCTGCCGACGGGCGCCACTCGCCCCACAACAGGTAATGCGTTTGGCCTGACCGCCAATGCCACCTACGAGCTCGACATCTGGGGCAAGGCGCGCGCCAACCTTCGTGCAGCCGACGAGCTGCTGAAGGCATCGCAATACGCACAGGAAGTCGTCGCGCTCACCACGACGACGGATGTGGCCACGACTTATCTGGATGTTCTGGCGCTGCGCGAGCGGCTCGATATCGCCAATCAGAACGTCGATGCGGCCAAGCGCATTCTCACCATCGTGCAAGCCAAGGTCGCCAATGGTGTGTCGTCGCGGCTCGATCTCGCCCAGCAGCAGGCGCAGCTGGCTTCCGAAGAAGGGCTGATTCCACAATTGGAGGAGCAGGAACGCGAGGCGCGATATGCGCTCGCCATTTTGTTGGGTCAGGTGCCGGAAGGGTTCAATGTGGCGGGTCGAAACCTGAGCAAAATTGCCATTCCATCCGTAGCGCCGGGATTGCCATCGGAGCTTCTCCGCCGCCGTCCCGATGTTGCCGAGGCGGAAGCGAATCTCGCCAGCGCGCACGCCAATGTGGACGTCGCGCGCGCGGCGTTCTTTCCCGATATCAGCCTGACGGGCTCGGGCGGATTGACGAGCGGGAGCATCGGTTCCCTGTTCAAGAATTCCGCTTTCGGCTGGAGCATCGGCGCCAGTCTGCTGCAAACCATTTTCGATGGCGGACTGCTCGAGGGCCAATACGGCTTGAGCAAGGCGCAGCAACAGGAGCTGATCGCCACCTATCGCAGCACGGTTCTCAACGCTCTTTCGGATGTCGAAACGACCCTCGGCCAGGTGTCCAGCCTGGCCGATCAGGAGCGTCTCAAGCGCGAACAGGTGCGCGCGTCCGCCGAGGCATTCCGGATCTCGGAACTGCAATACCGCGAAGGCGTGACCGATTTGCTGAATTTGCTGACCGCGCAGCAGACCCTGTTCACCGCGCAGGATCAGCTTGTGCAAATCCAGCTCGCCCGCATCCAGGCCGATGTCGGCTTGTACAAGGCGCTCGGCGGCGGTTGGAGCGAACAGGCAGATGCCGCCACGCAGGCGCTGCCGGCACAGACCACGCCGGTCCAGGCAGCACCCACTACGGCGCCGCAGTCGAGTTCCGCAGCGCCAGTTCCGGCAACGCCGCAGCCCAACGCCGCACCGAGCAACATCACGCCGGAACCGCAGCATCATTAGACGCAATTTGCAGCGTTTTATTCCATTTTTATCGGCAATCGCCTGTTCGCAATTGGGTCTGGCGGCACGGATTTCTGCGTGTTAGGTTGGTTTCAGCCGGGGGGAATCCTCCCCCGCAAAAACTCCTGAAGGGGGACTACCATAATGAAAGCGCGTATTGCGTCGCTGGCGGTGCTGGCGACATCCTTGGTTGTGTCGATGGGTCTGGGCGCCGTGGCGGACGCCAAGCCAAACATTGCCAAGCCGATGTTCACGGTCATTCCAAAGGATGCACCTGGCCACAACGTGCCGCTGTTCCCGCCGTCTAGCTCGCTGCAGACATGGAGCGGTGGATTCACCGACCTCACGGGCAAGGCCATTCACTTCACGATGGTTGGAACGGATCCGAACTCGACGAACACCACCACGACGGTCAACGTCGTCGTCATTCCCGTCATATTCGAATATGGCGCGAGCAACGGGAACATGACGTTCGATCCGCGGAAGGATCAGCTTAACGGCATGTCCGTCCTTAAATTCATGGAGAAGTCTCCCATCTTCGCGAGCAGCGTCAAGTTCAAATCAGGCTCGGCCAAACTCGGCAAGAGCCAGTACATCGACGCCTTCCAACGTGCGAACTTCTGGTCGACGGTACAGAGCGAACCGAATTACCACGTTCTGCTCAATGTAACGAAGACGCTTAAGCCGCTGAAGTTTTCAGTGTTGCCGGGTGGTGGCAGCGTGATTACGAACCCGTGGGGTTCGCTTCCGACCGGAACATATCCGATCAATCCTTTTGACCTGGCGGTCAACACTTACCTCACTGCCAATTCAGCCGACATCACGCCGGATACGTTGCCGCTGTTCATCTCCGACAACGTTTATCTGACCCAGCAGACGGGCGGACGCGGTTGCTGCATCGGCGGCTATCACAGCGCATCGGGCACGCAAAGCTACAGCTACACGACGCTCGTGACCGAGAGCGGCGACTTTTCGGAAGACATCTCCGCCCTGTCACATGAGCTTGCAGAATGGCTCGACGACCCGTTCACGAACAATCACGTGAACTGCAGCGACAACAGCATCCTCGAGGTTGGGGATCCGCTCGAGACATTGTCGAACTTCGGAACCTTCACCGTCAGCGCTGGCGGGTTCACCTACCATCCACAGGATTTGGCCTTCATCGGGTACTTCGGCCATCCGACGCCCTATCCTTCTGCAAATGGCTGGATTTCCTTCTACAACCGGAAAGCCACCAT
>DASYBT010000165.1:0-20881 GCA_036500585.1 Rhizomicrobium sp.
CCTTGAGGGAGGGTCGAAATTTGCGCGCGTAGCAAAGCAAATTTCGGGGAGGGGGTCGTGGTGCGCGTTGGGATGACCCCTCCCCGAAAAATCTTTCGCTGCGCTCCAGATTTTTCGACCCTCCCTCAAGGGGAGGGTGCGATACTGCGTGACCGACAATTCTTCAGTGAACAACCGTCACGCCGCCGAAGGCATCCGGGTCTTATCGATCGGCAACGCGCCATGGAAATTGAGCTCCACCTGCAGGCCGTCAGGATCGTGCACGAACACCTGCAGCAGACCCACCTCCCACACCTTGTTCTCTTCGTAGGGAACGTCAGCGCGGCGTAGCAGCCCCAAGGTCACATCCGGGTTGGCACATTTGAAGGCTATGTGATCGAGGCGCCCGGTGTGCACCTTCGGTCGATCTTCCGCTTCGCGCTTCATCAGATGCACCACCGGCACGCCGCCGCAGTAGAGCCAGTAGCCGGGGAACGACATCTGCGGCCGAAAGCCTTCCTCCAGCCCCAGCAACTCGACATAGAAATCGCGCGTGCGCCTCAGGTCGGCGCATTCAAGCGTGAAGTGCTCAAGCTGTTCGGCTGGCATCGCAGGTGCTCCGGATACGCAATTGAGATCATACCAGCCGTCGCCGCCGAGTCATGCGAAGAAAAAGGGGCCCTGAAGCCGTCACGCTCCAGGGCCCTTCTTCAGTTCGATTGGCCTTTTGACCCGGCCCATCAGTTCGGCGAAATCAGGCCGAGCAGACCGTGGCTCTCGTCGTCCGGACCGGCCGAGAAGGTGACGCTCGATCCGGGACCGGCGAGCAGCGCCCACAGACCGTCGATGACAAGCGTCTTGCCGTCAGCTCCGTGCAGCATACCCATGTAATCGCCGGTGTTCGGGTCGAACACATTGATGTGGCCGTCGCCGAAATTGCCGACCAGCAGATCACCCGCATATTTGCCGAATCCGCTCGGCGCGATCGTCATGCCCCACGGCGCATCGAGCTTGCCGTTGGCGATCAGGGTTTGCTGCAGATTGCCGCTAGTGTCGAATACATCGATGTAACCGAGTCCTTTCCTGTCGATTTCATCGATGCCGCCTGGCTTGCGCTTGGCGAACGCGACATAGAGCTTGCCGTTCAGCAGCGCCACATTGAACGGCGCGAAGTGCTTCGGCAGTCCCGGATCGGTAAACTTGCCGACCAGCTTGAACTTGTTGTTGTAGATCTCGACGTCGTTGTGCACGAAGTCGGCTGCGTAGATCTGCTTGCCCGTCGGATCGATCTCAAGGCCCTTGTAGACACTGCCTTTGGCCGAATTGTCCACGGCGACCACGGCATTGGCAAAGTCGACGGCGGAGCTCCAACCGCTGATCACGCCGGACTCGCTGTCGAACAGGAATTCGGCGTCGCCGCTCTTCGAGCCTTTCGTGACGGTGAAGCCCAAGCCTGAAGAATAGACCGTTCCGGTCGGCGCACCCATCGGAATGTTCACCGAAAGCGATTTTGAGCCGGTCGACTCATCGTACACTGTGGACTTGTCCGTCCCGTTGTCGGACACCCAGTTGGGGGCGCCCGGCGCCCGGGAAATTCCCCACGGATTCACCAGGTCGGCATCGGTGTTCGCCGCCACGCCGGCCTGGTCTGACACAAGGTTGGTCACGGTAAAGGTGGATTTGGCCGGAGGCAGCCCGCCGGCCATGGCCGGCACGGCAAGCATGGTCGCCGCCAAAGCAATCCCGATTCTTATTCGCATCTGAAGACTCCCACGTTGCGGGCCGGCAGCCGTTTTGGCCCCGCCCTGCGTTTCAGACGTGTGGCGGCTCGCAGATATTCCGTTAAGGTTTTGCTACGGCCGCCCCGGCGCCATGGGAATAACGAGCGGGGCAGCCCCGTCCATTGGCTGAAGGGGCGAGAGAATGGCTTCAGGAGTATTCGCTTTCCCCGGTTGTGAGTACCGCTAGACCGTGCTGACGACCGGCAAGGACGCGCAGTTCCGAAGCGCCCTCATCGCGCAACTTCCGGCGCTGCGCCGCTATGCGGCTGCCTTGTCGGGAAGCCTCGCAGCGGGGGACGATCTTGTGCAGGACTGCATCGAGCGTGCGCTACGGCAGTCCCACCGACTGCGCGAGTTCGAGAAGCTCGCCAGCTGGCTGCGGTCGATCCTGCACAATCTGTACGTAGACGAGTTGCGCCGAAAACGCAGCCGCGGAATCGAGGAGGACGTGACGGATTTGGCTGACACGCTCGCGGCGAACGCCCCGGCGACGGACCGCCCGATGCTGCACGAATTCACGGCGGCGATGGGAACATTGAGCAATGAGCATCGTCAGATCCTGATGTTGGTCGGCGTGGAAGGCATGAATTATCGCAGCATTGCGGAGGAGCTGGACGTCCCCATCGGCACGGTAATGTCGCGGCTGGCGCGGGCGCGTGAAAGACTCCGCGCCGCACTGGAGCGCGGCGCCGGACAACAGGCAGGCACGGTCGCATCGCTCGCCGACAGGCGGAGGCTCACGGGATGAGCGAACCCCTCGACATCCGGGACGTCAGGCTGAACGCGTTTCTGGACGGCGAACTCGCTGAACAGGACCGCGACGCCATGGAACGCACGCTGGCGGCCGACGCCGAGCTTGCCGAGCGGCTTGCATTGTATCGTGCCGACAAAGCGCGATTGGGCGCTGTGTACAGCCCGGTGCTGGACGGCCCGGCCCCGGCAAGCTGGATCGAGCAGATCGAAAGCCACCGTACCCGGCGTCGCGGATTTTCGATGGTGCAGGGACTGGCGGCGTCGCTCGCGTTCTTCGCCGTGCTGATCGGCGGCACGCTTCTGTACCGGCAGCAGACCATGCCGCACGAGGAGCCGATCGTCGAAGAAGCTCTGTCGGCGCGGCAGGACGCGCTTCCCCCGCGCGGCCGGCTCGCCGTGCACAATGCGGCGGATTCTGCCGCTGCGACCCGTGCGCTGGCATCCGCGCTGGCGATGCGTCTCGAGGCGCCCGACCTGTCGCGTATGGGCTACCGGCTGGCGAGCGTGGAGATCTACGATCACGTTCCCGGAGGCAAGGCGGTGGAGCTTCTCTACCGGCAGCGAGACAATCGCACCTTCGCGATGTATGTGCGCCATTCCTCCGGTGCGGTGCGCTTCGACGAATTCACGCGCGGCAAGATTCGCGTGTGCATCTGGCAGGATGAGGTTGTCGGCGCGGTGATGACGGGACACATGTCCGCCGCCGAGATGCAGCGCCTTGCCGCCCTGGCTTACAGTGGGTTGGAGTCCTAGCGCACGGCATGGGCGGAGAGTGCGTCCGGCGAGAACGTCGAAGCCGGATGCGGCGCCATGATGCGGTAGCCGTCCGGCTCCTGGTTGAAGGCGAACGCAAATACATATCCGCCGAGGTCGAAATCGTAGACGAACTGGCTGCCGAGAATGGTCGCCGGGACGTCCGGTATCAGGTAGGGCACGGCGTGGGCGAATTTCCACAGCTTGCCGCTTTCGTCCCAGGAATCGCTGTACATTGCGAGCCAAGTGTCCTCGTCCATGTAGAGTCGGCGGCGCGGAACGATGTCGTGCTGACCTGATCTGAGCGTTCCTTCCACCACCCACACGCGGTGAAGCTCGTAGCGTAGGTCGTTCGGGTTTTCATGCTTCGGCCCAGCGATCTCTGAGATTGGCCGCGTGTAGAAGCGGTTGTCGTTGTAGGGGATGAACATCTCCTTCTTGCCGATAAGCTTCCAGTCGTAGCGATCCGGGCCGCCGAAGAAGATGTAGTACTCGTCGAGATTCTCGAAGCCCGACGCATCCGGATCGGGCACGTCGTAGGAGAGCGATGGCCCGCGGCGGACGCGGCGCTCGCCCGGCAGCAGCCGCCACGCCGCGAATTTGGAGCGCGCCGTATCGATCGGCTGCCAGTCGAGATAGCCCTCGCCCACCGTTGCAGGCGGCGCATCGCGGATGTGGAGTGTCTTGAAATAGTAGCCGCCGTAAGAGTCCGGCGTGGCGTTGGGATAATAGTAGGGGAAATCGGCGACTTCATTATATGCCGCAGCGAGGTCGCGCGTGCCATCCGGCGCGATCACATAGTTGCTGATGTGGAGCTGCCGCGACGGTCCCCAATAGGCGAGCAGATGATTCCACACCATCTCGGCGCCATCTTTTGGAATCGGAAACGGGATACCGCCCGCCGCGCCTTCCACGCCATAGGCGATTCCTTCCGGCGCAGCATGCGCGCGCGTCGCGTTGCGAAAGACGTTGTCGTACACCCCTTGCGGAAACGCGGCAGACCGGTGCGTGGGATAAACGTCCATCCGGTAGCCCGGATATTTGCGGAACAAAACCTTGGCGCCTTCCGGCAGCTGATCGGCATATTTTTCGAAATTTGCCGCGGTGATGGAGAACAGCGGCTTTTCGGCGGCGAACGGATCGGGCCGGATGCCGGTCATCTTGCCGGCTTGCGTGGCCAGCACATATCCGCCGGTCCAGGCCGGAATGGTGCCGGACTTGCTGGCGGCCTTTTCGGCGCCCATCGGCGTCAGAATCGACTTGAGCTGGGCAGCCTGCTCAGGACTAGCTGCCCATGCGAGCGATCCGCCCGCGGAGCAGGCAAGCAGAACCAGCACAATGGCGAGGAGACTTCGTGCGGCCGCGCGGTTGTTCCCGCGCTGGCGATAGGTTTCTATGGCGGCAGGGGACGCGAGCCAGCGGCATCGGGACGTAATGCGGGTCACAACAGCCGGAAGGCGCATGCTCTGGCTCACCGCGGCGTGCCGCGCCGGTGCGCGAGGCCTGATCTTGTTTGTGCTGTTGGCACTGGCCGGAGTCTCCGCCGCGTTGGCTGACGATTTGTACCACAGCGGCGACATCGATGTGAGGTGGGACAACACCTTGCGCTACACCGCAGGATTCCGCGTCGAGCCGCGCGACAATGCGCTGCTCTATGCGAATGCAAATACCGACGACGGCGACCGCAATTTCGATCCAGGCCTGATCACCAACCGCCTCGATGCGCTGTCGCAGTTCGAGCTCACCGATGGCGATTTCGGGCTGCGCGTCAGCGTGGCCGGCTGGTACGACAGCGTCTACCGGCAGCGCAACGATAACGACTCGCCGGCTACCTTCAATCCGTTTTCCGTTCCGCACGACAAGTTCACCCGCGCCGTTCGCGTGCTGCACGGTGCCGATGTGGAGCTGGACGATGCGTTCGTGCACGGCAGCTTCGATGTCGCCGGCAGGCCGCTGACGTTCCGCATCGGCCGGTATGTGCAGGTGTGGGGCGAGAGCGTGTTCTTCGGCGAGACCAGCATCGCCGGCGGCCAGGCGCCGACCGATGTGATCCAGGAACTCACGCAGCCCGCGTCCTACGCCAAGGCCCTGTTCATGCCGGTTTGGCAAACCTCCGCGACCGCGCAACTTTCCGACAATGTGTCGGTGAGCGCCGACTATCAGTTCCAGTGGCGCAAGGATCGCCAACCGGGCGCCAGCAGCTATTTCAGTTGGCTCGACTTCATGGACGAGGGCGGCGAGCGGATCATTCTCTCGCCAGGCCATTATCTCTATCGCGGCCACGATCAGCGCCCGCCCGATGGCGGCCAGTTCGGCGTGGCGCTGAACGTCAGCGGCAGCGACCTCAGCTACGGTTTCTATGCGCTGCGCTTCGACGCCAAGGAACCGCAACTCTATCTGTTTCCCGGCCGCGGGTCGCACGGCGATGGCAAATATCAGTTGGTGTACCCCACCGAAATCGAACTCTACGGTGCAAGCCTCAGCAGCTACATCGGCGATGACGACGTGGCCGGCGAACTCTCGCTGCGAAGCAATCAGCCGCTGGTCAGCACGCCGGCCATCGTTTCCCCGGGCGAGATCGCCGACAACGAGGGCAATGCCCGCTACGCCATCGGCAACGCGCTGCACGGCCAGGCCTCCGAGCACCACGTGTTCGCCGCCAACGCGCTGTGGGATCGCGCCGAACTGAATGTCGAAATGGCGGCGGACGACCGGCTGAGCGTCGCGCGCAACGCTGCCGCTTTCGACCGATCGCGCGACAGATTTTCCACCGCGCTCGAGGCGACGTTCGAGCCGCAGTATTTCGAAGTGCTTCCGGCGCTCGATCTAAGCGTGCCGATCACCTTCGGCCATGGCCTGATCGGCCGCTCGAGCATCGATGACAGCGAGGACACCTACGGCAGCGGCACGTTTTCGCTGGGTGTTTCCGCCACCTACCGTTCGGTGTGGCAGGGCAGCGTGAATTTCACCCACTTCCTCGGCTCTCCGGCCAACCAGTTTTTGGCCGACCGTGATTTCGTGCTGTTTACGGTGCAGCGGACGTTTTGAACCGGCCCTGGCGACTGCGTCGCGCGGCGCGCATCTCCGCATATTGCCGCGCCGATATATCGGGCAGGCGCTCGAGGAACGCGACAATATCGCGAATGGCGTTCGGCGGACGGCTCAACAACCAGGCCGGCATAGCCGTCATCTTGATTCCATGTGCCACGATGAAGTGCAGCTCCGCCGGACTCCATTTGCGCGTGGCATCGACCAGAAACGGCGGCGTCGGCGTCAAGCCCCGCACCCACATCGCGCGGCCCACACCCGGTCCGCCGTGACACATGACGCAATGGTCTTCGTATTCGGCGAAGCCATGCCGCACCTGATCCGGCGTCGCGCGGCCGAGCCCGTCCGGCTTCGGCGCTTGATCCTGCACGGCATGGATCATCGTCGTGTGCACGGCCCACGCCACGATCCGGCTGTGCGGCGACGTTGCGCCGACGGCGAACCAGCCGAATTCGATCACACACAGTGCGGCGATGCCCGCCACCATCCCCGCGGCTGCCGCCCCCAGCACAGCTCCGAGAAGCAGCGGCCGCCATGCAAACCAGCGTGCCGCCATGTCAGTGGAGGCTTTCGAGATAGGCGGCGACATCGCGGGCCTGTCGTTCGGTCAATCTGCTGTCGGGCATGGCGTTCCCCGGCACGATGGTTTGCGGATGCCGGATCCATTCGACCAGATTGTCCGGCGTGTTCGGCAAGACGCCGGCCACCATTGTTCTGCGCGCGAAGTGCGAGAGAGGCGGGCCGACATTGCCGTCCGCCTCGGCGATTCCGGGAATGGCGTGGCACGAGCCGCACGCCATCCGCGTGATCATCACCTCGCCGTGTTGTGCGTTGCCGACGAGCCGAGATTGGGTGCCACTGCCGCATCCGCTGGCAGCGAGCAACATCACCAGCCCAACGACCGGCACGCCGCGCTTGTACCGATAGGCAAGGCAAGGAGAGATCAGGACGTGACTCCGCATCAGCCGCCCATGTCGAGCGCTGCACTACCACAATGGCATGCGGCGGAGGCGGTTTCCTTCACCGGACTCTTTGCACTGGCGCATACCGCCGCACGGCGGCGGGAGCTGCCCGGCTCTCACGCAAAAGGACGGACGGGATTGGAACCATCCCAGGTGAGCGCGGCGGCGTAGAATCCGGCGAACACGCGCTCCGTGCCGGGGCTCGTTTCGATCAGTTCGACAAACCCCGGCAGTGCGCCGTTGGTGTCGAAATAGGCGACTTCGCCTCCGGTCGGCACGCCACAGCGGAACGCAAGCTCCATCCCCATCGACTCGTAGCGTGCCACGTCTGCCGCGAAATCGGCGGTGGCGATTCCCCAGTGATGGAAACCGTAGCCGTGCCGGTCGATCAGTTCCTTGTACACCGACGGTTGATCGTCGTTCGGCTGGATCAGCTCGATATTCATGTGGCCGGCGAACGACATGGCGATGCTGACATCGGCCTGCGAAGCGTTGCCGCGATACACCGGATCGACGCCGCTGAAATGATCGAGCAGGAACCACGGCCCGACATTGAGCCGCGCCATCCATTCGCTCATGGCGGTGCGGATGTCCCTCACGACATACGCCATCTGCATGATGCCCTTGTCGGGCTGTCCGAAACTGAGCAGCGGCATCGGCGCTCCTCCTCGTCGCGGCGCAGACGTTAGGGCTGCTCGTGACAGATGCCAAACCCGAGGCAGCATGTTGCCGATCCAAAGAAGCGGACGCATGCGCGGCTTCTAGCACGCCTCCGCCTTGCAGTTTGGATTCCTGACGCAATCGCTACTACCGGTCGGAGGCGTCCCGTTTCCAGGAATCGTAGCGCACGAGCGCTTGCGCATTCTCGTCGGGAGCGGTGGGCGCGTCGGTGGGATCGGAGGAATCGGCACTGGCCATGGCAGTCTCCGAGCTGCCCTCGGGCTTGTCCATGATGGCCTGGCTCCGCCGCGCATAGTCGCCCCACGTTATGCGCCGGTGGATCAGAGCCAAATCGAGATCGCGAACCTTCGCTCTCATCGCCTGCATTACGATTCGCGCTCGCGGATCGATTGCAGAGACCTGCGCCATCACTTGATCGCTGCATCGATCAGCTTCATCTCCATACGACGCAAGTAGGGCCGCCTCTTCAAGGGAGGGAGAGCGACTGTCCGACATCTGTGTCAGGGTGTAGTGGCCGGCCCGGTCGTCCAACAGATGCGGCAGAAGCGCCGTGTATTTCGGATTACGGCGGATCGAGTCGATGCAGCCGTTGAACTGCTCCCGAATAGCCGCCAGTTGGTCTTTCGCGACTTGGGCTTGTGCTGCGCCCTTGCTATCTTTGTCGGCCACAACCCAACCCGTCGCCGCCATGCAGTCGTTGTAGTCTCCGTTGGCGCGAATGGCGTCTCCCACCGCTGCGCCCAGCGCCGCGCCCGCGACAAAGCGTGCCGAGCCCTGTGCATAGAACCCGCCGCCGGAATGGCGCGCGAGAAGCGAACACCGCGCATTAGCTTCTTCGAACGTGCCCTTGGCATCTGGTCCTGGCGCCCATTGATGCGAGGCGCACCCAGCAAGAAACATGGCGCTCAGGGCAAAGGAAAACGCGACAGACGCTTTTCCGAACTTCCAATTCGACCCGCACCCCATCGTAAACACCCCCCAAACCTCAGGTTGAGCGTAAACTCAGGTCCCCTTCGGAAATGTTAACTCGCCATTACGTCTCGTCAGCGCCAGCGGCGCGCAGTCTGCAGTGCCATGGCCGCGGCCACGCACCAGAAGAGGATGGCGCCGAATCCGAATGCGATGCGCCCCGGCATGTCGCCGGAACCGTGTGTCAGCACCGACAGTCCGCCCACCGACATCGACATCGCGAAATGCCGAGGCCCCGGTCCGAACGCCACCCAGGTGAACATTGCCGCCAGCCCGAACACGATGCCGACCGACAACAGGTCATGCAGCGCGCGTATCGGACCCGGCACGCTGGCCGGCAGCAAACCGCTGGCGTCATTCGCGCTATTGGCGAGGCCCTTGAGGACCACGATGATTCCGGCCGCAACGAACACGGCGCCGATCATCCAGCCCAGCCAATCCGGCGCCGGGTCCGGGCCCGGGGTACCGCGCGGCAGAATGCCGAGCATCACCAGCACCGGGATGATCCCGATGCCGATGGTCAGAACGCCGACCGCAATCGCCGTTTTGTCGGTTGCTCCGCCGCCCACGACGAGGCTCCCATTCCCGCCGGGCGAGAATGCCTCCACCACGTAAACAGATCGTTCATTGGTCCGCCACAGGCCCGCTGGCGTCCTTGAAACGCCCGTGAAATCATGTCTGGCGACTACTCCGCCCGCAGTTCGGACTGGTGCTGCTTTTCTTTGCCGTTTTGCGAACGACCGCGGTGCGTCTTCTGCACGAAGACCTGCCAGTGGTCGTCATGGCGATCGAGGGCTGCATCGTGACGGCGTACCACGTCCAGCATGTCGACGGGACCGCATAATCCGCGATCGTAACTGCAGCACACCACGACACGCCGCCCACGCAGGCGCTCATGTAAACTCGTTTCATAAGCGAGGAGATATGTCCAATCGACACCCGGCCTGAAATGCATGTTGTTGGCGACTCGAAGTCCCTGGTATCCGTCCGCAATGGCCGCTTCTTCCTCGGCGATCCAGCGCTTGAGACTCTCGTCAGCAACGACGGTGGCGAGATCGCCATGCCACTCCGTGCCATCCAGGATTTTCAACTGACCAGATCGAAACGCGCGCTCCATCTCGGGATATCTGGGGATCTCCGCTGCAATCTCGATTGCCGAAACGGGAGGCGAGGCGATCCAGAGGCAACGCTCATCGCGCTCAAGCCCTGCTGCAAAGTAGGGAATCAGTCCATCAACCAGCTCGGCACGCGCGGGGTAGAAGTGGCACATGTGAATGCCATAAGGCACCACGCCAACCCCCGGAATGCCGCAGTCGGTGAGATGCGATTTCATCACGCGCTCCCGACCGTATCCGGCGATTGCTCGTACCGCTTCGCCCTTTCCAGCACCTCGCCGAAGCGTCGCGGCATCGTCTCCTTGACCCACAGGAGCATGGCTTGCGACGACGGCATGCCGGAGATTTCACCGGACCATGATGTGAGCGAGCGCAGCAACGGCCCCTGAATCGGGCCAAGCACGTCGGTGATGGCGCGATTGATCGCTTCTCGATGGCTCGCGTAATCGCGTGTCGGGATCAGGTGGCTATGCGTGCGGCAGACATTGCCGAATGCCTCGTCATAAATCGCAGGATCGTACTTATCCATGAGGAACGAGCAGAAGATGGCGATGGTCTCCTCATGCGCCACTTCGTCAAAGAATTCTTCCAGCCGGTTCGACGCCTGGGGCTTGCCGTCCACGTAAAGGACGTTGACCATCTCCCCCCACCACCGCACCGCCGGATATCTTCCATCCTGACGTGCTCTTCGAATCGTGTCGCGCGCCAGCGGCTTGAAAATCTTGCCGTCCGGCATGCCGGCGTTCATGAATTTCGGCAGGGTCTCCTCTGCGTCGAGCAGGGTGAGTTGGCCGCGATCGAAAAGCTCCGGGATATCGAACCCTTTGCTCTGCAGATGCTGCGAAATATTGAGCCAGTTCGGATGGGTGGCAACGAGGATGATCGACTCGCCGCGCACGAGTCCTTCAGCCGCGAAGTGGCTGATCGCCTCGCCGTAGAAGTTTGGATCCTGGTATAGCTGGACGATGTGACCGTCCGGCCCCGGATCGGCCAGAAGCCGTTGCCACTCTGTTGTGCTCATCCGCGGAGCCTATACCAAGCCTCGTCCGGACAACAGAAGCAGACTTTCGAGAATTCGGTGACAGCATTTCTTCTATGTTAATTTGGTGGTCGGAGCGGAGAGATTTGAACTCTCGACCCCCAGTCCCCCAGACTGGTGCGCTAACCAGGCTGCGCCACGCTCCGACCGGATCGCAAAGCGGCCGCTCGTTGCCGGCCACCGTTCGCGAAGGCGCGGACTATAGTGCCGCCCCTCGCAAAAGCAACGCGGGGCAGCGTGTATGGAACTTCAGGACAGAGCGGATGGCCGCGCGCTCTTCAGCCGCGTCTTCATCTGCAGCAGATCGGCCAGCAGCAGCTCCAGCTTTTCGCGGTTCGGCTCGGTCAGCAAAGGCAACGCACCCGCGCCGCTGAACTCTTCGGCATGGGCGCGTTCGACAAGCGCCAGTGCGGCGCGCGCATAGCGCGGCTCGTCTTCGCTTTCGCGGATCGGCGGCAGAGCGACACCGCGCAGCTCGCGGCCGCGCGTCGCCACAAAGCGCACACCCTGCTCGCGAAACAGCTTCTGCACGCCGCGGATCGTGTAGCCGTCGGAATAAAGCAGCGAGCGGATGCCGCGCAACAGATCGACATCTTCGGGGCGATAATAGCGGCGGCCGCCGGCGCGCTTGATCGGCTTCACCTGCGAGAAACGCTGCTCCCAGAAACGCAGCACATGCTGCGGCACATCGAGCTCGGTGGAAACCTCGCTGATCGTGCGGAAGGCTTCGGGAGATTTCATCACCTGCGCCGCAAGCGCCATCAGGCTGCCGCCTCCGTACTGTCGGGCACCGCCATCCCGTTGATCACGGCCTTGAGCACATGACTGGGCCGGAACACGAGCACGCGGCGCGGCGCGATCGGCACTTCGTCGCCGGTTTTCGGATTGCGGCCCATGCGCTGCGATTTCTGCCGCACGGCAAAGGTACCGAACGACGACAGCTTCACGGTCTCGCCTCGCGCCAATGCGCTGCAGACTTCTTCCAGCATGTCCTCGACCATCTGCGCCGATTCGTGACGCGACAGCCCCACCGATTGAAACACCGACTCCGCCAGATCGGCGCGCGTGAGCGTGTTCGTCATCGCCGACTCCCTCCACACCGGAACAGCGTAGTGGGGGCGGAAAACGCCGTCAATCTCAAAGGGATAGCGAAGGTGAATAGATTCGCTACCAGCGCAGCAGGGCAGCACCCCAAGTCAGCCCGCCGCCCATGGCTTCGAGGAGCACGAGGTCGCCACGGCTGATGCGGCCATCCGCCACCGCCGCCGCCAGGGCCAGCGGAACCGATGCGGCGGACGTGTTCCCATGATCGGCGATGGTGGAAACGAACCGGTCCGGCGCCACTTTCAGCCGCCGCGCCGTGGCATCGAGGATGCGCTGGTTGGCCTGATGGGGAACAAACCAGTCGATATCGGAGATGGCGACGCCGCCTTCACGCGCCGAGGCCTCGATGGAATCGGCGATGTTGATGACGGCGTGCTTGAACACCTCCTTGCCCAGCATCTTCAGGTGGCCCGTGGTGCCGGTGGTCGAAGGCCCGCCGTCGACATAGAGAAGGTCGTGCAGCCGGCCGTCGGAAAAAATCTTGGTGTTGAGAACGCCGCGGTCGCTCGCCTTGCCCTTCCCCTCGCCGGCCGAAAGCACGATGGCGCCGGCGCCGTCGCCGAACAGCACGCAGGTGGACCGGTCGCTCCAGTCCAGCAGGCGCGACATGGTTTCCGCGCCGATCAGCAGCACGGTCTTGGCCTGCCCCGCCTTGATGAAATTGTCGGCAATTGCGAGCCCGTAGATGAAGCCCGAGCACACCGCCTGCACGTCGAAGCCAGCGCCCCGGGTCATGCCGAGGCGGGACTGTACCGTGGTGGCGACGGCGGGAAAGGTCTCGTCCGGCGTCGTGGTGGCGACGATGACAAGATCGATTGCATCGACGGGAACGCGGCCGTCGGCAAGCGCGTTCTGTGCGGCCTTAAGTGCAAGGGCGGAGGTTGTTTCCCCCACAGCGGCGATATGGCGGCGGCGGATGCCGGTGCGATCGCGGATCCATTCGTCGGTGGTGTCGACGCTCCTGGCAATCTCGGCGTTCGTCAGAACCCGCTGCGGCAGATAGGCGCCGCAACCGACTACTTGCGAGCGGATCACGCTCACGCCGGACTCGCTTCCGGAGCCGCGGACTGAAGCGGTTCGGGTGGAGCAATCCCTGCCCGGTCGGCAATGATCTTCGCAGCCACGTCGGCGCGGGCCATGTCGATCGCCATGTCGAGCGCGCTGGCAAATCCAAGCGAATCCGCGCCGCCGTGGCTCTTCACCACAATCCCATTGAGGCCGAGGAAAATGCCGCCATTCGCGGTGCGCGGGTCTAGCTTGCGGCGCAATGTCTTGAGCGCGCCGGAAGCGAACAGCCCGCCGATGCGGCCGAGCAGCGAACGCCGGAGCGCCGAGCGGAGGAAAAAGGCAACCAGCTTCGCCGTCCCTTCGGCGGTTTTGAGGGCAACGTTGCCGGTGAAGCCGTCCGTCACAATGACGTCGACGGTGCCGGCGGCGATGTCATCGCCTTCGACGAACCCGCAGAATTCCATCGGCAGGCTGGCATTCTTGAGGATCTGTGCGGCGCCGCGAACGGCCTCGTTCCCCTTCACGTCTTCGGAGCCGACATTGAGAAGACCGACGGTCGGCCGTTCCAGGCCAAGGATGGCGCGCGCAAAGGCTTCGCCCATGATCGCGAAATCCACCAACTGGGCTGCGTCTGTCGCGACGTTGGCGCCGACATCCAGCACCACGCTCTGGCCGCGCTGCGTCGGCCACAGCGCTGCAATGGCCGGACGATCGATGCCGTCCAAGGTGCGAAGCTGAAGCATCGCCATGGCCATCAGCGCGCCGGTGTTGCCGGCGGAAATCGCGACCGCGGCCTCTTTCTTGCCGACAGCTTCGATGGCCCGCCACATGCTCGTGTTGCGGCCGCGCCGGGCGACCTGGCTTGGCTTGTCGTCCATCCGCACCTGTTCGGGTGCGTGCCGGATTTCCACGCGCGCGGCGAGCTTGCCGCGGCGGGATACCAAGGGATCGAGCTGGCGTTCATCGCCATGCAGCAGAAACCGCACACCGGGATGGCGAACGGCCGAACGGCCCAATGCCGCGACGACCACGCCAGGCCCGGCATCGCCACCCATGGCATCAACGGAGACGGTCAGGTCGTTCGCCACCATCGCCTCGCGCGGGTGAGGAGAGAGTTGGAGGCCGCGTTGCCGAAGCGGTTAGGCTTTGGCCTTGACGGCCTCCCGGCCATCATAATACCCGCAAGATGCACAAACGTGATGGGGCCTTCTTTGCTCGCCGCAGTTCGGACACTCGGTATGGGTGGGCGGGACCAGGCGATGGTGTGACCGGCGCATATTCCGCCTGGACGGTGATGTCTTTCTCTTGGGGACCGCCATGGCGGTGCAACTCCTTCGCTCGCAGGGACTGCCCGCGAGGCGGCTTGGACGGCCGGCGGGCTTCAAAAACAAGGCGCGGAGTGAACCCGAAACGGAGTCAGGATTCAAGCGCAGAAAGCGCGGCGTCTAGCCCGTGTTTTTCAAGCGCTTCAGGGCGGCGAAGGGGCTTTCCCGGGCTTCTTCCGGCTCCGGCTCCGGCCGGTAAGCGACGCCGGGCGCCCGAGGGTAGGGATCGATGGCCAGGGCAAATTCCTCCAGCACCGGGCCCGCCACATCGAATTTGGTGTCCGTGATTTCCTCCGGGACATCGTCCTGGGCGGCCTCGGGACCGAAGGCCTCGTCCGGCAAGCGGGAGGCGCTCCGTACGAGATGGAACTCGCGTGCGAACTGAAAGGCGAGATGCGACCGCACCGGCTCTAATGTGACCACGCAGCTCTGGACGACGTCGGCGTTTACGTCGGCTTCATAGCCGAAGCGCGACGGCGAGAGTTTCTTGACCGTCACCCGCGCCTCGAAATGATCCACGGCATCGACGCCGGTCCATTCCGCCAGCCGGGAGCGCTGTCCCGCATTCGGTGCGATCACCAGTTCCTCGCCAGCCTGCGGCAATACGGCAAGATCAATAACATTGGAAAGCGGCGGCGCACTCGGCATCAGGCGTTCACAATCTGCGGCAAAGGACCGAATACGGGCGAACCGTCCTCGGGAGTCCACTGGGCCAGTTGAGAACGGCAGACCAGTGCGTAGGTTGCCAGCCGCGCGGCATCGCCCGCCCGCGCCGCCTCGCCGCGATAAACATTGCGCCCGATGGCAGCCGCCAAGGCATCGATGTCCGCGGCGCTGCCGTAGGCCGACAGGCGGCCGTAAAAGGCATTCGCGATCTTCTTCAGCTTGCGGCCCATGCTCATGTCGCTCGCACCCAAATCGCGAAGGGCTTCATCGAAATTGACGAAGATGTCGTCCACCAGGGCTTGCGCCACCATGCCGTATCCGGCCGAGCGAAGCCTCTCCAGCATCAGCCAGGCGTGAAGCACGGCCAGATCGAAGCGGCCGTCGAACGTATCCGGCACCCTCAGTTCGACGAAGAAAGCCGGTTTTCGCGCCTGCGCCAGCAGAGCCGCACAAATCATTTGCGCGGCCGCACGGTCTTCTTTCTTTCGCCGGAGGCTCAGCACGCGACGTTCCACTCCCTTGCCAGAACCGCGAACCGAAGGTAGCACAATTGGCCCGGGGGAAGGTCGAAACAGGGTTGCCCATGCGTATCGCTTTCGTCGTTTCAGTCGCCGCCCTCCTGCTTGCCTGCACCCCGGTGGTGAACCAGCGCGGCTATCTGCCCGATCCGATCGGCGAGGCCGCCATCAAGATCGGCGTCGACGACAAGACCACGGTTCAGCAGCGCCTCGGCGATCCCTCCACCCAGGCCGCCTTCAGCGGCGATGCGTGGTTTTACATTTCCAGCGTCGAAAAGCAGGTCGCCTTCTTCGATCCGACGGTGGAGACGCGCTCCATCATGGCGGTGCATTTCGACAAGGACGGCAAGGTCGCCGATATCCGGCATTACAGCCTGAAGGACGGCCACGTGGTCGCCTTCGAAGCACGGGAGACGCCGGCAAAGGGCCGCGAGCTGACGTTCCTGCAGCAGCTGTTCAACGCCACACCGGGCGTCCCGATCGGTGCGCAGAACCCGGAGAATCCGGGCGGCGGTGGTCCGGGCGGCGGCGGCGGCGGGTATCCGTAGCCGGACCGCGCCTAAATCATAATATAGCCTCTATACCTTTGCGGCGGATCACGTTCAGCAGCGCGAGCGCCGCGCCCGTTGGATGTTTTGCGCCGCGTTCAAGTTGGGAAACGTAACCCGCTGTCACGTTCAGATAGCGCGCGAAGACAGCCTGGCTCATCCGCGTGCGCGCGCGGATTCGTCGAATTTCCTGCGGGCTCAGCGGCTGTCTGGCCGGCGCGGCATCCGCCGGTCGATGGCGCGCGGTGATCTTGTCAAGACTTGCTGTATCGAGAATGCCGGAACGGTGCATATCTTCCGCCGTCTCCAGCAATGCGCGTGTCAGACCGCTTTGCTTCTTTGACTTAGGTTTCATACTTCACCTCGATCAAGGCACCGTCTGCGATGGCGCGATCGATTTTCGTTTCGGTCGCTGCGAGCCATGTTTCGGCGATTTGTTTCAATGTGACGAGTTCGTCGGCATCGATGTTGGCCCGTTCATTCTTGGCAAACGCATAGAGGAACACCGCGCGAGCGGACACTCGGAACGCGATCAACGCTCGATACCCTCCGGAGCGGCCTTGGCCCTTTCGGGCTAGCCTCTGCTTGATCACCCCACCTCCGAGGTTTGCATCGATTAGACCCGCTTCGGCACGGGCCACGGCATCCATCAAACTCCGGCCAGCGATCTTCTCTTGCCGAGCAAGCGCGCGAACCATTTCGTTAGATAAACGCGCATCGGCGTCCCGTACGGTGAGATGCTCTCGCACGGTGAACTATAGCACAATGTGCTATATATATTCAAGGCAAAAAGAAAAAGGGCGGGAGTGATCCCGCCCTTTTTCATTCCACGACGTGGCTGACGATCAGAACCGCTGCGCCAGGGTGGCCAGCAGCAGCAAGGCCACGATGTTCGTGATCTTGATCATCGGGTTCACGGCCGGACCAGCGGTGTCCTTGTACGGATCGCCGACGGTGTCGCCGGTCACCGCGGCCTTGTGGGCGTCGGAGCCCTTGCCGCCGTAGTGGCCGTCCTCGATGTACTTCTTGGCATTGTCCCACGCGCCGCCACCGCTCGTCATCGAGATGGCGACGAACAGGCCGGTCACGATCACGCCCAGCAGCATGGCGCCGAGCGCGGCGAACGCCTGCCCCTTGCCCGCGATCCAGTCGACGATGACGAACAGCACGATCGGCGACAGAACCGGCAGCAGCGACGGCACGATCATCTCGCGGATGGCCGCGCGCGTCAGCAGATCGACGGCACGCGCGTAGTCCGGCTTCGTGGTGCCCTGCATGATGCCCGGCATTTCGCGGAACTGACGCCGCACCTCCTCCACCACGGCGCTGGCCGCGCGGCCCACCGCCGTCAGCGCAATGCCGCCAAACAGATACGGCAGCAATCCGCCGATGAAGAGGCCGACCACCACCCACGGATTGGCGAGGCTGAAGTCCGGCTCCGACGCACCCTGGAAGTAGTGATAAATGTCGGAGTGGCTGAAGAAGTAGCGCAGGTCCGAGGTGTAGGCGGCGAACAGCACCAGCGCGCCGAGGCCCGCCGAGCCGATGGCGTAGCCCTTCGTCACCGCCTTGGTGGTGTTGCCGACGGCGTCGAGTGCGTCGGTAGTCTTGCGCACATCGCCTTCCAGTCCGGCCATCTGCGCAATGCCGCCGGCATTGTCCGTCACCGGACCGAAGGCATCGAGAGCCACGATCATGCCGGCGAGCGACAGCATCGTGGAGACGGCAACGGCGAGACCGAACAGGCCGGCGAGCAAATAGCTCACAATGATGCCGACGCAGATCACGAGGGCCGGCAGGGCCGTGGATTCCATCGAAATCGCGAGGCCCTGAATCACGTTGGTGCCGTGGCCGGTGATGGACGCCTTGGCGATCACGCTCACCGGGCGGCGGCCCGTGCCGGTGTAGTACTCGGTGATCCAGACGATGGCGCCGGTGACCGCGAGACCGACAACGCCGCAGAAGAAGAGGCTCACGCCGGTGAACGTCTGGCCCGTCGGCGTCGCCAGGGTCGTGTCCATGCCGACAATCCAGTTGGTCAGCGGCCACAGCCCGATGAGCGACAATACGCCGGTGCCGATCACGCCCTTGTAGAGCGCACCCATGATGTTGCCGGACTTGCCCAGGCGCACGAAGAACGTGCCGATGATGGACGTGATGATGCACATGCCGGCGATCCCCAGCGGATAGAGCATCAGCGCCGAGCGCGTCTCACCGGTGAAATAGATGGAGGCGAGCACCATGGTGGCAACGGTCGTCACCGCGAAGGTCTCGAACAGGTCGGCGGCCATGCCGGCGCAGTCGCCGACATTGTCGCCCACATTGTCGGCGATGGTGGCCGGGTTGCGTGGATCGTCTTCGGGAATGCCGGCTTCCACTTTGCCAACCATGTCGCCGCCCACGTCGGCGCCCTTGGTGAAGATGCCGCCGCCGAGACGGGCGAAGATCGAGATCAGCGACGCGCCGAAGCCGAGCGCGACCAGCGCATTGACGATGATACGGCCCTGCGCTTCGTCGTTGATGTCGAGACCGAGGCCGCGGGTCAGAAAGGTGTAGTAGCCGGCGACGGCAAGGAGACCGAGGCCCACCACCAGCATGCCCGTCACCGCGCCGGAGCGGAAGGCGATGGAAAGTCCGGCGGCCAGGCCCGTGCGGGCGGCTTCCGCCGTGCGCACATTGGCGCGCACCGACACGTTCATGCCGATGTAGCCGGCCGCGCCTGAGAACAGGGCGCCGATCAGGTAGCCGAGGGCCACCTGCCAGCCGAAAATGATGAAGGCAAGAATGAAGATGACGACACCCGCCAGCGCGATGGTCGTGTATTGCCGGTTGAGGTAGGCGGCCGCACCCTCCTGGATCGCCTGCGCGATCTCCTGCATGCGCGCGTTGCCCGGGCTCATCCTGAGCACGGAGCCGATCGTCAGCGCCCCATAAAGCAGCGCCAGCACGCCGCAAACCAACACCAGAATAAGCTGCAAGCTCATCGTCTCTTCCTCGAACTGAATGTGCGGATTTCGAGCGCCGAACGCGCGCTCCCCGAGCCCTGAGTCATCCCTGCCGTCAGGGCGGCGGAACATGCCAAAAGCGGTTCGCGGACGCAACGCCGGATTTTGGTGAGTTTTGCCGCGCGGAAAGGGCTTAGGAGCCGGGCCTGAGCGGCGCGATCTGCACGGCTACGATCTCGATTCCCGCCACTTTGGCCGCACCCAGGATGCGGCGGACGTCGGCCAGAATGCGGGCCTTGAGGTTTGCCGAATCGATCTTGGCGGGATCGCTCGCCATTCCAATCGTGGCGCCGTTCACGTCGCGGACGAAAGCATCCTGGATGAAGGGGATCTTTTCCCGGATGTCCATGGCGGCGGAGGGCGAAGTCGCCAGGATTTTGCTGGAGATATAGGCGTAGGCGACCAGCCGGTCGTCGCTCGCCAGCGGCGCGATCAGGTAGGGCATTTCGACGCTGGTGCCTGGCTCCTGCGGTTTCTTGGGAGCATCGGCGGCGCTGGCCGGAGCGGCAAGGCAGACGAGCAGGATAAGCGGGAGCACACGGGTCATGCCGGCGAGGATCGCAGAGCCGGCCTAAGGTTTGGTTAGCCGGTCAGAAGTGGGTAAAGCCTTTGCGGGCCAAGGGGATTTCTCTCCCGGCGACGTCCACCAGCACGACGCCTTGGCCCATTTCCACGCGGCCGATTTCGGTCACGGCTGTGCCTGATTGTTTCGCCAACTCCGCAACTTGCCGACGGCATTCCGCCGGGGCGGTGAAGGCGATTTCGTAATCGTCACCGCCGGTGGCGGCGAAGACGGCCGCCTGTGCGCCTTTCAGCGCCCGTAGTGCCGGCGACAGCGGCAGGCGCGCGGCTTCCACCACGATCCGCACGCGCGAGACCTCGGCGATGTGGCCGAGATCGGCTAGCAGGCCATCGGAGACGTCCAGCGACGCCGACGAGATGCCACGCAGCGCCGGTCCCATCGCAACGCGCGGCTCGGGCACGCGGAACCGGCGGATCAGGAACTCGCGGTGCTCCTTGCTAAGAGAACCGCCCTCGCCTTTGAGGCACGCCAATCCGCCGCCGGAATCGCCGATGGTGCCGGAGACGTAGAGGAGGTCGCCGGGGTTTGCCCCTGAGCGGCGCACGATCGATCCCACCGGCAGATGTCCGAAGGCGCTGATCGCAATCGAGATCGGACCGGGTGTCGAAGTCGTGTCGCCACCGAACAAAGAAATTCCGAACGCCGCCTGATCCTCCCGCAGCCCTTCGGCGAAGCCGCGCAGCCAATCCATGCCGACGCGCGATGGAATCGACAGCGCCAGCAGATAGCCGAGCGGCACAGCACCCTTGGCCGTGAGATCGGACAAGTTCACCCGCAGCGCTTTCCTGGCAACCGTGTCCGCTGGATCATCCGCGAAGAAGTGCACGCCTTCGACGATAGCATCCGTCTTGAGAACAAGTTCATGGCCGGCGGGCGGCGCGATCACCGCCGCATCGTCCTTTAACCCGAACGCACCGGGATCGGTGGCGAGCGGCGCGAACAACTCGGCGATCAGTTCGAATTCGCCGGGGCGGTCAGAACTGGAGTTCGTCATTGGGTGCGGTGCCGCCGAACTCCGGCGCGCGCTTCGCCCGCGCCACGCCG